>JANLRK010000806.1:0-31022 GCA_031361585.1 Pirellula sp. | reverse complement strand
TCAACTTTTTGCCAGTAGCAAGCTCTAGTCGAATCAGTCGAATTCCGCCATCGAGAAAATTAGATCTGCCCGATACACAATTGATGATATCATCCTGAACCAATACACTGCCATGTACAGGCCAAAGCGACTCCAACTGTTCGTAGGCCATCGTCCTTCGATCCAACGGTGCCGCTCGATAGCGCCAGGCCAACTGCCCATCAGTGGCTTGCAAACAATAGACCCAACCATCAGCCCCGCCGAACACAACCTTGCCCCGATGTACGGTTGGAGGCGAATCGATTCTCGCGCCGATGATGAAAGACCAGCGTTCTTTCCCGCTTGTCTCATCGAACGCATACAGAGTGTGGGCATCCATTTTGGCGACGTAGACAACTCCATTTGCAATCACCGGTGACGTCAATCGCCCGCCGAGTTCTATGCTCCACTTGCGTTCGACGGTCGATGGTATCAATTCCGAAGCGGAACCGCTCCGCGACGCGTCGTGTCGAAAGGTGGGCCAATCTCCTCGCTTCACGTTGGCAATGTCGTCAAGCGGCGCAAGGAACGCAGGTCCCTTTTGCAATCGTCCCTCGTCTGGAACTGTCCTCGGGATCGGGCGGGTCGGTGCCAGTGGCGCTAGGGCATTGAAGCCAAACAATTTTGCTTCTGGATAGCATGCGCAGTTGTGCGGTGGCGCGTAGGTCAATCCGTTGCATGGCATGATTCCATACAAGCACCCGCCTCGTACCCAATGGTTAATGTCCCAGTGTTTGCTATCTGGGCTAACAAACTCTGTACCCGTCCGCGAGGGAATCAAGAAATTGTCCGTCGCTTTGGCGATGTAGCATCGATGATGAAACCAATAAGTATCCACGTCCGGCGCGAATTCTTTTTTAACTTCGCCGGTTTTGGGATCACGCCCGGTGTAAATGCCGGTGTCTTTTCCTGCCGTTGTCGGCGCACACCATACGAGCCCATCCATGACCAATAAGTCTTGAGGCGATTGATAGCCTGAATTGGGATGGACCGCATCCCACATTTTTTGGCCGTTCTCCTTGGAGACGCTAATCATCTTGCCGTCTCCCCCGGCATAGAGAACAACTTCATCGTGTACCACCAATCGCGGACCAAAATTAAATGTGAACTGGTTTCGTCGGCTTACCGGATCCGTTTCCCACGCTACTTTGCCCGTACGATGTTCGACGCTGATCAGCTTTTCGCCATCGTGAAAGTAAACCCTCGCATTATCGGCGGCTAAAGTGAGAGGTGAAATCCTGGTTTGTTTTGCCCAAAGAGTGCGTCCTGTTTCTGCCTCAACGGCCATGAGTATTCTAGGATCCTCGTTCCAAAACATTTCGCGAGCCAAGGCTTGGTCGCCGACGGTTGCTTTGAGAGGCGCATAGTCCGCAAGTTCCGCTTTACCTTTCCGAACAACCAGGAACAAGATTCCCTGAATGGTGACGATCTCTTCGGTGCCTTCGGTTCCCTCATACTTCTGTTTGGTCAGGCCCGTTGCGGCGTCGATCTGAGACACTGCAGCGTCGGTCCCCAGAGTGGCGTAAACAATATTGTCTGTGGAAACCAGGCGTCGCGAGAGTTGGGTTGGTCCGCTCTTGAGTGGCCAAAGGTGACTTTGCCAATTTTCGATATCTCGTTTCCATAAAACAGTTCCATTGAAAGCGTCGCGAGCGATCAGCTTCCATTTCGAAGGTAGCTGAATGGAGATGCGACTACCCTCATCCATGATGTAGAACATGCGTCCGCCCGTGGAAACCAATGCGCTCATGCTTGCCATGCGATCATGGTGTCGAGAGTATCGAGGACTGCCTACCCATTGCAGGTGGCGTGGAGGCGCGACCACATCGTCGTGCGCGACTGAGTTCCCACTGGCATCGTGCAGGTAGTGCGACCATTCATCAATGTTGCTTGGACGAGGTTTCACCGCTTTGGTCCATTTTCCGGTACTCTCTTTGCGATATGCGACTCCGTTAGGGACTAGTACACGAAGCACTTCCTCTTTCGAAATCTTGCTTTCGTCTTCGATGACAATCAAGTTGACTAGATTGTCTATGTACGGGAGCTGCGAGCCATCGAGGAGGTCTACTGCCACGTCACCGTAAGTCCCGGTTGCTCGAATCCGTTCGCGGGCTTGTTGGACCACGTTCGCATCCCGATCCAAGCCTTGAACCTGGATCCCCTCCCGTTGACGAAGGGCAGCTGTCAATTCGCCGGTCCCTACGCCTAAGTGAACGAAGAAACCGCCAGTGACACCCGTCTCTTTCAAAATATTGGATGCATCTTGAACCGCATCTGCCAACAGCCGTTGCGGTTCTGCAATCGTCACGGCAGAACAAACAATCGATACCATTGCAATGGAAAGGCAACGCAACATGGAGAGGCCTCGTTAGACTGAAGTCGTTTTTAGGGGAGACTGCAATTGTACCCAGTTTAGCTCAATTGTGCGTCCATCCCATTGTCCGGTGCAATCTATTTCGGTCTAGTCATCGGCTGCGTCTCCGTCCTTGATGACAAACGTTGCCTTCAATCGAGCCACTTCGGTTGCAAGTCCTGCAAGCTTAACGCTGCGCAAAACCTCTTCGAAGTCCTTGTATGCTGCAGGAGCTTCGTCCTTGGGGTACTTACGGCAATTTGTCAAAATGTCTGCCGCTTCAAAGGACGCATCCACCGACGTTTGATCCAGTTCTCGCATGGCTCGTTTTCGACCAAGCTGACGGCCGGCATCCTTGACGACAGGGTTCAACGCCAAAGTGTTCACATAGGTTAGAAGGGCAACTCTGTTTCTAAGATTTCATTCTCTCGTTCTTCCCGAATCACTAGTCCCAGTTATTTGTCGATCGGTTCTGCTTCTTGGCAGCGACGTTTTTCTTGTCTTCGATTCGGCGTCGCTGAGATCCGCGTGTTGGTTGAGTTGGCCGACGAATGGTTGGCGGCTTCATCGCATCCAAAATGAGGTTCTTCAAACGCTCTCGGCAAGCCTGAATATTCCTCGGCTGCTCGCGATGAACTTGGCTGGTAATCTGCAAGATTCCGGCTTCGGTCAGCCGATTCCCCGCTAGAGCTCGCAACCTCGCCATAGCCGTTGGGTACAATACGTTACTGTTGGTTATATTCCAACAGAGCGTCGCCTTGGTGTTCACTTTGTTCACATTTTGACCGCCTGGGCCGCTACTCCGCGCGAAGACCAACTCCAGTTCGCTCGCGGGTACGATCAAATGATCCGTAATAATTAAATCTTCCATGACGTATAGAGTATTCCCAAATGCGACTTTTTTCGATCTCAATTTCGCCAATTATCTTGGCCGTCTTGATTGTACTTTCTACCGGATGTCGGGCGGACACTCCGAAGACCGATACGGTTCATGAAGCCGGTTCGCTTTGGACCAGAAAAAACGGAATCGATTGGCCTCGGATGCTTGGCCCAAACTGCGACTCACGAAGTCCCGAAGTTGGAATCCTACAGAAATGGCCAACAACTGGCTTGAAGGTGCTGTGGACGGCGGATACTGGAATGGGTTATGGAAACGGGGTTGCTGCCAACGGAAGATGGTTTCAATTCGATCGATTTGGCAACGTGGAGCGTTTGAGCTGTCTCAATGCCGAAACCGGTAGCCAACTTTGGAATTGGGACTCGCCCGTAGTATACCGAGACGCATATGGATACAACAACGGACCTCGTTGCAGTCCTGTCGTCGACGGTGAACGAGTGTATGTGCTCGGCGTTGCTGGAACGTTGGCTTGTCTCTCGGTGATGGACGGAGCTCTATTGTGGAAGCTTGACACAAACGAAAAGTACAACGTCACGCAGAATTTTTTCGGCGTCGGGGCTTCACCATTGATCTACAAGAACAAGCTCTTAGTCATGATCGGAGGCGTGCAGTCCGCAAAGCCAAACGGCACAGCAATGGTTGCATTCGACAAAGCTACAGGGAAAGAACTCTATCGGGTTGGGAACTATCTTGCGAGCTATTCAGCCCCAGTGATTCATAAGATCGATGACCAGGATGTTTGTTTGTCGCTCGTCCGCGAAGGCTTATTGACCTTCGACCCCAATGATGGTTCCAAGGAATCCTTTTTTTCATGGCGAGCTGACATGTTGGAGAGCGTCAACGCTGCTTCACCAATACTATGGAAAAACCGAATTTTAATTTCAGAAGCATACGAACGCGGGAGCGCTTTATTATCGCTTACTGGCAAGGGACTCGAGCCACTTTGGATCGACGGAATAGGCATAAAAGAAAAAGCCATTCGGTCGCATTGGTCAACCCCTTTGCTTGATGGCAACATCGTCTTTGCGAGCAGTGGTCGAAATCAGCCTGATACCGACCTGCGTTGCCTCGTGCTCAATGAGTCAAACGTAGGTTCGGCGACATGGAAACCAGAAGTGCGGTGGACGAAACGAAACCATGATCGAATGACCGGATTAATCGTGGACAATCATGTACTCTTGCTTGGAGAGGAGGGCGCGCTTCATTTGCTCGAAATCAACAGGGACAAACTAACCATCGTGGCTCAAATGGACTTGGCGGAAACAAGAGACACACGAGATGGCAAGCCGTTGGTCAAACCCCCTAGCTGGGCACCGCCTGTCCTCTCGCACGGATTGCTTTTCATACGTGGCGAAGACAAAGTCGTCTGTTTGGAATTGATAGCGGAATGATATACTTTGACCAACGGCATGAGCCCTGCATTGGCGACCCAGATCGCCGAGAAGAGTTGGTGCGGCTTTGCCTGGACGAGCATCGTGGCGGATGCTGCTAGCATCCGTGCCGACGCTGGTAGCGTCGGCCACGAGCAACTAGAATAGTCTTAGTTTAGAAAGAGGAACGATGCAAAGTCCGATCTATCCGAAACCCGTCGATGCCCGTCATTCACACGGCCACGCTTTTCAATCCATGAACGCTTTGACGCGTGAAGGGCTCGTCGTTGAAAGTCGCCGGAACATGGTCAAAGCAAGTCTAGCCGGTTTCGCAGGTTTGTCGCTGCCAGGCTTGCTGGCTTCGCGCGCCCAAGCGGTTTCGATGGGCACATCGTCACCCAAAGCCAAGAGCATCATTCTCCTATGGATGACGGGCGGACCAAGTCATATCGATACTTGGGATCCCAAGCCTGATCGACCGTTGAACAATCGTGGACCTTTTGGTGTCATTAAAACCAAACTACCTGGCGTTCATATCTGTGAGCATCTTCCGAAACAAGCGGCGATGCTCGATAAATTCACGATTATTCGCTCGGTCGATGCTAAGTTCAGCAGCCACGAGCCGAACATGGTCTTTCAAACAGGCAACATTGACGCCGAACCACGCACCAACCGAGAAGCCCCTCTCTATCCTGCGATCGCTTCTGTAGTCGCCAAACATCATGGCACCAATGCGCCGTCGATGCCTCCGTACGTGGGCTTCTACCGTTCGCCAAGTCACATCGCATTCGGCGGTTATCTAGGTCAGCAATACGATCCATTCCGGGGCAACTTGGCGTCGAAACTTCCAATCTACGATTTGGTTGGTATTGACTCAGGCAAGCAGTCCAATGCAGAGATGTTTCAATTGCCAAAAGGACTCGATTTCAATCGACTCAACGACCGACGAAGTCTCTTGAAAGATCTGGATCGCATTCGCCGAGACATCGATACGAGCGAGACAATGAGTGCGACCGATGCCTTCCAGCAGCAAGCAGTCGAGTTACTCTTGGGAACGAGAGCTCGAGATGCGTTCGACTTGAACTTGGAGCCTACCGACGTCCGGGAGCGTTATGGAAGCCATCTGTGGTGCCAGCAAGCGTTGTTAGCTCGGCGTCTAGTCGAAGCAGGCGTAGCCTTCGTCACGATCGATCTGAGCTACCATACGGCAAGTGGCACCTGGGACAACCATGGCGACAACATTCCACCCTATGGCGGCATTTCAAAGGGACTCAAACCTTTGCTGCCACTCTTCGATCATCTCTTAACGACTTTGGTAGGTGATCTGGATGAGCGAGGTCGATTGGACGATGTCTTAGTGATTGCCATGGGCGAGTTCGGGCGGACGCCGCTGATGGGGACTCAAGAGAGCACCGATGGAAGAGACCATTGGCCGAACGTGATGTCAATGTCGCTTGCTGGTGGCGGGCTGCGTCACGGGCAAGTCATTGGAGCAACGGAGAAAGATGGTGGGTCGATCAAAGAGCGGCCGGTGACGCCAGGCGATTTAGCGGCGTCGATTTACCGTTACTTTGGTGTCCCATTGTCGACGCAATATGTAGACCATCGAGGACGACCCAGAAACGTGGTCGATCAAGGGAACCCGATCGCTGAGTTGGGGTTGTAAGTAAATCCACTTTCGCGATGAAATAGATCGAGCCGTCGAAAATAGTCTTGACCCCATCTGCTTTGCAAACACGGTGAGTTGCCAAAGGCTGGCTTTTGTCCTGGCGGCATCACGACGTCATGGCCACCACCTCGCAGGATGGACTCGCCGGATATCAGATTATCTAAGGCTACGGTGGCAGCATTGGGTTGCAATCGAATCACGCGTCTAAGTAAGCCGTTAGTTAGTTCCAATTCGCGGCCGTCGGCACTTTGTTTGGCAAACGCCTGAAAAGGCCCGGGCTGGATCAGCCAATCCACATTGTTTGCGTCGCCCGAAGAGACTAGAAAAACAAATAGATACGCGAGGAAAGTAAGGCTTCGAATCATTGCGGAACTCAAAAAGGTTTTGTAGCGGAACAACGTAAGCTGTCCGGTTTCAAAGTATACTCTTGCAAACTAGGCGTGACCTACAACTCTGTCCAAATCATCCTGCTGTTGATTTTTGAGCATGGACTGGATACGCTAAAGCGGAAGGGAAACGCATATGTTCGTCTTGATTCGATATATTCTTGTTGCCGCCGCAGCCTTGCCTCAAGGCTTGTGTTGTATTGCAACTGGTTGCTCCCCTTGCTCAAGACGAGACGCTGAAAACACGAATCCGATTCCTGTTTGCTGCAAATGCGACCACCTAAAATCTGAAACGTCACGGAAAGTCCCAATTGCTCCTGGCTCCAAAAAATGCTCGGGGCCGAAATCTTGCGAGTGCCGTTGTCGAATCCCACACGGGGTGTTGAGTACACCCGTTTCAATGGACACAGTAGCACTTTGCTTAGCCGTTTTTGATCGCACTATCGAATCAAACGGATGCCTTACCCAAAAAAACAAAACGGATGTTACGATTCATCCGTTTGTTCGTCTGCAGATCCTTTATTGTATTTGGCGATGCTGAATTCACTTGAAGCGATGTTGACCTGTCCATTCAAGTAATAACAATTCAATTAAGTGAGAAAACAAATGATCAATGCCAAACTAATTCTTTTGAGTGTTGCGGGCTTGCTTGCAACTGGGGCTTGCTACACCACCTTTTCCGGTGGATTGACTTGCGAGGTCTCCAAAAACTGTTGCAAATCGATGTCTAGCTGTTCCGAAACAGCCTGCGAAATTGCCAAGTCGGATTGCAGCGGTACATGCTGTGACGACTGCGCAGGTGGAGTCTGCTGCGGCGGAATCGGTTGCGATTGCTGCACGGGTGCAACCAGCGAGAACTCGGCTATTGACACTGCAAAGGTCGAATCAACCGAATCTTGCTCTGGAAGCTGCTGTTCTAAGTAACTGAGTCGGAATAAGAAGAACTTTCCTGCTGCCATTAGTGATCTGCTAGTGGCAGCCGAACGATCGGGTGACACTCAGAACGAAACGCAAAAAGGGGACGCAGCTCTTTTCTAAAATTGAGCTGCGTCCCCTTTTGCGATTGCCAGGACGTAGCGCTGCGTCCCCTTTTTGCGATTGTGGGGATCATAAAGATCTCACGAATGCCATCCAACTTTCTAGCGAATCCAGCGCGGGTTGCGATTGCAAACATTACCGCGAGCCCAAACAAAACAAAACTCGACGGCTCTGGAACAGAAGATATTCTTAAGGTGACATTTCCAACATCAATAGAAGAAGGATCTATTCTTGTTAGCGCATATGTCCCTGCGATTAACGGTGGAAGCCCGGAAGTGAAACTAAAGTTTGGGAGATTATAGGTCCCTGTGAGCGTGTTTAAGGGTGAGCCAGGAAAACTGCTTCCACCAAAACCAATCGTAAAATCAGACTGCTCTCCAAACTGTCCGTTACGATCAACGAAAAGTATGTAACTCCCTTGGTTGCCTGATAAACTGAATGGAAAAATCATTGCCGAGGCCGTGCCCGCAAAACCGTTCGGCAAGAACGTGTCTGTGATAGATCCATAAGCTATATTAGCTATACCTCCTACTGTCGTACTCGTATTTCCAGATCCGGTCAAAGCCATTGTCAGTCCGCCAGATCCATTGGGGCCAAGATCAATCACCAAGTCGGCGTTTGTTTTTCTTGCGGTAAAGGATTCGAAAATTAAGATGATTAGTACGACGGAAGCGAATCGATTCATTTTATTACTCCTGGTGTAAATGCTTGTGATGACGAACCATTCCATGTCCGGAACTGCGGCGAGTTGTTGAATGACATTTCTAATTGGTCCTGGGTAAACTAGATCGCAGCAAAAGTTGCATTCGAGAGCCGGCTGACACTACCCGTAAAGTACGCACCATTGATCTATCGCCATTGGCTCTGAGTTATCTAACAACGAGACTCAGACGAATGATGGAGCTTTCTAAATTACCCCATTCCGACAACACTTCATCAGTCAAGCGAGTTGTCGTTTTGGAATTGGCTAGGAATGGGATATCGGTCACTGGGCGTTGTTTAGATGAATCAGCGGTGGATTCGAGCCATCGACTGGTTGGATCTGGTGCGATCCTAGGGGGACTGTTTTCTGGTGGTACGCTCGCGATTAGTTGACTGGCTCTCGTTGGGATGAAGGAGTCCAATCGTAACGGAATCCACGCAAAATCGATCGGAGCCATTTGCTCCGAAGCAACACTCAGGTTCGAGCGGGATTCGATCGTGGCTGGTGAGTCTGGTGTTGGCGGATCGGCAATGCCTTGGGGATTGGTATTGCCAGCAGCTAGAGCGAACGTGAATGTCGCCAAACTGCTTTGGGAAGTCCGGATGGTCGCGCCGTTGTACTGGTAGATTTTATCCGTTCCGCTATCGACAATCCAGATGTTACTAACGTTGGCCGGATCGATCGTGATTCCAGTCGGCGATGCATTTGCCGGATCGATGGCCCAACTGCCTACCAGCCCGCCAGCTATGGTGTATTTGAAAACTTTGTCGCTGCTCGAGTCATTGACGACCCACAACGATGCTCCATCCGTGACGATGTCCGTCGCATTCGCATTTCCAAAGTCTAAGTTGAAACTGTTGGTCGCATTCTGGCTGCCTGATAGTCGCGTGGCGGCGCCGGCATACTTGAAAACCTTGTCGCTCTTGCTATCGACAATCCAAACATCGACCCCATTGGTAGCAATCCCTTGAGGCTGGGAATTATTGGCGAGCGAACCAGCCGTCCAAGATCCCAACAGTGTACCAATTGGATTGTAAATGTAGACTTTGCGATTCTCATCGACGACCCATACTTTGTCCCCGGCGATCGTACTGGCGGCTCCACGCGGAGCTGTATTGCCGCTGTTGAGCGAATAGTTTTCAACAGCAGCACCACCGCCGGTGTACTCGTAGGTAAGATTGGCGGTCGCGTCGTTGACGACATAAAACTTGGTGTCGTTATCGGTATTCGTCACGGTGACGTGGGTTGGATTGAGCCCGTTGTAACGCAAATCAGCGCTGACGGCTGCACCCAGCACAATCGTGTAGAAGACGTTGCCATCTGGATCGACGTCATTCACACCTGTGACGGTAACAGTTTGTGGCAGGTTCCAGTTCGTGGGCGTAAAGGTCAAACTGGACGTTGATACAGTTCCTTCGGTGATGTCGCTGGTCGTTACAGAGTACGTCACGTCGGAACTGGGCTGCGTATCCAGCTTAACAGTGAACGACGATTGACCACCGACTTCCGAGGTCACCAATCCCGACGTTGGTGTCACAATCGCGGTTGGAACGGAGTCGTCAAAGAAACGCATCAGCATCGGGTAATCGTTGTTGTTGGCGCGACTACTGCCAGCAACAACAATGCTCCCGTCTGTCCGAACCGCCACGTTCCGTGCCGAGAGGTATCCACTGGCGAACGGTGCTCGTCCGCCAATTTTGAATCCGGCTCCGCCGAAGCTCCCGTCACGGCTTCCATCGACATTCAATCGGAAGGCTCCGATTGCCCAAGTGCTGTCATCGTCGAAGGAAACATCACAGACAACTAGAATTTTTCCATCGGGCAAGAGCGCGAGACCTTTGCCCAGCTCTGTAGTTTTTGTCGTGCTGCCATCGACGTCTAGCAATGTATAGCCGAGTCCGCCGCCGAAACCTGTGTCCAACGTACCGTTTGGAAGATAGCGGGCAACCAATGCGTCCTTTCCGTTGCCGGCAATCACCGCGCTAGTGACGACGATCTTTCCGTCGGGTTGAAGAGCAAGACTTCCACCGTGGCCGTTAAAAATGGATGCCCCTGGGCCAACTCCAGGGGGGCTGAAAATAGAGTAACCTGAGCCATTGAACGTCGTATCCAGGAGTCCGTCCGACGTAAACCTAGCAACGATTGGCATACCTATGGACGCCTGTTCCAGATTACTATAGACGCCCGACGCAACGATTTTGTTGTCGGGCTGGACCACCAAGGAAATGAACGAGGCATGGCCCGCACCTGCACCAAATGAATTCCATGCGAAGCCGGACGATACCCCGCCTGATGAACTCCCAAAACCAGCTGGACCGCTCTTTAGGACTCCGTTGTTGGAAAAACCGCTAACCAGGCTGGTCGCTGAAAAAGAGTGGGAGGCGCCTTTTCTTGACGATCCTCCAACTACAATCGACCCATCCGATTGCAAACCGATTCCCGTTGAACGTTCGTAGTAATCGTAGTCCCGCGACGGTGCAATACTGGCTGTCCCTCCGCTTCCGAAGGAAAGATCGTAGGAACCGTTGGTATTAAATCGCTGAGCTCCCATACTGCCGTTGCTACTAGAGGCCGCAACGGCTCGTCCAGCCGAATCGATGACCAACGAGCCTCCACCCTGAACAATATTGGTGGTGACAGGGAAGGCCAATCCACCCGTTCCGTAGTTCGGATCAAGGTTTCCTGCGCCGTCGTATCGAGCCAAATTCAAGCGTGATTGTTGGCCTGAGCCCGCGACCAGGATCTGTTGGTCAGACTGAATCGCCACGCCGGTATAGTATCCGATCCACGGTTCCACAAAATAGGCTCCATCTGCTGGTCCGAAGCCAGCACAGACGAGCCGATCGTCCAGCCGTTCCAGAAGCAATTTCCTTTGCAGCAGTTTTTTGGATCTAGAAACAGCGGGTAGTTTTCGCATGATGGTTTCCGTAATTGGGATGGAATGCACCTAACGCCTAGCCCTGTACTCGCGAGAGGTTCGGTCACAAATATTTTTGGATTGGGGAGTTCGGACCGCGAAGATTTGTGTCCGCACTGAAAAACAGTGCTTCAGCAACCTAGATTACCGAGCTTTTTCGGTCGACCAAATCGCGACTTGGTGAAGAATGGGCGCTTCAGCAGGCCCCACTGCGATCAATCGCCGACCGTCGGGTGAAAAGCAAACCTGCTTGACTCCGAGTTGCGAAAGCGGTCGGAATGCGAGAAGCTCCCGCCCAGTGGCGATATGCCAGAGTCGAACGAACGACTCATTTCGTCCAATGGCGAGAGTCCGATTGTCCGGTGAGAACGCAACGGAGTTTACCGCCAAGGGAAGTCCAGACGATAGATCCGGGGAGTAGAATCGCTTTAGCTCTTGCAGGGTTTCGACGCTCCAGAGCTTAACAACTCCATCGCCAGTGCCCGTTGCCACGAGAGTGCTGTCATGAGCAAATTCCATAGACGTTAATTCACTGGATGGACTGGACTCGAGGCGGTATTGCTGAAAATCATTCGTAAGATCCCAGAGGTAAACATCGCCCGCTTGCGTCCCACCTGCGAGCCATTTCCCATCGGGCGAAAATTTGCAATGAACAACGCCAGGGCAAGTGAAACGATGTAATACATGTCTCGAGCGTAGCTCCGTATAGTTGATTCCATCACTCTCAATACAGGCAATCCGTCGGCTGTCGGCGGAGAAGACCGACGCGACCACGGCAGGATCGGGTTCTTGCCAAGGCCCGCCGACTTTTGCGTCTGGCGATAGCGATAATAGTTGAGACGAAGTGCTTTTTTGTGCTGCCAACCATTGCTGATCAGGCGAGAGAATGAGATCTACGATGGGCTCTCCGAAAGGTAATTCCATGTCAGTAGGTTGGATGCTTTCAGCATCGTCAAGAACAAGGATTTTGATTTTCCCGAGCGATCCTCCGAACGCGATCACTCTAGCGTCGGGTGTTATCTGAACGCTTCGGATTTGCTCACCGACAATGCAAACCGGATAGCTTCTAGTCACATCAAATGAAGTTGCTGTGAGCTTAAGCTCATTTGTCCTGCTTGAAGAAACGAGCCATTGTTCATCAGGAGAAACCTGAGCGCGCCAGACTCCGCCACGATGCCGTCGAAAAGTGGATTGCAGCCGCCAGCGATGAAGGTCTCCTGTAAATTCCCAAATACGGACATTACCAGAGTTGGTCGTGCTTGCTGCGGCATATCGACTTGGCAGGAATTCGACAGAATGTCCAGCTTCGTCGACGGTTGTTATGGTTGTCGCGCGGACGAAGGTACTCTTGCCCGTAATGATCCAATAGGACAAACCCCCTTGTCCCGCATTTGCTAATTCCTCGTGTCCTGCGACGATCATTCGACCATCCTGGCTCACGGAAACACTTTTAATGGCACCACCCAGTTCCGTTGTTAGCTCCAGCTCTTTTTCACCTGTTTGCACGTTCCATCCGATGACAGGGCCGCCACCCGTGGCTGTGATGAGGCGTTCGCCATCTGGCGAAAATGCCATGCCGTGAATCCGATTTTCATGTGGCGTGAAAACTCGGATCAATGAATTGTTCGTTGCATTGTACAAGCAAACGTTTCGGTCCAGTCCACCCGTGGCGATGATGTCCTCCGTCGGTGAAAGCAGAGCATGCGTTACCTCTCCTTCATGCCCACAAAACGAATGCAGTTCGTTGCCGGTATCGATATCCCAAAGTCGCGCGGTACCGTCGCCGCCGGCGGAAATGAGTTTGCGACCGTCAGGAAAGAATTGAACGGTGTTTACGTCTAAAGTGTGTCCATGCAGTTCGCGGATGATCTTGCCGCTTTCGACATTCCATAGTCGAATGACGCCGTCGCTACCGCCAGTAGCCAACGCCTGACTGTCTGAAGAAAAATCCGTACAATACACTTGCCCCTGATGCCCTACAAGGTTGCGAGATTCGGCATTTGCTACGCCCCATAGATAGTGCCACTCAAAACCGCGCAGATCCGACTGCAATGCATCGCGTGGGATGTGACGAACAAGCAGTGTACGCATCTCCGCCTGATCGTCCTGCAATCCGGCTTGATGAGCCGCCGAAATATCGGCAACATACAAATGCTGCCTTGCAAATAATTCGCGTTGTCTTGCAATTTCAAGGCTCTCGTTAGACTGATGGAGCGCCGAGTCGGTTGCCCGTTTTGCTTGCCAGACCAATACCGTGGCAAACATTGCGACCAGCGTAACGACAACCATTCCAGTACTCGTTGCCAACAGTACTGCGGAATGTCGCCTCGCGACATTCTTTGCTCGCTGCCACGAAGTCGGGCGACGTGCCTGAACGGGAAGATGGGCTAGATACCGGCGCAGGTCTACACTCAAATCACTAGCACTTTCGTAACGATCTTCAGGTCCTTTTGCGATTGACTTAAGGATGATTGTTTCTAGATCGACGTGAATCGTCGGCTGCAGTTGCCGTAGGGGAGTCGGCTCTTCTTCGGCAATCTGGTGTAGGATTCGGCCTCGGATGCTTCCCTCAAATACTGCTCGTCCGGAAAGCAACTCGTAAAGTGTAGTGCCCAACGAATAGATGTCGGTACGATGATCGACGATGAGCCGATTCCCAAGTGCCTGCTCGGGCGACATGTAACGAAGAGTTCCGATCAGGTCCCCAGTAATCGTCAGTTGAGATACACCCTCAATACGCGCCAGTCCGAAGTCAGTGACCCAGAGCTTGCCCCGGTGATCCAGCATCAAATTTCCTGGTTTGATGTCACGATGAATAATACCCTGCTCGTGCGCATGATGAAGGGCATCTGCCGCATCTGCACCTAGTTCGGCGACACGCCGATGAAAGCTCATTGGACTATCGGATCGCTCCGTCGAAAGTATTTTCATCGCAATAGTCTCAGCGCGGGACGGTTCCGAGCCATTGTTCTCGAAATAACCCTCGTTCGGTTCGGACCGTAAGGCTCGTATGGCCCGATCTAGCGAAACCCCCTCGATGAATTGCATCGCGATATAATTCAAACCTCGTTCACAACCGACGCCATGAATCGGCACGATATGAGGATGATGAAGTCCGGCTGCGGCTTGCGCTTCGTTGCGAAATCGTTGGAGAACGCGGTCATCCAATAAGCCTCCTAGCGGTAGAACTTTGAGCGCGACACTTCGGCGAAGTGAAATCTGTTCGGCTTCGTACACGATACCCATTCCACCTCGCCCTACCTCGCGGACAATACGAAAGTCACCCAGAACGCCCGGTTGGATGACAAACGCTGACTCCGTCAAATTCCTACCAACCGAAGCGAGTCCCTGATCTAATTCGCTTTCAGTCTTCTGCCCTTCGATTTCTGGAGGAACCGATTCGACACTTTGTGAAGGGGCGGAACTGATGTCAAGAGTCGACAAGACGATCAGCATGGGCAAAATGCGACGTAGCCGTTCGGCATCTGCGGGATTGTCCTGCAAGATTCGGTCCACTTCATCCATCCGTCCGACGACCAGTCGCTCAGTTATTTGTTCGACAAGTTCCGCCAGTCGCGGAAAGTCGGTCGCAGAATCGGGAGGTGTATCGCGATTCTTCATGAAGCGCTTTCGTCGCCACGTTGATCCAACAATTCCCTCAGACGCTCAACGGCTCGAACGTGTCGCATCTTGGCGGCAGAATTATGGATTTTGAGTACCTCCGCTGCTTCGACAATGGAGAGCTGTTCTAAATAACGCAA
Source organism: Pirellula sp. (assembly GCA_031361585.1). Taxonomy (GTDB): domain Bacteria; phylum Planctomycetota; class Planctomycetia; order Pirellulales; family Pirellulaceae; genus JBKCUI01. The sequence goes on along the minus strand of JANLRK010000806.1, from coordinate 15,909 downwards.
TACCAGAATTTCACGATATATTCCTGGCAGTTGGTCAATTGCCTGCCGAACTCGTTCGCCGATCTCTGTTCGGACCAATTGATTCAGCGGCCCTTGCGCCTTATCAACGAATTTCGAAGCCAAGTCGGCCACCGACTCATCCGATAAACCTACGCTCACTTCCTCTTCACGTCGACAGGAGCGCCGTTCGGAATACAAGTGCTTTCGGTGCATGGCGACAATTTGGTCCCAGGCCATCTGCCGTAACCATGGATAGAAGGCAATCGGCTTTTCTAACAAATATTTGCTGATTTTTCGATTCGCCTGCAACAGTGTTTCTTGCACCACGTCGGACGGGTCGACTCTCATCTGCAGACGAGGGTCCATGCGAACTGCGATCATGCGACGCAATCGACTTCGGTGGCGGTTAAAAAGGGACTCCATAGCCTGATCGCTTCCCGCTGCGGCCTGCAGAAGTAGTAAGTCAGTATCCGATCGCGTTGCATTCATTTTGACCTCTAACTCCTTACCCTGTAGCGACAGTCTTGGCGGTCACAAGATTCTTTCGGAATTTGTATTTAGGGCTACTGGCCGTTTGCGATATACGTGCGGTCTCGACGAAATGAACTGCTGTAGGAATCATTATATTGCCGCACCCGTCGCAGACTGATATCTAGTGTACTTGTCAGCCCAACGAAAAGAGCCTTGATTGATTTCCAATCAAGGCTCTTTTTTTACTTAAGGCGAGCGGCAGGAATTGGTTTTCCGTAGCTTGGGCCCCTGGCCCGAGTGTCTTAGTAGCGGTAAGCGTCAGCCTTGTATGGGCCGTTCTTGTCACAACCGAGATAGTCTGCTTGTGAAGTGGAGAGCGTCGTCAACTTCACGCCGAGCTTACCTAAGTGCAATCGAGCTACTTCTTCGTCCAAGTGCTTTGGCAAAGTGTAGACAGTCTTGTCGTACTTTGCCGACTTGCGTTCGATCCACAACTCGAGTTGTGCCAGCACCTGGTTGGTGAAGCTCGTGCTCATGACGAAGCTTGGATGGCCTGTTGCACAACCCAGATTCATCAAACGACCTTCAGCTAATACAAGTATGCTATGCTTCGAGTCATGGAAGTACCATTGGTCGAACTGAGCCTTGATATTGCGGCGTTCGACTTTGCCAGCCTTTTGCATCTTTTCAAGTCCAGCCATATCGATTTCATTGTCGAAGTGACCGATGTTGCAAACGATTGCCTTGTCCTTCATCTTGGCCATGTGTTCGGCCGTGATGATGTCTTTGTTGCCAGTCGCGGTTACGTAAATATCAGCTGTTGGAAGAAAGTCTTCCAAGGTCTTAACTTCGTAGCCTTCCATGGCGGCTTGCAATGCACAGATTGGATCAATCTCGGTAACGATAACACGGCAGCCTTGGCCCTTCAATGATTGGCAACAACCCTTTCCCACGTCGCCGAAACCGCAAACGACAGCGACCTTGCCTGCGAGCATGACATCGCTAGCGCGGTTGAGTCCGTCGATGAGCGAGTGGCGGCAACCGTACAGATTGTCGAACTTGCTCTTGGTGACCGAATCATTCACGTTGATCGCAGGGAAGAGCAAGGTCTTTGCCTTGGCCATTTCGTACAATCGTTTGACACCCGTAGTGGTTTCTTCGGAAACGCCCATGCAAGCTTTGCCCATGGCGGTGTATCGACCTGGGTTGACGACCAGTTCCTTGCGAAGCAATTCGAGAATAACTCCCCATTCCTCTGGTTCGTTTTCAGCATCGAAGGCGGGCACTTTACCAGCGGCTTCGTATTCGGTGCCCTTGTGAATCAGCATGGTCGCATCGCCACCGTCGTCGACGATCAAATCTGGACCGGATCCATCTGGCCATACGAGCGCTTGGACGGTGCACCACCAGTATTCGGTGAGGGTCTCGCCTTTCCAAGCGTAGACAGGACTTCCAATGGGATTATCAAGTGTGCCGCCTCGGCCAACAACAACAGCGGCTGCAGCGGAATCTTGAGTTGAAAAGATGTTGCAGCTTACCCAACGCACGTCGGCGCCGAGATCGGCCAACGTCTCGATGAGCACGGCAGTTTGCACCGTCATGTGGAGCGAGCCCATGATCTTGGCGCCAGAGAGTGGCTTGGTCTTGCCGTGTCGTGCGCGGAGCGCCATCAAGCCTGGCATTTCGTCTTCGGCAAGTTGAATTTCTTTGCGTCCCAGGGATGCGAGCTCTTCGGCTTCCCTGCGGTTTCCGGCTGCTAGAAAGTCAAACGCGCGAACCTTAAACGGAATGCTCGACGCATCGGCGCTGCCTACATGGGTGTTTTTCGTTTTGACAACAGTACTCATAAGTATTACTCCTAGGAAAGAAACAAAAGTTTTATCGGATAGCGGTGGTTACAAACAAGCCAGTTCCTTTGGCATCGGTCTCGGGCGGCATCAGTGCATATTTCATATGCTGCCAACATGCCTGAGTCATCCATGCTCGAATCTGGTCAGCAGGAAATCCCTGCCAAGAGTGCCCAAGTTCCTCGCGGTACTCGGAACGGTCATGCGGAACCATGTCCACCACAATTAGCTTTCCACCAGGCTTGGTCACGCGCCAAGCTTCTTGGAAAACAGTTTGAGGTGTTGTTAGATATGGCAGCACAAGTATCAAAATGGAATGCGAAAGTGTTTCGTCTTCGATCGGTAGTTGGGTTAACTCACCACGTCGCAGTTCGATGTTAGAAAAGTCCTTGAGACGCTTGCGGGCCGACTGCATCATGGCTGCAGACGAATCCACTGCGATAACCTGTTCCACCCAGGGGGCGATGGTCTGAGCAACAGCACCCGTCCCGCATCCCAAGTCCCCGACAACTGCATCGTTGGACATCGCAGCGGCGAACGCCCAAGCATCGACCCGGTGACCGAACAATTCGGCACGCAGCCTGTCCCATTTACTGGCTACGGATGAAAAGAAAGCTTGCGACTTGGATCGTCTCGCGTCGACCACCTGATCGAGTCGTGCATCGTCCTGGTCGGATGTACTTGCTGGGACACTGTGGCTCTTCACCACGCTCCAAAGCTTTTTTTGAGAAGGCTCCATTTCGCCGTTAGGCATTCGGTACAAATTGCTAGTGCCATCACGCCGAGATACAGCCCAACCATCGTCGGAAAGCAGTTTAAGGTGCCTGCTAACGGTACTTTGCGGTAATTGGAGGGTAGTGCACATTTCGGCGACGGTAAGCTCAGTTCGTTCTAGTAGACGCAACAACCTAGCTCGGGTAGGGTCCGAAAGGCTCTGCATCCAAAGGATCATTGGGGCTGAAGTGTTCATTTGATTGGGTCTACTAATCATCCATTTATCCGGATGGAAGAATAACAGATTGGAGGTAATTTTCAAGACCGAAGCGTAGAATTCTTTAAAAACGAAGCATTTTGTTGGGTTTTCCAACCGATTGAGCTAGCAAATACTAGCCGCTCACGGGGGCAAATGACGGTAGGTTATACTCACGCAAAGTGTAGCTCGGCACTCCGTGCCGAGAAAAACGGAGTGGAGTACGGTTCCACACTGAATCTGACCTAGACAGAGAACGTAGCTTTATGACCAGCATTACTGAAGCTATCGAATGGGCAAGTAATCTAGTATTTGGTCCGTGGACCATCGCATTGCTCTTTGCGGTTGGCCTGTTCTTAACGATTCGGCTTGGCTTTGTGCAGTTCGTTTTTTTCGGCGACTCGCTTCGAGCCTTTTTTGGCGTAGACGAGTCGAAGGCAAAGGGTGCTCTTTCGCCTTTCCGGACTTTCATGACCGCGTTAGGAGCGACAATCGGAACTGGAAACATAGCAGGGGTGGCTACCGCCATCGTGACGGGCGGGCCAGGCGCACTGTTTTGGATATGGGCTTGGGGTTTAATCGCCATGGCAGTGAAATTCACCGAAGCAGTGCTTGGCGTTTACTACCGTCGAGATGGCGAGGGACGGCTACTGGCCGGACCGATGGTCTACTTGGCCGATGGCCTCAAGGCTCGCAAATTGGGCTGGATCTATGCGCTCGTGGCAGGAGTTGCTGCACTCACCACTACTCCGTTTACGCAGCCGAACTCAATTGCCGACGTCATGAACTCGCAATGGCACGTGCCAAAGCTTGCAACGGGCATCTGCTTAGCGATTCTCGCCTTGGTCACCATTATTGGTGGTGTGAAGACGATTGGAAGAGCCCTGGAGAAACTCGCGCCACTCAAAGTCTTGCTGTACCTTGCAGGCGGTATGATTGTTCTGATTACGCATGTTAGTGAGATCCCGGCTGTTCTTTGGATGGTGTTGCGTGGTGCGTTCAATAGGGATGCGGCACTTGGAGGCACGGCGGGCGTCGGTATCATGATTGCAATGAGGTATGGTATCGCTCGCGGCATCTATGCTAACGAGGCAGGATACGGCACAGCAGGCGTGGTTTATGGCGCGGCCAGAACGAAGGACCCTTTTCAACAAGGGTTAAACGCGATGATGGATGTCTTCATCGTTTCATTTGTGACGAGTACGATTAGCGCACTATCCATCTTGGTAACCGGGCTTTGGAAAGCCGGTGCAGGTGAGCAACAGATGACCGGTGCTGCAGCTGTGGCTGGTGCTTTCGAGACCGCCATGCCAGGCGTCGGCGGCTCGGTAGTTACCGTGTGCGTCTTCCTCTTTGGTTACACAGCCCTCACGGGATGGTCCTACTATGGGGAGCAGTCGCTCGAGTACATCTTCGGTCCAAAGGTTGTCCTACCCTATCGATGGACCTATTGCGCGTTGGTGGTCATCGGAGCAACGAGTAAAGTAGACTTGGTTTGGAACTGGGGCGACTTGATGAACAGTCTCCAGATATTCCCAAACCTTATCGGTATCGTAGGTTTATCCGGGGTGGCGGCCAAGATCGTCCGCGATCACAAACACCGGAAGAAGTAAAAACGGCGGGGCAACGGCATTGCAATGGTCACTTTCTGAAAGCTTCAAAAGGACGCTAGCAGCCTCCTCCACGTGGCTGACGCTGCTAGCGTCAGAACAGTTATTAATAATGTTTGATATGACTATCCAAGATTTTTTTCATTTACTCCCAAGACTGAACCACACACTTCAAGCGAATCTTGTGGGAAATAGTCAATGTGTCTATAATGTGTCGTTTGGATTGCCGAACCGTTTCACGAGACTCATTCCACATCGAAGAAATTCTGGAGACTGCCATGATTTTGAGAGAAATCGGCGCGTATGCATTTACCTTCCAATTGATGCTTATTCCACTTTGCACTTTACGCAGCCAAGAAGCCACGGAAGCCGGGCGAAAAAGCATTAATCAATTGCTCGACAAATCCATTCTTTCCTTCCGCGTTGTTCCAAAGGGCAGCGAACAACGCGCGTTGAATTGTCTCCCAGTACTGCGATGGACAAATGACGTACGAGATTCTCACAGTGTCGGCTTGCTATCCCTATGGGTTGATCGCGGTCGACCGGTCGCTGTTTTGGGCACTTACATTTGGCAAGGACGATTGATGCACGAATTCGATTCGATCTCTCGCAACCCTTTTCAAGTGTTTGATGAGGATTCGCTCGTATGGGAACCGAATGAGCAGGTTGAGTTCACATCCATTCCAAACAAAATCACGGTGGAAAAGAGCGCAGGCGGTCGGATGAGACAAATGAAGTCCATCGCGTCGCAATTCTCCGTTACGATGCTAGGTTGGAGAAAAGATTATTCCGATCGAGAACAGCTTCGATTGCTTCCCCGTGAACTCTTTCGATTTCCGCCAGAAGCCCAAGATTGTCTGGACGGCGCTATTTTTGCCTATGTACTTGGCACCGATCCCGAAGCTCTACTAGTATTGGAGGCGATCGATCGAAATGGCCAACAAGAATGGCAATTTGCGATGGTCCGCCAAACATCCGCGGGGTTGGACGCCGTACATAATGGAACTACTATTTGGCAAGTCGCACCGCATCCGCCGCGTGCAGACCGGAAAGGACTTGGATACACCGTCGATAGCAAAACGAGAATCGACGCCCCGGTCGAGGTGCTCAAGTAGGTTTCCGTAGTCATCAACTTGAGCCTACTCGATTGACTTCGACGTTCTAGCTCGCAGGTCGGTCTTTGGTACGCTTCTTGAGGCTGGAGGCGGCACCACAGATGCAATGGGCGGCGACGCGATCGATGGGCCGTTGAGTAAATCCCGTGCTGCTAACTCGCGTCCAATCGGTTCGAAACGGGTTCTGCCCTCGTACCGTTCCAATCGCAACATCAGCTCTGAAGCCAGCTCCTCAATGTAACCAAAAATTCTCGTGATCCTACCCTCGAAATAGTGCGAGGCAACAGCCGCTGGGATCGCGACAATCAATCCCGCCAAAGTCGTCACCAATGCTTCGTAAATCCCGACGGCTAAGAAATCTGCGCGATTCTGGCCGGCTGTCAATTGAGTGGTATCGTGGAACGCTCGAATCAGCCCCCAAACCGTTCCAAGCAATCCAAGCAGAGGAGCGATACCAGCAGCCAAATTGAGCCATCGAACATTGCTGTAGGCTCGATCGACTTCGCGTTGAGTTGCTTCGGTTGTTGCAGCCTGAATCTCCGGCTGGGGTCTGCCCGTCTTGAGAACCATCGTTCGTAAAATTCTCGACGCTGCGGATGACGACTCACCACAAATTCGATACACGTCGCGCGGATCCAATTCACCTTGCCGAGCGAGTTGCAACAAGCTCCTTCGCAAATTGCTCGGCAACATTCGACCTGACCTCAATCCAATCCATCGATCAAACATAAACGTGACGACCATCAGACTTACTAGTCCAATAGGAATCATGAATATTCCACCCTTGACCAAAAGGCTAAAGAAGTCGATTCCGCTCCTCTGAGGGCTTTGCGATGACAATGTTGCTGCGCGATTGGACGCGGCATCTCTTGCCAATTGATTCAGTTCACTGTCGGATACTTGCCCCAACGAGACACAAGAACAGGCCATCACAAAACAAAATCCACCGAACGCAACAAGGATGCTAAGTCGGCTTTCGTATATTTTCTGTAGTACCGTTTTTTTCATGAAAACTCCTCGACCGTCTGATTTGATCCGCAACCATTATATCAACTTGTCACTTTTCATTCACCTGAAATAACTCGGCGTACGACGAGTTGATTTCCCATGATATCGGCTTCACTTGTGAATCGCTTACCAATTTTTCAATTGCCCGCCGATAACTCCTTTCGGTCTCCAAACCCGTTAGTCGCTCTCGATACTGAACGCCCGACCAAACGATCATTATGTGTGTAAACCCATGGGATCGAAGCAATAAACCCAACTCATTTGCAGGCAAATCTCGCCATCTATCCATATTTCCCCGGCTGAACGAACCATTGCTATCGCAGTCCGCTAACAATTCAAAATCGTTGCTCTCGCCGATCAAAAGAACTCTCCATGACGTCGCGTCTGCTTCCGATCGACGCATTAACGCGTTGAACTGACCTAGGTAGGACTTCGTCACGACGACATCTTCATCCGACACTTTGGAACGCATCAATGAGTCGGCGGATCGATCCATGTTTTGCAATGCAACCAACATTCGATTGTCGCTGGTTGGCCAAATGGGAATGACTACGACGGACCAAACTATCCCGATCGAGACCAAGACCATCAGGAAATAGCCGTGAGCCCTTCTGGCCATCCAGTGTGCCCCACTCGCGGCAGGCCAAGCTAATAAAATCAACGCGCCCACCCAATCGCGATCCTGTCGCGTCGAGAAAAACCACCAGATCGACACCCAATAAACAAACCATACGATGGCTAAGTGACCGGTGCTCCACTCAAAGTTTTTTTGGGGGTTGGTACGCCCGCTCGAGCGTGGTGAACTCCAATAAGTGAACCGAGTCCTGTCGGACGTAGATACGGGAAAGGTCCCTATTCCGACGATTGCAAATGGAACGAGCATCAACCCATGAGCGTTGGAATTCCAAAGCAAACGAAAAACCCCGTCCAGAAAATTCGCCCATCGATAGGGTGACTGTTCTTCGTTCGATTGTGGGATTGCCGAATCGGAACTCGCTGCTTCAATCGATTCAAATGTCGTTTCGCTGGGCACGCGATACGCATAACGCATCGCGTTGCCCGTGTCACTTTGTTTCATGATCCCCAATTGCTGCGAGATCACTTCACCCCATGGGTAGATTGGATCACCACTTGCTATCAGATTGCGTAGGTAGCAAGAGCTTGCAGCGAGAACTACGCACCCTATGAGCAAAAACGAAATCAACTTTCTCGGCCAATTTGTTTCCATCGCCTTCCATTGCGATTTGGTTGCAAAAGCGGAGTTGCGCTGGAGATGGCACACACACCAAAGCAACAACGCCGGTATCCCAACAAGCACGGCCGATCCATAACCAGAACTGACCGCGCCTGCTACAAGAAATCCCCACATCAACCCGAGTTCAGATTTCGATGACCCTGTATGTCTGCAACCATGCCACACAACCAACAACGCTGCCCCCCATACTCCTATTAGAATTTCGGTGCGCCCTAGTCGAGTCAATTCCGCGATCCCAGGCGTTGCAACAAGTAGAAAACAAACGAAAAGCCCCGGCAAATATCCCCACCTCCGGCCAAGGTGAACACCGACCAAAACAACTCCAACCAAACACAACATGGCGTTCGCGGTCTTGCCCGCCAATACACCAAGATACAACCGGCTGTTCCATTGCTCGCGCTGCGGTATCGAATTGCCTCCACGAGCGTGCACCGATGGCAAATCCAAGGTAAGCATACTGATGAATGCCAACGAGGGCATTGCACAACAGGCAGGTTCGTTGACCATGGTGTTTTCCGCGGACCAATGGATTCTTTCGTCCAATATGGAATGCTTGGCAAGCCACCAATCGCCCTCTCGAACTTGCATGTCGTGGGTCGGGATGGTTGCTCCATACACCTGGATACAAGCAAGATAAATCGTCGATAAAACCAAAAGTCCCACCATCCGCCGGCTGATCGAACTCGCAAACGAGGTGTCTTCCCCTACCTCCAATTCGCTTCCTTTCTCGTTTTGTGAATCAACTAGCGTGGGCTGCGAGAGGAATCGCGAAAGGGCAATGGTCAACGCAAACACCAACGCCAATATCCATGCGAGCGAATGGGTGCCAAGAAGCCAACCGGTTAGAAATAGGACTGCCGAAAGTACGGACTGACCAATCAATATGGAAACACCGATGAACTCGTACTTCGACAAGCGACGGGACATTGGATCGAACTGTGAAATCCACTTTCCCGCGAACCAACATCCTAAGACCCAAGCCGCTGCCAAAAGGACAATGGGAATGCGGTCATAAATCACAATTGGCTGCAAGCCTCCTGTCCATTGCCACCAAATGGCGGACGGAACCGAAGCGTGCAGCAGCCAATATTCCCATCTAGGAATCGCTTGGGCCTGTCCTGTGGAGTCAGCGACTGGCAAGCAAGAGGACGAGAGCATCGCCAAAACGTATGCCAAAACAATCGCCGGAATCAACAATCGTAAGGCAAAAAGCAAGGCGGAACGCATGGAAATCCTTCGTGAAAACGGCCAGGATATTGGGAAAACCCTCAAAAACGCACCTTGGCAGTAGGCCAAATGATGACAAATCGTCCGGCGGATTGCCAGCAGCGTATTCGATGTGTTATGGTTGTGGTATGAGCAAACAACCTTTAGCGGGGATATTTACCCCCAACATCACTCCGGTCAACTCTCGCGGCGAACTCGACGAAGACACTCTTCGAGGCTACATCGACTGGCTCATCGAACACGGTGTGCATGGTCTTTATCCCAACGGCAGTACAGGCGAATTCGTTCGCTTCACGCCGGAAGAACGTAAACGCGTTATCGAAGTTGTTGTCGACCAGACACGAGGTAGAGTCCCCATTCTAGCTGGTGCGGCGGAAGCCAATATAGAAGAAACCGTCCGAGCCTGCGACACGTACGGTGCCTTGGGCGTTCGAGCCGTCGCGATCGTCGCCCCTTTCTACTATCGTTTGGCTCCCGATGGCGTTTATGCTTACTTCAAGCAGATTGCAGACCGTGTTTCGGTCGATGTTACGTTGTACAACATCCCGATGTTTGCGTCACCCATCGACGTGCCAACGGTAAAGCGACTGGCGCAGGAATGCCCCCGCGTTGTCGGAATCAAAGATAGCTCCGGCGACATACCTCACATGATGCGCATGATTGCTGAAGTTCGGCCGATTCGTAGCGACTTCTTCTTCATGACAGGTTGGGATGCGTCCTTGGTTCCGATGCTGATGATCGGTTGCGATGGCGGTACGAACGCTACAAGCGGTGTAGTCCCCGAATTGACACGGAGCATCTACGAAGCAGCTCGTGCAGGCCAATGGGAACGAGCCATGCAAATCCAATACAAACTACTGCCGTTATTTGATACGATGCTCATGACCGCAGAGTTTCCTGAAGGCTTTCGTCGAGGGGCTAAGATTCGAGGTTGGGATCTAGGCCAATCCAGACAACCTTTAACGCCTCAACAGGTGAGCGCAGCCGATGCAACTCAAGGCAAATTGCAGCAACTACTAGCGGATTTTGACTTCATGCAGTCCAAGCGTTCCTACCAAAGCAACGATTCATCGAAAAGCAATCCCGTTGCGGACGATAGCGTGATTGACCGAATTGTAAGTGAAGTCTTGCAACAATTGCGGTCCAACTAAGATCTACCACGAAGTTCAGATGGATCATGCAGGAGGCAAACCAGACAGACGACACCAGTATTCGTATTCGGGAACGGGACCGAGTCGTTTGGACACGAACCCAAGCTTACTCGGCCCTCTTGCTGCTGATCATTTTTTGGACGATGTCCATATGGATCTATCGAGCGAGCGTCGAAAAACCCGAGAGCCAACTCCCAGCCGACTTGGTCGTTGACCTGAACGACGCAACTCACGCTGAACTCAATTTGCTACCAGGCGTCGGTGAAAAACTAGCCAACGATATTCTAAAATACCGAGACGAAGTAGGCGGTTTCCATTCAGTTGATGAACTAATGAACATTCGCGGAATCAAAGAGGGGCGGCTTCTTTCGCTTAAGAAATATATTACCGTTAGCATCAAACCGAAACTGACGAAGTAATGCGCGACTGCCGGTGGGAAGGCAGCCGTCAGCCTGAGAACAGGCTGACCTATGTAGATCAGACTGTCCTCAGGCTGATGTACACAGCACCGCTACTCAATGAGGCCTGAGTACCGAGCGTAGTGCTTCAGAAATAATCGCTTCGCAGCCAGGTCCTACCCAGCGCCAATCGTGACCAAACCGCTCGTCGAATGCTTGCTGCGTGGGAATGTAACCCGTCCAACATTCGCCAAATCCAATTACCATGACGAACGAATCAGGGCGAACTTTCTGCGTCATGAGTTGGTACCCTACAAACGACTCACCTGGTAAGATCAGGATCTGTGCAACTCCCAAATCCAAACAGGGCAAGTCTATTGGCTGGCCGCTCTCGACGCGATTCAAAGAGGCAAGACCCATGGCTGCGAGAATACGGTCTCGAACGCTGGCTTTGTCGTCATGCAAAACCGTTGTCATCGCCTCGCGTTTGAACTGGGCTCCTTCGTGGAACGGCAACTGCAATTTCTCGCAACGAAAATCTGCCTTCTCCAACTTGTGACGCTCTAACGCTTGTGAGGCCTGAGTCATGGCCTGATAAAGTCGGTCGGTCAATAGGACGCGGGATTGAACGGATCCATCGTTGTACTTTCCTGCTGTAACGTCCCCGCTACATCCCGTAGCATAAATCTGCATCGAGCCGGAAGTCTCCAACTGTCGGCGACGACGTGCTAAGCCAACGAAGTCCGCCGAAACGCTCCCTTGTCCGTAGTAGCTCATAGGATGCGTCGCATACGAACTGAGTACGGCCAACGATTTTTCTCCCGACAGAAAGTGAATCGATTTTAGATTAGGATCGATTTCGCCTACATCTGCCAACGCTTGAGGCGAATCCGAGGACGAACGGCTATACCGGTCGTACCGAACGACTCCATCGGCATGAACGACGCGTCGATTCGATGCAACCTTCTCAACAGCGGCCTGCCCGAACGACAGGTGGGTTACTGGTTTTGCCAACTGTATTGCGCGTTCGACAGCGGTTGCCACATCACTTAGGCAAGCTTGATGAAACGCGACGTCGAAAAGCTCTCCCGCCAACCCCACGGAATCGAGAAGCGACTGCGCTTCGGTATCGATAACAGGCGCATCATGTTGGTGCAGTGAACAAACCAACACTCGCTCGCGAGAAGTTTTTGCAGCGGTCGCAAGGGTGTCTCGCCATAGGTCGTATGCCCCATTGCGAACCTCGCACCAATCGAGCGCCACAAAAACAATCGGGGCCTCGGGTCCGAGCAAGACGAAACCGCGAGCTTCTAATGGGTCTTCAATCCGCTGTGCTTTGATGTCGAGTATTCCCATGCAACGATGCCCAAGCGGAATGGTAATGTCGGCAGAAAAGGTAGCTAACCGGAGTGTTGGCTCCTCGGCCGCAACGGGCGATGACCAAGCGGATCCAATGGACAACACCACCAGTAAACTTCGAAACATCGATTTTATCCATCCAAGTAAAGGTAGGTCACTCTTGCCGAGGGTGACTGAGAGTAGCACGCAACTCATTATTGTTATGTTATATGCGGTTCAAACAAAAGCTGCCGACCGTTCGGCCTGCGGCAAAAAAATACCGCTGGCTTGACCAGCGGATTCTTCTGTTTCTAGGCTACATCCAAGCACGCGCCCCGCCGATTTGGCCAACATCAGATCGTGGAGCGATGCTTCTAGCTTCTCAGAAGTTTTTGAATCACTTTGCCGTGAACATCGGTCAATCGAAAATCGCGACCTTGGTAGCGAAATGTCAGCCGCTCATGATCGAAACCAAGGCATTGCAACAACGTAGCGTGCAAGTCGTGAATGTGCACTGGATCCGAAACAATGTTATAGCCATAGTCGTCCGTTTCGCCTACGACTGCTCCTGGTTGAGTCCCTCCGCCAGCCATCCACATGGTAAAGCAACGACCATGATGATCCCGACCATAATCGTCCTGCAGCGAACCCTGGCTATAAACCGTCCTACCAAATTCTCCCCCCCAAATCACAAGCGTATCTTCGAGTAGCCCCCGCTGCTTTAGGTCAGACACCAATGCTGCTTGAGGTTGATCGATATCACTGCATTGCTTCGGAATATTCGAAGGCAAATTGCCATGGTTGTCCCAACCGCGATGATACAACTGGATGAATCGGACTCCTCGCTCCACCATGCGCCGAGCCATCAAACAATTCGCTGCGAAACTTCCTGGCGTTTTCGCTTGAGGCCCGTACAAATCAAATATTGACGCGGGCTCATCGCTCAAATCAGTTAAACTTGGAACAGAGGCTTGCATGCGGAAGGCCATTTCGTATTGTTCCATGCGTGTCGCGATCTCCGGATCTCCATCTTGTTTCTGTTGCAAGTCATTCAACTTTGCAAGTCCATCCAGCATAGAGCGACGTAGATTTCGATCCATACCGATCGGATCATTCAAGTACAATACCGGGTCGGTGCTGCTTCGAAACTTGACTCCTTGATGGCTAGAGGGAAGGAACCCACTTCCCCAAAGCCGATCGAGCAAGCCTTGGTTGGAGTCTTTGCCGGTCCCGTGCGAGATCATCACAACGAAGGCTGGCAGATCCTCCGCTTCGCTCCCAAGTCCATAACTTAGCCAAGACCCCATGGACGGACGGCCTGGTTGTTGCGAACCGGTTTGCATGAAAGTGATGGCGGGATCATGGTTAATAGCCTCCGTGTGCATAGAACGAACGATGCAAATATCATCGACGATCTTTCCTGTGTGTGGTAATAACTCGCTCAACCATACGCCTTGGGAACCATGTTGCTTAAACGTGAACTTAGGGGACACTACAGGAAAACTCTTTTGGCCCGAGGTCATTCCGGTTAGCCGTTGCCCCTGGCGAATGCTGTCGGGAAGTTCTGTCCCATGCAACTCCTTGAGCTTCGGCTTGTAGTCCATCATCTCAAGCTGCGATGGTCCCCCCGATTGAAACAGATAGATAACGCGCTTGGCTTTTGCTGCAAAGTTCGGCAAATGAGCCTTGTCGTTTGACGCACCGAGCAGTTTGCTAATCTGCGGATCTGCGCCGAGAAGCGTTGATAAAGCTGCCGAACCCGTGATCGAGTTGCACAGGAATTTTCGACGATGCCATTGGGATCGCTGATGAATCAATGAGTGCATTTTTTTATCTTTTGGAAATGGTCTCGTCTAGATTGAGTAGCGTGCTGGCTACGATGGTCCAGGATGCAAGTTCAGCGGGATCGAGTGAAGCGTCAGGCGCTGTCGCCCCAGTTGCGTTGAGGGCTTGTGCGTTCGAAGGATTCGCGTTAAAGCGAAGCTTGGCTGCTTCTAAGACTTGGCCGAGAATGTTTTGTTCCTCAGGTAAAGCTGGCCGAGAAACGCTCCTTTGAAATCCTGCATCGATTCGGCTGCTGACAATGGGGCCGCCGTCTCGAATCATGTTCTGTGCTAGCAGCCTCGCGCATTCGACGTACGTTGGATCATTTAACAAAACCAGCGACTGCAGCGGCGTGTTCGTGCGGGCGCGACGAGCTACACAGACCTCGCGAATCGGAGCATCGAAGCTCATCATGGAGGGAGGAGGACATGTCCGTTTCCAAAACGTGTACAAGCTTCGCCGATATAGTCCTTCGCCAACATCCGAAACGTACTTGCCCTGTCGATTGACCGTGACGTCCTCCCAAAGCCCGGCTGGCTGATAGGGCTTGACGCTTGGTCCACCAACCCGATGCTGCAGCAAGCCGCTAATCGCGAGCGCATTGTCGCGAATTGTTTCTGCCGACAAACGGTATCGGGGGCCGCGAGCTAGAAGTCTGTTATCGGGATCGCGATCCAGCATTTCCGGTTGGATCCGAGATCCTTGCTGGTAGGTGGAGGACATGACAATCATCTTGTGAATCGCTTTTACATTCCAACCACTCTCCACGAAGCTGCGAGCCAAGAAATCTAGCAATTCGGAGTTGGAAGGTGCATCGCCCGTCAGACCAAAATCCTCTGTGGTCTTGACAATTCCAGTGCCAAAAAAGTTTTGCCACCATCGGTTCACCGTCACGCGAGCCGTCAATGGATTGGTGTCACTCACGAGCCACTGTGCCAACTTCAAACGATCCTTCGGAGCTTCCGTTCCCGAGTGCAATAGTGTTGCTGGCACACCTGCTTCGACACGTTCGGAGGGCTGATCATATTGTCCTCGCTTGAGTATAAACGTTTCCCTGGCTGGAGTCATGTCTCGCATGACCATGACCGCTGGAGTGCTCCCCTCGATCGCGAGTTTTTCTTTCTTCGCATCCGAAAGCCTTGATTCTGCTTGTTCCTCAAGCGGTTTCATTTGCGACTCGATCAACGCGATCTGTTCAGCAAGTACAGCGATCTTTGACTCTTGTTCGGCCGTGGGGACTCGAATGAATGGTTCCGCGCCCACGAACTTACTGTAACTTGCCTGCTTCTCGTCGAGTGAATTGAAGAAGGAATAGAACTGGTAGTATTCTGATTGGGTGATCGGATCGAACTTATGATCGTGACACCTGGCGCACTGCATCGACAGTCCAAGAAACACGGTTGAGACGGTATGGACGCGATCAGCAACGTACTCGACGCGGTACTCTTCCTGGATAATTCCCCCTTCGGTATTGTGCCCTTGGTTGCGAAGAAAGGCAGTGGCGATCAATTGATCTTGCGTAGGATTAGGAAGCAAGTCGCCAGCAAGTTGGTCGATCGTAAAAGTATCGAAAGGCATGTTGCGATCGAAGGCGTCGATGGCCCAGTCGCGCCAAGGCCACATCGTGCGGTCTTCGTCGTTGTTGTAGCCGTTCGTATCTGCATATCTCGCTAGATCAAGCCACTCCATGGCCAT
>JANLRK010000801.1:0-26219 GCA_031361585.1 Pirellula sp. | reverse complement strand
GTACTTTCGATCGGCACCGACGCTAGTGATTTAATCGTCACGAATGGCTTTCGCGTGTGGCAGCGAAGTATCCCTATCGGCGGCAATCATTTCACTCGTCACTTGACGAAAGACCTGAAACTGACGTTTGCCAAAGCAGAGCATCTCAAAAGGAATGCGATGCAAGCGGATGACCCCAAGTTGGTTTTCCAAGCCATGCGACCGGTTTTTAACGACATGGTGACCGAGATCCAGCGTTCGCTTAATTTTTTTAAGACGTTAAACAAGAAGAGCGATTTGGAGTCGATGTTGCTTTTGGGCAATACGGCCAAACTGCCTGGCCTGCAACAATTTTTAAATAAAAACCTTGGCTTGGATGTCGACATCCTTGATAAGTACCCAAAACTTGATGGGACCGAAGTGACTGGGGCGCAAGCCTTCAAGGAAAATGCAGCTGCGTTCGGTGTCGTTTACGGTATTTGTTTGCAATTGCTTAAGCGGGGGCCAATGAAAACCAGCCTCTTGCCTCGCGAGATCGTTGTCGATCGCATTGTGCGAATGAAGAAACCTTGGGTGGTGGGAGCCTTGTCCGTTTTGTTGGTCGGGATGGTTACGAACCACGCAACCATGGGCCGAGTGCTCAGCGTCGTTGAGGAGCCACGTTGGAAGGGTGCTGAGGGAGCGGTCGCCAATGTCGCCTCGGAATCCGACAAAGAAAAGGCAGAGGACGCCAAACGCAAGGGCGATATTTCGCTATTTGAGAAGGTTGGCATCGAGGTTGGCGAGGGTGCCAAGAAGCGTGTTATGCTCCTCGAATTGCATCAAGCAATACAAGCTTCTACCAATCGCGATCCTGCACTTGCGGGTAAAACACCCGTCGAACTCCCGTATGATGATCGCCAGGACTTTCATATCACAAGAATCGAGCAAAAGTACCAAGCGGATTTGACCACCTGGTTCACTCCCCAGCTTCTTGCCAATTACAAGGATTCCGTATACACGCGCCGACAGTTGTTAAAGGAGAAAGATGCAGACAAAGAAGTTCTCGACCCAAGTCCTTTGGTCGGTGAGGGATGGGTTATTGAGATCAAGGGCTATCACTACTTCAACGGACAGAAGCACAAGGGTTTTGAGGGTAATTCGCACATCCTGACTCACATGGTCCAGTTCCTCGAAAACGGAAACATCGAGATTCCAAATGACCCAAATGAACCGAATTACGATCCGAACGCAAAACCGGTTACCCTAACCCTGAGGGAATTGGGAATTCGATTGCCAGTCGTTATCTCAGTCACCCCAGCAAATCTAAACCACCGAATTGCCAATCCTGCCTACACAAAACGCTTGATCGAAATGGGAGTAATACAACCACCGACAGCGGGGGGGTCGGGAGGTGGCTATCCCGGCGGTGGCGGTGGCTATCCCGGCGGAAGTGGCGGCGGCAAAGGAATGTCCGGGGCAGGTGGGATGGGCGGAATGGAGGGAACCGGCGGCGGTGGGGACATGTACGGTCCGAAACCAGGTTCTGCGAACAAGCCCGTTTTGGATGCGGATGGAAAACCGATCCCACCCGACTTTCTAGCTCCCAAGTGTGAGTTTGTTTTGCAGTTTGCTTGGCAGCCAAGATTCGACCCCGAAGGGGGCGCCAAAGCCGGTGGTTTACTGCCTGAACCCGAACCCGAAGCCACAGCAGGCGACGGTTCGTCGGATGCGGCAACGACGAGCACCGAAGTTTCCGGCTGATGTAAGTGAACGACTAGAACGACTAGATATTGAACAGCAGTTTGTCATTGATAACCCGAATTGGAGTGAAAAATGGACGTCCTCAAGAAGCAATGGAAAACGATTGTTCTGTATCAATTCTGGATACTCTCGACCCTGGTGCTAATAACCACCGCCGCAGTTTTTTATCTGTCTAGTTCAAGCTTGACTGCGCTCATCGCAAAACGATCGACTGCACTCAAGGCGAGTGTCGATCAAATCAATGGGATAAAGAATGCGGCTTCAACGCACCCAAATTCGTATTCGCACGTCCAAATGGACAAGGCCGTGGCAGAACTCCAAACGGACATCATTCGGGCCTGGGATTTTCAGTTCAAACGCCAAGAGCCATTGATGAGATGGCCGAGAGCTGCCTTCAACGGGGACATTACCCACGAAATTTTCTCTACTTTGCGACCAGTGGAAAAATTCATTGACTTTCCGCTTCCTCCGCGTTTGCCGGCACCCTACGACCGAATCACCAAGAATGACCGTGAAGTGTATAAGAACTACATCGGCCCAGAGTTTGCCGAAGTCTCTAAAATAATCGGAACCGAATGGCTCGCAAAACTTAGTTCGTCCAGTGCTGCATCTGCTTACGGATCCGGTGAAGGTGGTATGTCAGGAATGGGCGGCGGCGGCAAAGGAATGTCCGGAGCAGGGATGGGAGGAATGGAGGGAAGTAGCGGTGGCGGATATGGAGGGGGATACGGAGGGAGTGGTATGGCTGGGACAACGTCTGCTAGCAAAGACTTGGTGCGATGGCCTGTTGCGTCTCAACAAACACTGCTTCAAAACGTGGTACCGTGGTACAGCAAAATGCAACCACCTTCTATTCTTGATATCTATTACACTCAGGAAGACATGTGGCTGTTAACGGGGATCATGGAAATCATCAAAAAAGCCAACAGCGGCGCACGGGAGAACTTCCAAACTGTGGTGCGCGAAGTGGAATGGATTCGCATGGGAAAACATGCAAGTCGAAGCGCAGGTGTATTGACCAAAGCGGCCTCCGCCGGCGGCGCCAGCATGTACGGTGGAATGGAAGGTGGTGCAAGCGACGGTGGAATGGGCGATAAAGGCATGGGAGGCATGGCGGAAATGGAGAACTCGAGTGAAGGTGGCTTTGGGGGAGATATGTATGGAGGCAAAATGGGTGGTGGCGATGGCTCCGAACCTGCCTCGATGGATCCCGCAGATGGGCGCTATATTAGTTTTGCCGCAGAATCGGTATTCCAGCCTCGAAAAGGGGAAGAGTTACGAACGGCAATTCGGGAGGTTAGCGCCTCCAATGCGGTGGATGCCGTCGTCAAACGAGTCCCAATTCGTTTGCGACTAAAAGTTGACCCATCTCGACTCAGTAGGTTGATTTCGGCATGCGGAAGCGCCGAATTAAGGCTAGAAGTTTATCAAGTGCGATGGAATACGGATCCCGCACCAGCGGTAGGCATGGGTGGTGGAGGCGGGATGAGCGGCTACGAGGGTGGCGGCAGCAAGGGCGGAATGGGCTCTAGCATGGGTATGCCCGGTGGTAGTGACATGGGGGGAGGCGATGGTTACGGTTCTGGTGGCTCAAGTGGATATGGTGGTGGGGGTGGATATGGCATGGGCGCAAGTGCAGCTTCCCCGGCTCAAGAAGAACTTGCTGAGATATCCGTTGAGATCTTTGGACTGATTTACCTTTACAATCCAGTTAATATCCATTCGCTTGGGACAGAAACCTTGGGTGAAAAAACCGATTCAGCGGCTGCGACTTCGACGCCTAACGTAGCAACTCCCAATGCGACTTTACCGAATGCGACTGTACCCAATGTTAATGCGCCTAACGTGGTTGCTCCCGCCGGTTCAAATCCCGAGACTACACCCGATTCAAAACAGCCTGCAGCTCCAAATGCACCTGCAACGGAGGTCCCGGCTCTGCCCGGTAATCAAGCCGCAGCTGGAGCAGTTGGCAACGCATCAAATTAACCCGTTTCAACCAATTACGAAAACTTGTTTTTCGTAGGTTCAAAAAACACACTCCTTTGGCCTTCAGGCAAATTCAATTGGAACAAGGAATTTAAGCATGTCCAAGAAAAAGAAAAGTACGGGATCGACTTTCAGTATCAAAAACTTTTTCATTATGCATGTGGAAAAGCTTGTCTTTGGATTCATTGCGCTGCTTGCAGGCTTAGTGATGTACCTTGGTTTCAGTGCGAAACCGTTTTCCGGCGTAGAGTCCCCAACTAAACTCCAGGAAACCGCGACGCAGGTCTCGCGGAGTATCAAGGAGGATCATTGGGCTGCCATGGCAACAGAAGAGGGCCGTTTAGTAGAACCAAAATTTACGCGGGCCGCGATGGAATCGTCGATGGCAGTCGACTTCCGTCGGTTTAAGGATATTCCTCCCCAGTCGAACGGGGGAACTGCAACCCGTCGCGGCGACCCAACACTATTAGGCCCTCATGATTTGGAGGCGAAATACTTCTACGGCCCGATCGCGTTTTTTAGAACAGAGGACAAACTTGAAGCCCTAGAGGATGCAAAAAAAATCGATCCCCCTAAGCCAAAGCCTGGCAGTAGTAACAAAGGTGGAGCAGGAAGCTATGGAAGCGAATATGGTTCCGGTGGCGGAAAAGGTGGTGGCATGTCTGGAGGTATGGGCGGATACACCGAGGGAGGAATGGGAGGAATGGGAGAAGGAGGCTACGGCGGATATGGAGGCGCTGACTCGGCTCTTGCTGGAAAACGTAGATTGTCGCCCGGATATGACCTTGGTTTTCGAATGGGTATGAGAACCTTTTTTGAGAATATCGGGATGACTGGTGGTGTTGAAGGTGCCAACAATATGAAGCCAGATGTTGCTCCAGCCGCACCTAAGAAGGTCGTGCCTGTCGCCGTCGGTTGCGTGGTAGTCACCGCGCTTGCTCCACACGAAGAATTAGAAACTGAGTACCGAAAACAGTTTTACGAGGTATTTGGCTATACGGAGGGTCGAGACACGCCAAATTATGTTGGTTTCGAAGCACAACGAGTGGAGGTGACCGATCCAAACAAGGAAATCAACGAATCGGATTGGCAACCGCTGCCGGACGCGAATCCTGTTAAGTACAAGGAAGTAATCAAGAAACTTCCTGGCAGCTGCCAAGAAGTGCATCCAGCACATTGGACAGATCCGAACATATCCATGCCAATTCTCCCAATGCTGCTGAATGATTTTCACAAGTATGCGATGCACTCCAAGATTACCACTGGCGCAATCGAAGAAGTTGATACCGCTGGCCAAACCGGTGGATATTCCGGTGGAATGGGAGGCATGGGAGGTATGGGTGGCGGATACGGAGACAGTTACGGGCAGTCTGGTGGATCTGGTGATGGTGGATTCTCAGAAGGAAGCAGTTCTGGAGGCGGCTATCCTGGCGGCACGGGGGGTGGATACCCAGGCGGAAGCAGTATGGGAGGTGGATATCCGGGCGGAAGCAGCACGGGCAGCGGCTATCCTGGCGGAATGGGCGGAATGGGCGGCAAAGGAGGCGGCAGTGAAATGGGAAGTGGGTATCCTGGAGGAATGGGTGGCGGATATTCAGGTGGAATGGGTGGAATGGGTGGCAAGGGCGGCTCCAGTGGATACACCGAAGGCGGCATGGGAGGTGGTTATGGCGGCGGTGGATACGGAAATGCAGGCGTTGCAATGGACATGCCAAAGAAACTTCCGAGTACAAAATACAAATTGGTTCGCTTCTTCGACCTCAAAGCCGTTCCAGGAAAGGTATACAAGTATCGCGTCAGGCTACTGATGTACGATCCCAATTATCCAGAATGGTCCGCCTTTAAACCAACTTCAAGCCATCTAACGCCTGAGGCTTTGGCACGTGTCCATGACCTAGAAAGCAAAGAACCCAAGGAAGTTGCTCCGACGAATCCTTCAGCTACTGGAACTGCAACTGCAGTTGCTCCAACAAAGAGAATCAGTCGTCGTGAGTCGGTTTGGTCAGCTCCAAGCAAACCCATATTGGCTGCCAAACCCGCTTCCGTTTACCTAGCTCGCAAAGACGAAGAAAAACCAGAATGCATCTTGGTTGACTTTGATAGCAGTCGCGGAATTTACGTGCCGCGAAAAGAGCAGGTAGGCAAGGAGCCCGGAGACCGCGGCTTGGTCCTGGGAACGCATCGGATCAAGGCAAAAGAATCCATTGAGTTCATTCATCCTACCATGAAGGTGATCAAGGCCCTGAAGGAATACAAGTCGTCAACGTATGTTTCAAAATTCGTAACGGTTGTCGAACTCAAAGGACTCTCACCATTGTCGATGGCGATCGCAAAGGACCCGCTAAAAACCGGCTTGGAACTAGTTTCCTTCGATCCCATCTCCGGTCAAATCGTGGTCAGTCGAGAGTTTGATAACTTTTCGAGTTTTCATATGTTTGCTCAACCTGACTCGCCGGCGGTCGGACCACTTGGAGGTGGGCTTTCTGACGGAGGTTCGGGTGGTAGTGGATATGGTGGCGGTGGTAGTAGTTATGGTGGCGGAATGGGCGGAATGGGGATGGGCGGAAACGATGCCGAAAGTGGTGGTCCGTCCATGGGTGGTGGAATGGGAATGGGTGGAATGGGTGGAATGGGCGGAAAAGGTGGAAAAGGTAAATAGAAAAACGCTGAAAACACGTGCGTTTAAAAACAAAGTCAATCGCCAGCGAAGCAACGCTGGCGATTGTTGTTTAAACTTGTTACTTGACTGGTTCGACTGACATGTTCATGAATTTTCTATTATGATTTCGAAGTAGCGACATCATTTCTATGCGGTACCTCTCTGCCGCATCGTGTTTGATTGATTGGTCGATTTTCTTTCGACTTGAAACGGTGATGTTCGTGGTCATTCAATAATCGCAACCGTATTCCCCTAGATGTCTGTGTTCATCCATGTCTATCCGCGTCGCCATCCATCATGAAACCACTTATCAATACGATCGAACAGTAAACCTGGGACCACAAGTTGTACGATTACGCCCAGCTCCACATTGCCGAACCAAAATCGTAAGCTATTCGATGCGAGTGACCCCTGTCGATCACTTTTGCAATTGGCAGCAAGATCCGCAGGGCAACTATCAGGCTAGGCTTGTCTTTCCCAAGCCTGCCAAGCGGATGTCGATCATTGTCGACTTAGTTGCCGACCTAACGGCTATCAACCCATTCGATTTCTTTCTAGAGGGTTACGCAGATAATTTTCCATTTGAATACGAACCACAGTTGGTCCGTGAGCTCGCGCCCTATTTGGAAACACTATCCAAAACACCCCTGGTGGATAAATGGGTAGCAAGTGTCGACCGCACCCCAAAGCCCACCATGGATGCCATCACGAGTCTGAATCAACGGTTGCAAGGGGAAATTCGTTACGAAATTCGAATGGAAGCTGGGGTGCAAAGTCCGGAGGAGACTCTGTCACGCAAGAGTGGTTCCTGTCGAGATTCTGCTTGGTTGTTGGTCCAGCTTATGAGACGGCTCGGCATTGCCTCGCGTTTCGCCTCCGGCTATTTGGTGCAGCTAGCGGCAGATCAAAAATCGCTGGATGGACCAAGCGGTCCAGAAAATGACTTCACCGACTTGCATGCATGGGCTGAAGTCTACCTGCCCGGCGCAGGTTGGGTTGGGCTGGATCCTACTAGCGGTCTGCTTTGTGGTGAAGGGCATTTGCCGGTAGCTTGTACCCCAGAACCGTCCAGCGCCGCTCCGATTTCAGGCATGGTTGATGAAGCGGAGTGTGAGTTTGAGTTCTCGATGTCGGTACATCGAATGGCACAGGATCCTCGAACAACGAAGCCTTACTCGGACGAACAATGGAATCGCATCGACGGCCTTGGCCAAAAGTTGGATGCACAATTAGAAAACGATGACGTGCGACTTACCTTTGGTGGCGAGCCAACGTTTGTTTCCATGGACGACATGGAAGGTGCGGAGTGGAATTCCGACGCCGTTGGGCCCAAAAAACGAGGTTTGTCGGGGGAGTTAATTAAATTGCTACGACATCGCTTTGCGCCAGGCGCGATGTTGCATTACGGCCAAGGCAAATGGTACCCAGGGGAGTCCTTGCCACGTTGGGCGCTAACGTGCTTGTGGCGACTGGATGGCCAGCCGATTTGGCATGATGACCGATTGATTGCGGACGAGGACAAGGACTATGGCTACAATTTTACTCACGCAAGACAATTTGCAAACTCACTCGCAACACATTTGAGCATCGATCCGCGTTGGATGGTGCCTGCTTATGAGGACACCTTTTACTACCTTTGGCGCGAGCAGCGATTGCCCATTGATGTTAACCCATGGGATCCAAAGTTAGCCGATCCTGAGGAAAGAAGTCGCTTGTCGCTGGTGTTCAATCGAGGACTAAACAAGCCGACGGGGATAGTGCTTCCCTTGCGTCGGCAATGGTGGCAAGGCAAAGCGAGCTGGCAGACTGGACCTTGGCCCGTACGGCCTGAGAAACTCTTCTTGTTGCCTGGCGATTCTGCTATAGGACTTAGGTTGCCAATAGATACACTGCCAGTGAGTAGTCAATCGCAAGGGCAGCCGGTCTATCCAAGCGATCCCTTTGCGGCGCGGCCACCTTTGCCGCCAGCTACCCCGGTTACACAACGCAAAAGCGATCCCGTGAAACCCGTGAAAGCCGTTGGCAAAGCATCTATCCCAACCCAATTGGACGATGATCAGCGTTGGGCCGAAGAGCTAGCAAGATTGCAGGCCGCTGAGAGAATTGACCCCAAAGCCGTCATCAGAACAGCCCTTTGCGTAGAGCCCCGCTCGGGAAGGCTATATGTTTTCATGCCGCCCACTGAGACGCTTGAAGACTATCTCGATTTGGTCTCAGCTATTGAGCAGACAGCCACGGATTTGCAGTTTCCGATTGTGTTGGAAGGGTATCTACCGCCGCGGGATCATCGTTTGCAGTTGATCAAGGTAACACCCGATCCTGGGGTTATCGAAGTAAATGTTCATCCAGCCAAGAACTGGACGGATTTAGTTCACAACACCACTACGATTTACGCCGATGCCAGGCAATGCAGACTTGCCACAGAAAAGTTTGATCTCGATGGAAAGCACACTGGTACGGGGGGAGGGAACCATGTAGTCATGGGAGGCCCAACGCCTTGGGATAGTCCATTCCTACGACGTCCAGATATCTTGCGGAGCATGATTTCTTTTTGGATCAATCATCCGTCTCTATCGTATTTCTTTAGCAACCGATTTATCGGCCCGACCAGCCAAGCTCCTCGAGCCGACGAGGGACGACGCGATGCCGTGTACGAGTTGCAAACGGCCCTCGAGTTGATTCCAAAACGCGGGCAGGATTGCCCACCTTGGTTAGTCGATAGATTGTTGCGCAACTTGCTTGTCGATCTAACAGGCAACACGCACCGATCTGAGTTTTGTATCGACAAGATGTACTCACCCGACAGTTCAACTGGGAGACTTGGACTGGTCGAACTCAGAGGCTTTGAAATGCCACCCCACGCCCAAATGAGTCTGGCAACACAACTATTGGTTCGATGCATGGTCGCTCATTTTTGGCGAAACGAATACACTCAGCCGCTCCAAAGATGGGGAACGGATTTGCATGACCGCATGATGCTTCCCCATTTCCTATGGAGGGACTTGCAAGGCGTCTTAGGTCATTTGCAGATGGACGGTTGGAGTTGGGAAGACAACTGGTTCGCTCCTCATTTCGAATTCCGATTCCCTTCGATCGGATGCGTGGAATACGATGGTGTTTCCATTCAATTACGAAGTGCAATTGAACCATGGTATGTACTAGGAGAGGAGCCTGCTGCCGGAGCGACAGCGCGATACGTCGATTCGAGTGTCGAGCGCCTAGAGGTCAAGGTGGTTGGACTAGATCACTCAAAACATCAATTGTTGTGCAACCGCATCCGAGTTCCGCTACAGTTCGGAGGCGACCAAAGTACGCTTGTATCTGGGGTTCGGTATCGTGCCTGGGCACCTGTTTCATGCCTTCACCCTACGTTACCGGTCAATACACCGCTGGTTTTCGATCTTTGGGACATTCGGACGGGTCGTTCCGTGGGTGGATGCACGTACCACGTTTCGCACCCCGGGGGGAGAAATTACGCAACCTTCCCTGTCAATGCGTTGGAGGCAGAAGGTCGGCGAAACGGTCGATTCCTTCCGTTCGGCCACACACCGGGCTTGCTGGTTCCAAAGATGCCACGCGATAATCCCGAGTTTCCGGCCACTCTCGACTTGCGTAGAGAATCGTTTTAAGCCATGTACTGGCAGCGCAGAGTCACTCTCGGCAAGAGTGACCTACGGTAGGTCGCACCTGCCGGGTGCGACGCAATTTTGCCGGGTGCGACTGAGAAGTGCAAAGCATTGGTTCGCCAATCCATAAAAAAAGAGCCCGCTGCCGCCCCCATGATGGAAGCGAAAGCGGGCCCTTTTGACCGTGAAAGCTGGGCCTAACCTTGTGCGAATAGGTCTGTCGGTTTTCGTCCGAGGTGTCTCGGTCATTCGACGCCACTAAGATCACGGTACCTCCTTGTTTAGGGAGCGCCGGTGCTGATCATACTCTGCCAGCACTGCATCAACCTCGGTTCCACCGGGGTCCGTCGAGTTTTTTGTCCCTCGACGCAATAGCTATTAAGCACATTTCGTGCCAAATAGCATTTCCTTCAGCAGCACAGCGTAGGAAGCGATAAACAATGATGTTTATCAGCGAAAATTCAGAAACACCTAACGAACTTTGTAAAAAATTCAAAATGCCAGCAAACGTTTTTACAATTTGCGATACGCAGTAGCATGGCCCCCTGGGCCGTGCGAAACTCGGGCCAGCGGCCTAAGCTACGGTAAACCAACTCTTGCCGCTCACCCTAATTCCAATTATTTCTTCAAAGCTGCAAAGAGTGCTTCAATATCGTCGTTTGAAGCGCTTGACGTTAGGTCTTGGTGTGGAACAACCTGAGGACTACTGGTCTCGTCAGCATTTGCGTCTTTACTGAGTTGCGTCTCGGAGACAACTGGACGCACGGTAGATTTTACTGTTGCAAAAAGGGCGGCGATTTCGTCAGCGGATGCAGCTTCGCTAAGGTCCAATGAGGTCTTGGTTTCAACATCGGATGAGGAAACGCCTGCATCTTCTTGTTTCGCTGCGGATTTCACGGTCGCAAAAAGGGATGCGATATCGTCGGCTGTAGCTGCTTCATTTAGGTCCAAGCTAACTTCATTTGGAACAACGACCGAGGATGGTGCGCTGCTCGTCTTCGTCGATGCAAAAAGTGCGGCGATGTCGTCTTGGCAAGCCGGTTCGGACACGTCGACCTCTGCGGCGTTGGATGTCGTGTTAGCGGAATGCGAAGAGTCTTTCGAAACAGTAATCGGTTCATCGATGGCGGCTTTCTCAGCGTCCCCTTGTTTGTTCGACTTATTCAGGTTGATTTGTTCGAACAAGGCTGCAATGTCATCGGCATTTGCCACAGCCGATATATCATTGGAAGCACGTACTTCCATCGCATCGTCGATCCCCGTTTCGTTTACTTTTGATGTCTCCGCGATTACTGGGGTATTGGAGGAAACAGATGTTTTCGATTTGGAGGGAATCTTTTCCATTACAAGCGGTTGGTTTTCCTGCGTCCCATCAGTCTCTTTCGGCAACTTTTCAGAGGGATGCTCGGACTCCTTTGCATTTGGCGAATCCGTCCAGGTTCCCTCGACTTTGGCAACAATAAACTGACCGCTTGCCTCAGCATCCATTGTCCCTTCTTCCAATACATCTATTCGCGAAGTAAGGCTCGCATCGCCCTCTAAATCGGCGATGGCAAACAGAGTTGCTAATGAAAGCGGATGACCATTGACATTAAAAAACCCTGGTTCCGCTATGCACTTTTGAAGGATTTCCATCGCCTTGAAGCAAGCCGTGATACCAGAAGAAAAATGCAATACAACAAATCGATCGGGAAGATACTTTGCTATCAGGGAATCGCAGGAAAGTGAAACCGCCAATTGGTTGGCGATGCGTTGTATAGCCTGTTCCGTGACCATTGCACCATGAACGCTAACCAGCTCAGAATATTCACTAAGCGTTACCATCGTTAGACATGACGCACCTCGGTGCTTTGGCTCAATTGCCAGCCAGTCATTGAGAACCGCGTCGAAGCCATTTCGATTTGGCAAGCCAGTTAGTCGGTCCTGCCATGGCAAAGGCACATTCGGTCTGCCAGCTTCATCCACTGTACCAGCTGGAACGAACGGCTCCAAAGGAGAGGAAACGGATAGGTTACGATTTTGTCGTTCACGACATAGCTGCAGGTACAAACCGCGATGCATGCAAGATTGCAAAAAAAATTGTTTAGCTAGTCCGCAGCTCGAGGCCTCCTGCACTTCCAACTCGGAAGGCGGTAAATCGACCTTTTTTTGTGGCCAAGCGAACGCCAAAAACAGCAAAACAGCTGTTACTTCGGCGGCAAAGCTTAGGTTTTCTACCGAGAGCAGTTGCATAGAGGAACCAAAAAAATTGTCCATCTTGGTATGGTGCGCATTTGCAGAGCATTCATGGAAACTTACAACCCGTCCAAGTCCATGCGTTGCCGCGAACACAACCCAATCGCAATTAAACAAAGCTAGCGTTCGACTTTAGCGATTGTATAGATAAATACAGATTGAGATGCTTGGGTACTTGACAGCCTGTCCCACGCGGTCATAAGTTGAGAGTAAGTAGTGGTTGCTACATTAATCCTCCAGAACGAGCAATACACGAAGATACATCAGGATGCGTATTTGGCGGTTTTAAGACCGATTTTTTCGGGAGCAACCCAACCTACATCGAGGTCCGTTGGACGCGAGGAAGAAAGTTGTAAACGGAAGACAAAAAAAGGGAGTGGATCAATGATTGATTCAGGATTTCAGGATGTTTTGGGACAAGCGAAAAAGATGCTCCACGAGAGCCCGTTCCATTCGATTCGGATGCTCCAAGTGGAGCAATTTGGCGACCAAGTGTTGCTCGTGGGTGAGGTAGAGAGTTTTTTTCTAAAGCAACTCGCTCAGGAGACAGTGCGTTCCGCCACGCGAGGGATCGAAATGGTGAACAACGTGGCCGTAGGACAAAGTCCCTAGAGATTTTTCACATCACTTGGGGGTTTTCCGAACAAGATGGAAAAATTCCGACGGCCATTCGTTGAATGTGTCGGCGGGAGTATAGAGGTGTTCAACACACTCGAATTCCGACTCATTCCAATCCGCAAGGAAAGCATCGCCGTCAACATCTGCTAAGACTTTGGTCAAATAAAGGTTTTCAATCAGCGGCATCGTCAAACGGTAGATTTCAGCTCCGCCTACGACAAAAGCTTGGAAATCTCTAGGTACTAGTTGCATTGCCTCTTCAATCGAGTTAACCACGATTGCCCCCTCGATGGTTGTGTTTTTTTTCCTCGAAAGAACAATCGTTTGTCTACCCGGCAACGGTCTCCCGATCGATTCGAAGGTTTTTCTTCCCATCAGCAAAGTATGTCCCATCGTGAGACGCTTGAATCGCTGAAGGTCGCTACGAAGTTTCCAAGGCAGCGAGTTGCCGCGTCCAATCGTCCCGTTTCTGGCCACAGCGACTACCGCGTTAAGTTGATTGGTGCTCATTCACCTAGCCTATAGTTTTTGTCTCTGCCTCGCCAGCGTAGCCCGCTCCCATGATCTCCTGTTTTTGGATACATTGATATGCGGAGGACGTCGATTTGACGTCCAGGAGTCTTTGAAAAATTTCCCAGGAGGTGGAGTCTATGTTTAAACGATTCAGTTGCTTCGGATCTTCAGTTGCTGCAGTTTTTTTACTTTCAACTGCTCTACCAAATTGTTTGTGGTCACAGACGCCTGCCAGTCAGGCCAGCAATACAAAACCGCTTCCCAATGGATCAGCCATTGCGCCAAACTCGGGCTCCGCTACAGTCACGCAACACGATCTTGAACATGCAGCCCTCATGCACTTGATTGAATCGATTGAACCATATCACAAGCAAAAGGAGCTCAAAGGAACGGCTACTTTGTCTGGTTCTACGACCATGCTGGCGATCGGTAAGTTGTGGTCGGAACGATTCAAAAAATTTCATCCAGAGGTTGTATTTAACAGGGGAGCAGATGGAACTGACGTTGGACTTAAATCCTTGTCCGAAGATCCAACCGTCATCGCTGGCGCGAGTCGTCCACTCTCGGATTCGGATTTGGCTCTCTTGAAGAAAGGGAAATGCAAGGATCCGCTAAGTATCATCGTTGCCCTGGATCCGCTCGCCCTTTATGTTCACAAAGACAATCCAATTGCTGGTGTATCACCTGAACAATTGGAGTCCATTTTTCGTGCGGCTGGCGGCTCTGGGAAACACGCGTCAACATGGGGCGACCTGGGAGTGATCGGCGAAATCGCAAAGAAACCAATTCGAATTCATTCTCGTAGCGAAGTCAGCGGAACGACCAATTTTATCAAACAACTCGTTCTTCGCGGTGGTGAGATGGCAAAGGAAGCTCAATCGCATAAAAGTAGCGATGAAGTATGCGCTGCGATCGGACAGGATCAAGCCGGAGTTGGGATTTGCGGCTTCGGCGAAGCGACCGCTCAGGTAAGACCTGTCTCGTTAATTTTAAATGGCGTGCGAGTGCCAGCTACTGAACAAAGTTTTCTTTCAGGCCAGTATCCCTTTGTTCGTCCTTTAATCCTGATTATTGACAAGTCGCAAATGGCAACCGACGGTGGCCTTAGAGAATCCATGCTTCGATATGTATTGAGTCGGGACGGTCAGTTGGAAGCAGTTCGCGAAGGGTTTTTCCCGCTCGATCCGGCCTTTATACGCAAGCAACTCGACCTCATCAGTGGCCCACAAATGCGTTAACTCGATTGGACTCCAAAACCCTTCTTCCTTCGATAAAGTACACCCACATGAAAACACTTAAAATACTCCTCATGGCAATTGCTTCTTGCTCGCTTCCGACATCTTGTTTTGGACAGGCAAGTTGGCTCGATTTCTCGAGCGCTATTCCGAAAGTCATGATGCCTGGAGGAACTCCCAACTTCAACATGCCCTCGCAAGGCTTTCCATCAACCGCGGGATTCCAACCCTCAGGGTACTCCAACTCGAATCCATCCAATCCAGCTGGTTTTAGTCCAAGTGGATTTAATCAAGGTGGATTTAGCGGGGCTGGCCAAATGCTTTCCCCTGCTCGCAAGGACTGGAAACTCGGGGTAAATATTCAGAACACCGAGGCCGGCGCAGTCATCACTCAAGTTGCCCCGGCAAGCGCTGGACAACAGGCTGGCTTGCAACCCAATGACGTCATCGTTGCCGTAGGCGGTTCCAGAATTGGCAACTATGACAACCGAATCGTTGAGCTGGCCGATGAGATTCGAAGATACACGGATTCGATGGGACGCGTGTCGCTGCTAGTATTCAATTCCCGCCAACGAACGCTCGTCGCCATGCCTGTTTCGATGAATTCCTCATCGAGCACGTTGACAGGCATCGTTACCACGCGAGATCGATCCCAGCTCCCTTATGGTGCGACGCTGATGGTTCAACTTCAAAATGTTTCCAGACCCTATTCGGAAATAGCAGGAGGGAAATCGGTTACAAGTGCTGATGGATTCGGCCCTTTTTCGTACGAACTGCACTTCGATCCGAGGTATATCGACGTAAGAGATCAATACCAATTGAATGCTTCGATATCTGTTGGAAATCAACTGGTTTATGGACTTCCCCAGCCATTGCAGGTGGATGTGAATAACTTTGGGCAACCGTTGAATCTCTTGTTAGAGCAAGCCAACACCGGACAGACTTTTGCCAATCAACCCAATTACACTGGCACACCTGGCAACGTAGTAAGTGCTGGTTACTCCGGAAACATGGGGCCAAATGTTCTGAACGACCTGTTTCAGAAGTTGCTGGGGCGAGCTCCAAGCGCCGCCGAAGTCGTCGCATGGCAATCCTACCTGCAACAGGGCAACTCGATTAACGATCTCCAGATCAAACTGATGTCCAATTACAAGTTCCGAGAGAGATTTCCAAATGATGCAATGTATGTTCAACAATTGATGACATCATTGACTAGCCGAGCTCCGAATCAACAAGAACTTGCCTTTTGGACCTCCCGCTTGCAGGCGACAGGATCACCTGAAGTAGTCGTCGCTGAGATTCTCCAGAAGAACCGATAGAGGCCGCAAGATCGAAAGAATGCATGCCGCTTGGGCAATCGGTAGCGGCTAGGAAGTTATTTTAGGTTGCGTTGAGTTCTCTGCTAATGATTGGAGCGGTCTTATTCGATAACTCTTACGTCATGAGTCGAGCTCAACGCTACATAGGAATGTCGGCGTCCGTGTTCGGCGACTAACCTCACCAAAATACTACCAAACTGTTGTTTGGACCGCCGATGGCCACGGAAGGCTGACTCAGCCATGGCGCTGTTTCAGTCTTTTTTGCATTAGCGACCAACCAACGAAAACATAAGGTTCCTCGCGATGCGTTGCCAAACATTACGTTCCGCCTTTCGCGCCGTCATTGCGGCCGGACTCATTGCATCGTGTCAAAATACGACGCTCATTGCTGCGTGGAAAGATAGCCTCCATCCTGTCGGCGGTACTTGCTTCGTTCATGATCTACAGTGGGATCAATTCCATTCGCCATCCCGGGCGCCTTTTACGACCAAGTCCGTTATTGCAACGGAACCTGACATCCTGTCGGTCGCCGCCCAGGACACAGATCTGTGCATTGCTGCCGCAAAGCAGTTTGCGCTCCGAATGAGCGTCGATGCAATCCTGTCTTCGATCGAAATGCGGACCAAGCGGATTGCAGTCGAAGGCACAAAACTACTTTTTAATTTCTCTCGATCTCGAATTGCGCTGGTTTCATCGATCGAAAACAGTGCTGTCGAGCTTGTCCAATGGATCAAGATTCCAGACTCACTCCCGGTGACTATTGCTCCATCGGCAGACGATCTCCATTTTGAAGGCGATTGGAATTGCGGACAATGGTGCCAAGCCCCTCAAGGACTCGCTTCAAGACAGCTACCGTTGCGGGACGGTCCAAATGTTTTTGTCTACTCGCTCAACAGCGAGAGAAAGTCGACGGAATCCGATCTCTGTCTCGCAGAATCCAATTTCTGTCAAGAAGAGATAGTGATGGATACGATTTCGAAGCCGGTATCCAAAGTCATTCATACCTGGCAAGTGGGCGTTGATCCCGTCTGCCCAGAAGTAAATGAGAGCAGTCCTGCATGTCGTTGGAGTGATAGTTATACACAACCGTCGATCTGCTGCCCTCTTGACCAGCTTGCGACCGAAGCGTTCGCCGCAGAGCCTTGTGCCATGCCGTCCATCACGACAGGAATTCGCCCTCCGACTCTGGATGCAGAATACAATGATCAAGCGACGGCAATAGCAGCCGACAACCTGGATGAGCCAACGCTAGAAACGGCACATATAGGTGAGTGGCCATGCTATCCAGACTTAACGGAAACGAAACCCAATGGCATGATCATGCTTCCGCTTTCCTATTCGCATCGAATCGCGATAGACTTCGCGATGAATGCCATTTCCAATCCCGTGGTGGATTCGAGAATTCGGTTATCGAAGAGCGTAGCTAGTCCGATCCGTACGATAGGACAGTTCTTGGTGGATTTTGCCGGAAAATTAGATACTCAAATAGAACAGGTTGAGATGGCCAGACGGGATATCAATCAACGTTAACTCGGCAACCTGGGAACAATTTGGATGGAAAGCCCTGGCGTTTTTCTCCGGTGAATCGACTCAGAGACTGCAGATCGCAGGGTATTGATGTGTGAATTCAGATTCGCTTCCAATTGCAACGCCTCGTCATAGGACATGTTTTCAAACGGTTGGACAAATACAACCAGATGGGAAGTATTTGGAGCCGGCACTACATCCAAAACTGTCAAGCCATAATCTCCACGTAAAACGGAGTTGATGGCATATTCCAATGCGTATCGAACCTGCGAGCACAGCTGCATGGCTTTGCGATCATGTTCTTTGTGGCCCTTTGGATGCTTCATAAAGCACACGGACACCGGTCACGCGAAACGGGTTCGCAGCGATTTACACTGAGGCAGAGGATTCGCTCAACCAATTGACAAGACTCTTGTCGGGCACTTGTATCTTCAGGACCGGCGCGAATTCTTCGAAGGATTTGTCCACCTCTGTCAGCAGTTGAGGTAAATCGATGGCTCGTGCATTCGCTATACGTTCGACCCCGCTCAAAAACTCATCCTCATCGTCCCATTGTTCGTCACGGCACGATGGTAACAATGACGCCAAGGCCACGCAGGCTGCATCAATGCGTGGCTTCGGACCGTCCAACAATTCGTTCAAAGCTGGATGGCGTTCAATCAGGATGGCAAACTCTTCAGGTAGCCTCCAGTTGCGGCACAAGGCCGCAGCAGCCTGCGCGTGATCCCAGCCAAATAACTCCATCTCAAGCGAGGATAGTCTTAGTCGCTCTTTGCCACGTCGCTCGACGAGCCCTTCATAATGCTCAGGGAGTGCTTTGAGCAAGAGTGGAATGGCCATATCCTGAAGCAGCGCAGCCGCAAATAGGTCCTCTGCGTTAGGCAGCCGAAGTTCGCGTCCTAGACTGCGCGCAAAAACGGCCCGGCGCAGAGAATCCTGCCATAGACTTTTCAGGTCGAAGGGACCGAACTTAGGATTGGGTACCAGCGAAAAAACCGCGCTCCATAGAGCAAAGTTTTTGATCGTTCGTACTCCAACAAGTGTCAGTGCTTGTTGGATCGAAGCGATCTCCCTTGAGAATCCGAAGTAGGATGAGTTTACAAAACGTAGTACTTGTCCCATCAATCCTGCGTCTGCTTCAATCGGCTTGGCGTATTCGGCTGGTCCATTCTTCGGGTCCTGCGATAGCTCAAGCAATCGCATTGCGCTCGTCGGCAGTGCAGGTAGTTGGGTATTCGCTAGTACTTCGTTCAAGTTGCGAACATCGATTTTTTGGGGCATGGCAAGAATCTCGTAGACGTGAAGCGGCTTTACTGAACGCGATGCAGCTAAGCCATGGGTTCTGTTCAATAGTAAAGGTAGGTCTGATAATTGGAGAAGTGGAATCGTGGGAAACCATTTTTTTGATACCGCCCAAAATGAGTAGTAAAGGAGACGATTTTGCCGAAAGTGACGTCCACGACGTAGTATGGCCCCCTGGGCCGTGCGGAACTCGGCGCAGAGGCCCTAGGCTACGGTAACCTCGGTCCATGCCATCGAGACGAACAATCAAATCGATTGTGTCGAATAAGTAGACTCGCCCCACAATTGTTAACGATTCGCAGGACGCGATTCTCTCTTGAGCTTCACGGCTGACGTACATCAAAGTGTCGAATGTTCGCATAACGCATTTTGCCCTGAGCTTAACGAGCAAACCATGGATCTTGTCCAAGTTCAAAACCTTTGCAAGAGTTACCCCGACTCAGTACTTGGCGAATTCGTCGCACTCGACAACGTGAGCTTTGTCGCAAAAGCTGGTGAAGTATTCGGATTGCTTGGCCCCAACGGAGCGGGAAAAACATCCGCACTTCGAATCCTAGCAACGATCTTGCAGCCAACCTCAGGTTCGGTCCGAGTCTTTAACTTCGATGTGACCAAACAAGCAGACTATGTTCGACATTCCATAGGCTTTGTGTCGAACAATACAGCGATTTATGATCGCATGAGCGCCTGGGAACTCGTCGAATATTTCGGACGATTGTATGCCTTGCCCGACGATCACCTATATCCCCGAATGGAGAAGATTTTTCGCACTCTTCAAATGGAAGACTTCAAGGAATGCCCTGGCGCAAAAATGTCGACCGGAATGAAGCAAAAGACGTCCATTGCAAGAGCACTCATTCATGATCCACCGGTATTGATCTTCGATGAAGCGTCGCTCGGTCTCGACGTCATGGTCGCCAGAGCACTTCAGTCCATCGTTATGGACCTGCGAGATCAGGGCAAGTGCATTATCTACTCAACCCACATTATGCGGGAAGTAGAACGACTCTGCGATCGAGTAGCAATCATCTACAAAGGCAAAGTGATCGACACCGGGACGCTCGAAGACCTTGCAGATCGACATCAACAGAACGACTTCGAAGAGCTATTCTTCCAACTGCTAATGCTGGGGGACTGCCAGCCCACTCGAAACAGAACCCAAGTGGCCATTCCTCAATCCTCGAATTCAATTGCGATGTCCCCCAAGGTGAGTTCACGATGAATTGGTCACACGTTTTACTCATTTTTCATCGCGAAGTTAGAGACCAGTTGCGCGATCGACGAACGATGTTCACAATCTGCATTTTGCCATTGCTGCTCTATCCATTGATGGGGATGGTGATGATGCAGGTTGCGCAATTCCATCGAGAACAGCACGTGACCATCGGCGTGGCGGGCTATGAAAACTGGCCTGATGACTTCCCCCTAATTACAGACGTCCAAAACGATAAGATCCGTTGGAAAAAAATTCCAGCCGGAGATGAATTCGTGGAGGCTTTCGAGACGTCAGAACTCCAAAACAATTCTACAAACGCGGGTCAACTGGTGCCCGCCTCGAGTCTTCGCAGTAATAATCCCATAGCCGCAGAACAACTCTTGAGGAGGTTGGAATCAGATGCAATCATCTGGGTTCCGCCAGGTTATAAAGACTCGATTTCGAAAGGGTCTCTTGTGGTTCTCAGCAACCAACGCTGGGAACGCTCCCAATTGGCCGTTCAGTCTCTCAACGAACGGATCGGCGAATGGCATTCGAATTGGGTACGCAGCCATTTGAAGTCGACCGAAATCGGTCCTTCGATAATGGACCCGCCACGAGTACTGCGAGTAGATGTCTCCCATGCGGATATGAAACGCGCCATCGTGTGGTCCAAGATCTTACCGTTCGTTATGCTTGTCTGGGCACTCACAGGTGCGTTCTATCCCGCGATAGACTTATGCGCAGGTGAAAAGGAACGCGGAACTCTCGAGACTTTATTGTGTAGCCCCGCTCGACGTAAAGAAATTGTTTGGGGAAAACTTCTGACGGTGATGTGCTTCAGCATCGGAACGGCACTCCTGAATTTAGCGAGCATGCATACTACGGCAGGCATTGTCATGTCGCGCTTTTCCGGCTTGGGGGCCGGGGATATGGTCGCTGCAATGGGACCATTGCCTCTGCACTCCATGGGCTGGTTGATCCTCTTAGTTATTCCTATATCCGCCATGTTTAGCGCTCTCGCCCTCGCAGTTGCCTGCTTGGCCCGTAGCACAAAAGAGGGTCAATACTACTTGATGCCATTGCTCTTGGTTGGCATGCCGCTGGTGATGCTACCCATGATACCCGGCGTCGTTCTTTCACCCGGAACGAGTATCGTTCCGGTCACTGGAGCTGTGCTGATTTCTCGAGCGTTGATGGACGGTGAATTCACGCACGCGCTGCTCCACCTGCCAACCGTGGCAACGGTTACTATCCTTTGTTAC
Organism: Pirellula sp.; assembly: GCA_031361585.1. Lineage (GTDB taxonomy): Bacteria > Planctomycetota > Planctomycetia > Pirellulales > Pirellulaceae > JBKCUI01. The sequence continues at coordinate 5,017 of JANLRK010000801.1, read as the reverse complement.
CTTCTTTCGGTCCGCTGGGCAGTCAGACAGTTTGAGAGCGAGAGCGTTATGTTTAGCGATAGCGAACGTTCCTCAATGTCTCAATGGATTCGCAATGTTTGGCGAAAAAGAGAGGATACCGCAACTCCCACGGAATCCGTACTTTGCGGCCTGTTAATCTTAGTCTGCTTGTTCTTCGGTCGCCTTGCATTTAGCGGAATGCCGCTAAATTGGACTTCCATTGTTCAATCTTCGATCGTCATTCAAATCGGTATGATCCTTGCTCCCGCGTTGATCATGGCCACGATGTTGACACGTTCAGTCAGGAAGGCCCTCCGGTTGAATCGCCCTAACGCGATTGAGATGATTGTGGCTGCGTTGCTCGCAATTAGCCTACACCCAACCTATGCAGCCTTCGCGTCTATGGTCGGAGCCGAATACAAACTCGGCGAACAAACCATCGAAATGTTGTCGCAATTTGATTCGATCATCGGCAGCGCACCGATCTGGAGCGTCTTGTTGGTACTCGCTCTCATCCCGGCCGTCTGCGAAGAACTGGTTTTCCGCGGATTCCTATTCGCTGGACTTGAAAGAAATGGTGGGTACGTTCGAGCAATTCTTCTAACCTCGGTGTTCTTCGGCCTGTCCCACGGAGTTCTTCAGCAAACGATAACCGCCTCGGTGATCGGACTATTGCTTGGATGGCTAGCCTATCGCACGGGCGGAGTCGCTTGCACAATCGTATTCCACTGTGTTCACAACTCCATTTCCATGTTGATTGCAGCGCACTCAAGCCGCGGTACTGAAATTCCACAATGGCTCAGTTGGGCCATGGAGAAAAACAACCACCAACTTTCCTATACCGGGACTTGGTGCACACTCAGTGTTGGTATCGCCATCACACTAGTTGCTTGGTTCGCAACCAAAGGATTGTCTACCGTAGTGTCTGCGGTACTCTTGAATCCCACCGGCGTTAGACAAAGCGCATATCGCAACTAGCTGACAGTCGCACATCAATGAACGTCTGCCCTAAATAGTCGCCATTTCGATCAACGCGAATCTGCGCGTAGTCCGATCGTACAGCACCCTAAATCAATTGATTTGTTTGATTGACGGTTTTTCACGAAAATTTCGTTCAACTGATAGTATCTGAATTTACCCTCCTTTTTGAGCGTGAGAAGATTTGAGTGAAAAAGTATGCGAATGTGATGCGAAACTTTTTGAATGTCGAGCTCCAAGAGTTCCGCTAAATCCGAAACGGTAAGAGGACCCATTTGGAGCCCTTTAACAATCCCCAATCGAATGGGATCACCGAGTGCTTTCAAATAATTGGCGCATGTTTCATCGGTATTCGTTCCTACCATGTCAATCCCCATATCCGACTACGGTCAACCATATTTAACACTTGCTTTTGTAGTCGCCAGTCAACCTGTTTTTTTCACGCACGACGGAAGTATCCTCCGGCGAGCAATGCTAATCAACGTCAACTATCTCTCCACCACTTCGCGTCACGATGCCGCGAAGGCTACTGGGGGACAGCTGTTCACTTAGGAACCGTACGGAGCCGTCCAGCATGGCACTGAGGGCGCCGCCTGGATGTTGACTAAAAATTTCTTCGAAAGGTCCGCAATTGTTTTCAGTCCATGGGCAGCTTGTCGGTCCATTCAAGGGAGACTTGTTGTTATTGATCGTCTTGGAAACACCATAGGCACAATCAGGATCACCCCATCTCCAAACTCTGCGTTTTTGTCCGTCAATCGGATCGATGTAAACATGATTCATCTGCATAATTTCGCTTCTGCCAGCATCCTCGCCAAAGCCAATTGTGTTGCTTAATCCGTCTGTGATTTGAGCAATTCTTGGCCAACCATCTGTTATCCCGCCATCGGCTCTCAAGAGTTTGTTCCGGATACCTGTAACTGGATCGATATCAACATAGTAAATCGGTCCGTAGTCCGTACAACCATAACCGGCTGTGTCAATCGCGCCAGGCCGAATCGAATTGGAAGGACAGACGAAAGTTGCTATACCCTGTTTTGAGGCTGCGATGTTTCCAGGCGTCTCATTGTACGCATACCGCAAATCCAAGTTACCATAAGTGTTGCCTTGCTCAATGTAAGGCAGAATCGCGGTAAAAACAGATTGCCTACCAAATGTTGTTGTGGCCGGTATCGTCGCATAATTTGTCCCCTGACCGGCAGATGGCAATCGCTTGAATGCCGACTCATAATTGTGCACCGACAAACCTAGTTGCTTGAGATTGTTGGAGCATTGAATTCTGCGAGCTGCTTCGCGTGCCGCTTGAACTGCCGGTAGCAACAGCCCCACCAAAATGCCAATGATCGCAATCACAACAAGCAATTCAACCAACGTAAAGCCTTGGTTTTTGCTCGATTGTTTCTCCAAGTAATCCGGAAATCTGCTTGAAAAATTATGCATCGTGAACAACTCCGTCGGTAGGTAATTCATTACTATCCCATTCATACGAATGTCTGATTGTCTGGTTTTCGGCGAGCGATGTCAAGCAGATAACATTTAGCCATCGGGGGAGCAGAAAGGGGACGCGAGCAGAAAGGGGACGCAGTGGATTTGCTTTCGCTGGCTCGGAACTAACGCACACGATATCGAATTGGTTGACTATCACTAAATTATGCCGAAGAACTTTCTCCCACCAATCCATCCCGGCGAAGTACTACTCAATACAGGATTTTGAACGCTTGTATCTTGCGGACGCAAAAGGCGCGATAGAGACAAACCGCGACGCAACTTTGAGTCGTTCAGCGATTCCAAAACCATCGATGACGGTTGCACAACTTCGCAAACGTAATAGTCGAAATCAGGCAACTAGAGAATCCGAAGCTAAATGCGGGTTCATCTGAAATGCTGAACGAGAAACTGGCGAAACTGAAGCCATCATGGCGTCAAGCGTATTTGGCGAACCAAGAAGCGGAGCGACAAAGCGTTTCGGAATTGACCGCATCGGAAGCTTACGACTGGATTAAAGATAATTGTTTCGACGGTTACATACTTCCGATGAAGGATACGTTTGCTGACTATCTTACCAAAGCAAGAAAAGAACTTGGGGAACAAAGAAGGAGCCCAAATGCACAAAAATCAGGGCGTAGTGCTATTCTTCGTTCTGAGATCTAAAGTATGTCAACGAATTGGTTCAGTCGAGCTACTGTTTTTGGAAGTCCACTTCGGATCAGAACTTCAAGAAATGAGGTACAGTGCGCAAGCATCAAGCACAACAACGAAGTTTGCCACCTAGTAGCCCATGTTGTTTTCTTGCGCATCGATTGCCAGTTCGTTCAACGTATCTTCCCGCTTGCGGTCCATTTCGCTCTTGAATCGCAACAAGTCGGAAAACAGAATTCGGCGGTGGGTTCCAACGAGTCGATACGGGACTGCATTGGCTTCGAGTTGCTTCACCACAAACGGACGAGACACATTCAGGAATTCGGCGGCTTGTTGTGTGGTTACTTCGGACTTTGTTGGAATAATGGTGACCGCGTTCCCTCTGGACATTTCCGCCAGAATGTCAACCAGCAAACGAAACGCGGAAGCGGGGATCGAGATCGATTCCGAATCCTGTTCGTCCGATTGGATCGTTAGCAGAAAAGGAGCCCCCCGACGTTTCGACGCGCTGGCTAGGAAGTGACTTAACTTTCTGTCTCCCTCACCAGCAAGTAAGACATCCGCTTGGGAATCCATCAAGGAATCGCCCTCCAACTTGCCCGATCGCTTTCCCATACAAGAATGGACCAACGGGACCATCAAGCCACGGCAAACGTAATGAACGGAGCTCACTCGCATTAGCGTCATGGCCTTGCACTACTTCCGCAGATCGCGCCCGTTTGGACGCAACTCGCACAAGCGTGTAGAATTGAACGATTGGCAATTGCTAAACCAAACCAACCAAGGGAACAAAATGAGCGTCGAAATACCGACAGACCTGCAACCTCAAATTGCAGCAGCAATTGCAAGAGGAAGTTACGCCAACGAACAAGAGCTTGTGAGCGATATCCTTCGAGCCACTGTCCCTGTCCTGGATCAATACCAGCACTTACGCGACGCCATTCAAGAATCGCTTACCGAAATTGATCAAGGGAAACTGAAAAATGCTGACTTTGACGCAGTGCGAAACCTGCTCAACTCCGAGTTCGACGAATCCGGAAAACGCAAATAAATGCCACGGGTATGCTGGTCCGACAAGGCCGAAGAAAGCCTTCTTAACGTCGTCCGCTTTATTATAGAGCAGAACCAAAGCCTCCAACGTGGTTTGGATGTTGTAGCCAGTGTCGAGCAAAAATGTCTGAGCTATTCCGAATTCCCCGCTGCTGGTACATCACGCCCAGATTTGGGTCCCGGCCTGCGATGTTTTCCCGTTGACAACTTGCTAATCGTCTATCGACCCATTCAAGATGGGATTGCAGTCATCCTGGTCGCGCATGGTCGACAGGACGTTCGAACCGTTGTTCAGGAAATTTTCGGCGACCAATCATCCAGTTGATATCACTTCAGACGAACCTGTCATTGTTCTCCGTGTCCGCTATTTGACACCGCACTGGTGTAATCGAATCGGATAATCATTCTTCTTTCTCGCTCGCTTCTCCCAAGTTCCCTCGCTGGTTGAACGTCTAAAAGACTCTTGACCTAGGAGCGACGCTCTTGCTTCGTCGCTGCAAACCAGCTTCCGCGATATCGCTTTCCGATTAGTGAAATCGCCACCCACGAATTCGCGAACGGCATCAATTCATTCTCGCGTGCCATTTTCTTCTGCGCTTTTCTTCCAGTTTCCCAATTATCCAGACAGGCCGTACTCAATCAGCAAAGAAATTCTGCTCTGCGACACCTGTGTCGCATCTCCCAAGAAGAAAAAGGTGAGAAGGGAATAGCCATCCTCGCTCCAATGATTGGCAAGCGAAAAAAGGATTCGGAGTCATCCCAATCCAAACCGGTTCCCTCTGATGAACCATCGAAACAAGATGCGAAGGTGCTTTACGGCTTCCGAGTGGTCTTTGTTTTCGATGTTACT
>JANLRK010000793.1:0-3815 GCA_031361585.1 Pirellula sp. | reverse complement strand
CTGACCAGCCTGCGATCGATCGTAGCCACGACGCTCCGTCGGGTTATCAGCCATGAATGTAAGCAGACGCCCCATCCTGTCGCGTTGCATAACGTGGTTATACGTGATGCGTTATCCATGGGAATTCGTTCCTAGGCTTAGAAACGTAAGCCTGCGCCCGAGCGCTCGACGACGCTTGCTCCGCTACTTGGGGCTAGGCAAACTCAGGTTTTTAGGCACATCTGACGATCCATCGTGGTTAAACCTAGACATTGCGATGGCATCGTGCCATCGCTTCGCTGTTCCAACATCTTCGACAACGAAACTGCCAACGCACTTCAAGCCGAGAACATTGGACGTTCACCGACATTCCGCCGGACTTGAAGCGTTTCCACTTCGGTCACGTTCACTGTCCGGCGGTTTCAGGCAAATTTCCTGCGAGTTCTCGATATACATAGAAAAAAACTGATGCGAACTTTCGACGAATTGCAGGACGTCCAAACTTGATATCTAGAGCTACAACGAAGAACGACCTCACAGTGGGAGGTACTGCTTCGGCAAAACACCGAGACAAACATTCGATGATTCAAAGAAGTTGGCTGAGCAAAAAATGCTCGATCAGCTCTTACCACTAGCTTGGTCGCTAACCGCTGGAGGACAGTTTTTTGGAGTGCTATTTAACTCTCCAGAAGCATCTGATTCAAAACAACAGATTCTTGCTTGGGACATTGAATCGGGCGACCGACTTGGAAGTCTGCAAACCGATGCGACCGATCTGGAGCTTTCACCCGACGGAAGGCTAGTGGCCGTCGCACACGAAAAAGGCTTCGTTGAGATCTGGTCCTTAGCCGACTCCAACCCAACTGCAAGACTAACCAATGGCCACGCCAGAATCTCCTGTATGGCTTGGGCGAAGGATCGATTGCAGAGGGTGGATTCAAAAGGTCCAGATTGGCTTCTAGCGGTGGGCTCGGCCGGCGGCGATTTAACGATTTGGGACCTGAACACCCAGCTCCCACGTTCCTACTGCCATGGCTCGGCACATGGCGTTCATCGAGTCGCGTTCAGTCCCGATGGTATGACGCTCGCCTCGGTCGGTAGGGATCATCCCATGCTCTGGGACGTTGCAAGCGGGCAGTTGCTAATACGATTAGGGGAACAGAACACGATGACATCGGTTGGGTTCTCGCCTGACGGTAAGTCGCTCGCCGTAGGCGCTATTTCAAGGTTTGGCTCACACGGCGAAGTCAACGTTTGGAATATTGAAGAGCGGCGCGGACAACAAGTGCTCCGAGGGTTGATGGCACCTGTAAGCCAAGTGTGCTTTTCTTCAAACAATCGCGTTTTGGCCGCACTTGCGCAAAATTGGCAACTCGCAGTATGGGATCTGCAGGCGCACCGACTGCTTCATGTCTTTGAAGCACCCAAAGGGCTCTATGCCCAAAGCGCGGGGCTGGCAGTCGATGCGGAAGGGCGGCAAGTCGCTGTTGTTGCCGGAACCGAAGCGAGCGTCTGGGATGTAACCACAGGCAGTCAAATTGCCTCGCACAAACAACTACCCAATGGATTCTTGGATAGCCTCGCTTTCCATGGCACAGATGAATTACTGCTAATTCGTCAAGAATCCGTAGATCCACTGTTACGACCGTACGGGCCAAATATCAACCCAGCTAAAACGCCTCGAGTTTGTCGTATTCGCAATCTCTTGACGGCGAATCCGTTGGAACCGCTACTTGAAATTGCCGACTTTAGACACTCTGTCATGCAGATATTGGCAACTCCTGATGGAAAACGCGTACTGATCGAGGGCCATGACGCCAACAATCCGAACCGGTTAATCAAACTGTACGAATTGCCAAGCGGGAGGATAGTTTGGGAGAAAGCACGAGCTGAATTTCCGGGACACCAACTGTTGGGCTTTGTTGATACGACGGGTAAGAAACTGTCCTTAAACGAATACTCAATATGGGAAATTGAGTCAGGTTTTCAGGTCCTATCCACGAAAAATAGCCTAATGGGCATTGGACCTGGAGCGAATCTCTACGTTGCAGAAGGACACCAGCTAGCTACGGATAGGAATGTACGAGCACTGGTTCGAGCAAAAGACGAAGTTGCGTTACTGACGCTGGACGATTCCTTCAATGCCATATCGCCAACTCCGTTCAGTGTCGATGGTGAACTGGTCGCGTGGGGCATCCGAGACGGTGCGGTCCGAGTCTGCGACATAAGAACAATTCGAAAGAGTCTGGCTGAGGCAGGCCTAAACTGGACCGACCAATAGGCGGTTCGAGCACTCTAGTTCAAGCCTCCTGCCAGTCTGCGATGGATGTCGTAGAAAATCGTGAGTTTCATCAGTAATCATTGTTATTCTTGTAAGGTTTTCATCGCGACTGCCGGTTAGTATCGGAACCGAATTTACGATTCCTGAATACTAGGAGCAGAACATGAACCACAAAAGAGGTTTCACGCTGGTCGAGTTATTGGTTGTGATCGCAAGCTGGTGATAGAGTGTTGTAGCCAGTATTTGATCTGACAGATTTTACTCAGATTACGCACTGCGCTGTGAGAGCTGATCGGGCATTTTTTGCTCAGCCAACTTCTTTGAATCATCGAATGTTTGTCTCGGTGTTTTGCCGAAGCAGTACCTCTCACTGCGAGGTCGTTCTTCATTGTAGCTCTGCAGCCACTGATCGACATCCGCCTGCAACTGCTCAATCGACTGGTAGAGTTTTTTACGAAACGCTACTTGATAAAACTCTTGCAACATCGTCTTGTGAAACCGTTCGCAGATGCCGTTGGTTTGCGGCTTCTGGCCTTGGTCTTGGTGTGATCGATGATCTCAAGAGCCATGTAGAGTTGGAGCTCGTGATGCTCTCGGATGCCGCAGTATTCAGTGCCTCTGTCGGTGAGAATTCGCAGTATCCAAACTCCCTCATCCTCGAAGAACGGAACGACTTTGTCATTGAGCATATCGGCAGCTACGAGCGCATTTTCGCGATTATATAGCTTAGCAAACGTAACTCCTGAGTGCGTATCAATTACAGTCTGCTCTCGATTGCCGGCTCGACGCGATTCTTTATTCTTGGCTTCTTCCGCGAGACTTCTTTGAGCGCCTCCTCGCCACCATTGTCGTAGAGCTCTTTGAAGCGATAGAAACTGTCTCGCGAGTACCCGAAAACCTAGCAGGCTTCAGACACGTTGCCGAGCTTCTGAGCAAGACTCCGCATTCCAACTTTGTTTTCAATTGCCTTACGTTCGTATGTCATCTGACACTCCTTGTCCCTTGTGAGGGAGCCTATCGAGGCTCGCGCGCCGCGATCGTTCGTATCGCTGAGATAACGGAGGACAAAACCATGTACGACGCGAGTGAGAAAGCTATTCGAGACCAACAATGGGCCCTGAACTCGTCTTTCCGCAAAGGCGAGATCAAGCTGATTCAAACCGTGCAAGAGATTCTTCAAGAGTCGATAGTCGCAACACCGGATTTGGAGGGCAAGTCGTTAGAAGAGTTGCAAGCGAGGACGGTCGATTTGTGAACGCGAATTGCTAAACGCGGTGTGGCGAAGTTCAAACAATACGATTCGGCGTGAGATCCTGGATTTGGTTTGTTTGAACCGTACTTTAGGCGACGTAAGTCTAGTACTGGTAAAGAGAAAGCCGTTCGACGTTTTCGCCGAACGGCTTAATCTAAAGAATAGTCGGGGTGACTGGATTTGAACCAGCGGCCTCTGCGTCCCGAACGCAGCGCTCTACCAGGCTGAGCCACACCCCGCATTTGTTTTGCTTGATAAACTGACAGCTTGCGCTGCCAGATTTCTTCAGGTCACTCGTTCACG
>JANLRK010000715.1:0-3368 GCA_031361585.1 Pirellula sp. | reverse complement strand
GCAACATCGGATGGATTTGCTTACCGTCGTGATGCATGAGTTGGGACACGTTTTGGGGCACGACCACGACGCCGACGGTGTGATGGCTGAGACGTTGGCGGTGGGAGTACGCCGAATCGACGTGGCACCGGATCAAGCAGCGCTATTGGATCAGGTCTTTGGCCAGCTCAATGATCAGCACTCAAATGCATGGATAGGAGACATGCTGGACGAACCACTGAATTCATTTCGCCCGGGGATAAAGCGACGCAGATAACGTGCACTCGCGTAATCGCTGACGATGGCCCATTGGCAGTTGGACCACATGAAGGAATCGAGCAAATGGTTTGGCCAAGCTGTTGCATGGATGGAGATGAACGCGAAAGACAATGAAGAACTCAACCGCTTTCGCGAAGAAGCGAAATAATTGATGAAAGATATGTCCTGACCCTCGACACAAAACAAAAACGGCAACTTATGCGTTTCGGAATTGTAGAAACAAAGCGCGCTCTACTTGACCGCCGATGGCGTCTTTTATCTTAGGGGCCCGAATTTACTAGCTTCAGATCGTTTTTCAGATTTAGCGGAATGCTGAACTGGCACGGCGGTGTCTCGAATCGGTGGCTATTTTCTGCTTTCAACCTGTAATAAGCAATTCACAAACGAGGAACGGTAATATGTGGAATTTAATGCGATTGCTCACGATGAGCGGACTTTGGAGTGTATCTCTGTTTAGCATCACCCTGCTGATGGGGGCCGCCTTCGGCGATGACCCCAAATGTTTACAGGTTGGAGACTCGATTCCTGAGTTTCAGTGCCTGGATGATCAAGGCAAGATGTGGGACTCCCGTGAGTACGCTGGCAAACAGATGCTTGTGATCTATTTCTATCCCAGCGATTTTGCGTTTTGTTGTACGAGCCAAGCCCAGCGTTATCGAGACTGCCAAAAGGAACTGGCAGACCAAGGTGTGGAATTGATAGGTATCAGCGGCGACACGGTTGAGGCGCATGGAAAATTCAAAACCGCGTATTCGCTGAATTTCCCTCTGCTGGCGGATGTCGATGGCAGCATTGCTAGAAAATTTGGGGTCCCCTTGCGTTCAGGTGGTAAAGCCGTGTTGAAGAACTCCCGTGGCAAGGAAATAGTTGACAGTCATTTACAAGCCGTCGCTATACCCCGATGCGTGACTGCTGCAAGATGGACGATGATCATTGGCAAAGACGGCCGCATCCTAAATCGAAAGACAGATGTCTCACCCGTAAACGACAGTCAAGAAGTCTTGGAATTTTTTCACAAGATGGCGGCCAAATAGTCACCATTTGCAAGGACAGAAATGGGCCGATGTGGCAGCGGAAATAGATCGAAGTGAGGCGGCAGTGGCCGGCCCTTTTGTTCCGAGGTCTAAGAACACTCGCGCGGTACAAAAACACCGCCACATGTTTTTCGCTATGACACGGGGTTCAGAGGCACTTCGCTTGCGAGCAATGACGCGACTTCTGGCGCGGAAAATTGGTCGCCGAAACGCAATAACCGAAACATGCGGATACATTTCTTGAGTGGTGGCGCAGCAACGATCAGTCTTCCGGCGGGAAGCGTTCAGTCTTGCTTGCAAGGATCTACGCTATGCGGCGCGCTGATAGGACTTGAGCTGCCCGCCAAGTTCTTCGCGGCACACAGCCTTGTCTTTGACAAAGTCAAACACTGCTGGTGAATCCGCATCGCGTATCGGTGGCAGATGATCCCTGCCACTGTGGCCGCGCATGAAGTTGTACCAATCTTGGGCCACACGAAGAATGAAGTTCAGGTGAGCTTGGTTCAATATGCAAAACGCGTTCAGCACTTCGTGTTTGATCGTTTGGATCACGCGTTCGACGAAAGCTTGCAAGTTTGGCGACCTGTTTGGCGTTACTTTGATTTCGCGTCCTGATGATTTGAATACTTCGTCGAATGAGTCGACGTATTTGGTATCCGGTCACGCTGGAGCATCTGGCATTGAAGATTCTCATCCTGCAGGTACATTTCAAAGCTGCGAGCTTGTTGAGCCGTCCATTCGCCGGTCGGATTCGCCGTGCAGGGCGAAATCCATATTCGGCGCGAGCCGATGTGAATGAACACTAGAAAGTACGAGCCGACCATATTCACTGCGCCCAGCAGCGTCGTAATCGAATCGATCATCAATCTTTCGCAGCTGCGTTCAGCGTGCCGCTATCTGATTGAGAAGCGCCAAAATCCATGACACGCATAATCGAAGTGACAGCGGAGTTAACAGGCTGCTTGTTAACTAGCGGTTCAGAGAAAAAAGTGAGAGCGCGGCCGATCGGCGAAATTCAGTAAAGCGTTTGCGTTCGCTCAAGGCACACCGATCGGGACTCGGAATCGCTAAGTCATTGGAAACAATCAACTTAGTGTTTTGAAAAAACAGAGAACTATTCCGAAGATGGTTGCGCTCGGGGAGCTGAACTTTTTCTAGCGAACTAGCTTCGCCTAAACGGTTAACGCAAACGCGTTTAACACAGCCAGCGAGATTTGCGCGTTTTCCCAAGGCTTTTAGAGCTATCCTGAAAATTCACCGCGCTCTCGGATCGCATTTCAAAATTCAGCACCCCGAATGCGACCCCTAGGGTCGCATCCGGGGTATCGAACGAGACGGCTTCGAACTCTCCGGTGCTCTGTTTATCGCACGGAGTTTGGTTAACTCACAAGCTGGGCAAGTTGTGGTGTAGATTCACATGTACGGTGGTGTGTGGGGGGCAGTCAGCGGGTACTCGATGCGCACTCACTACTCTCACGGAACCATCGACCGCCAGTCAGGGAATTGGAATTGCCAACTTCAGTTGACTTCTCCAAGGACAGGATTGTATGCCGTGAAGAATTGCCCCAACGACGGCCCGGGAAGGCCGTCCTACTTTCACACACCCTTGAAGATCCAGAGTTCGACGGGGATTTGGATCGACTTTCGCTGTTGCATTGCAAATCAGCACATCGCCAGATCCCAAGTTGGCCTTTGTCGCTCAGCCTAGCCTTTGCCTGGCGAACCGTCCGCACAAGACTGATATTGGCACGCTTACTTGTTAACCGAGATAGACCAAATCTTTCTCGATCCAACGACCCTCTCGCGTATCGATTGCGCGGTGGTGATGCTAAAATCCAATCGCGACGCAACGTCTCGTAAGGCGACTGTCCGATCGACGCGAAGCCCAAATTCATTGAGATAATGCTGCACACATGCTTCGGATTGGAACGGATTGCTGGCGATGATCGTTCGACCGGTCATCTCAAATACCTTGCGTACACTCCGAGATACTTCCGGATGGCTCGTGCACAGTTCATTAAGATTTTCTTTCGTAACTAGATCGGTAATCCAAGTCGTGTTGCGTCCACGAGATAG
>JANLRK010000708.1:0-10335 GCA_031361585.1 Pirellula sp. | reverse complement strand
GAGCGGGTAAAACAAAGCGTCTACAGCAACGTCATCGAAATGGAGGCACAGGACTTCTTACGTTTGAATCCCCCCAAGCCTGGCGAATGGCTCTACCAGTTCCCCGAATCAGGCCAGTCACTGGAAAAGTACAAGGCCAATGACTGCAAGTCTCTGTTGAATTCCAGCAGACGCATGATTGTGTTGCAACCGCTTGGGGTGTTTTCAGATGAACAACACTTGCTCCTCGGATCGTTAAAGGAGTATGCGCAAGCTTATTTTCAAATTCCGACTCGGATTGCCAAATCGATGGAACTCCCCGATCCGTCCAAGAGCACTTTGGCCCGAATGCTTCCGTTAGAGCAACGACATAACCAATTCGATCATCAATACGAAGCGATAGCGGTTGTGAACAAACTGCTGCTACCCAAACTCCCTCAAGACGCGGTGGTATACCTGGGTATCACCATGGAGGACTTGTATGCGGGCGACCTGAACTACGTGTTTGGATTCGGCAGTTTCGAGAATCGCACCGGCGTTTATAGTTTGGCCCGCTACTTCCCTGAGTTCTGGAATGAAGCACCTAACGAACAGACAAAACTTTTGACGCTTCGACGATCCTTGAAAGTCCTAAACCACGAAACGAGCCATGTGTTCGGATTGAAGCACTGTATCTTTTACAATTGCACGATAAACGGCAGTAATAGTCTGGAGGAAACCGACCGCTCCTCGATTCATGAATGCCCAGTTTGCCATGCAAAGCTCCATTGGAATTTGAATTTCGATCCACAAAGACGCTTCCAAGCGTTGCGAGACGTTTATACAAAGTTCGGCTTGCTCGACGAGGTCGCGTGGATGTCAAAGCGAATCGAGCATTGGACACAAACTTACAATCAACCTAAAACAAAACGATAAGCGATGAACACGGATTACTTTTCGTTTTGTTTCATTTCCGATCCCGCAGACGTCGTCGAAACGGTTAGAGCCAGGCGCAGTCGAATCGGCAGAAGCCAACGGCCACATTGTTTTGAGTCAAATTGTGGAAGCTGCTCGACGCAACTCGGCTACGGTGCAAATCGATTGAGGCATCATACTACCGTGTCGCTCAATCCTCACTCATGGAGATCCAGTAGTTGACCTTAGCCGTATTCCAAAGGAAGTGAACCATCAATCGCCAGCTTGCCGTGCAACAGCTGCCCGAGCAATCCCGAATCCCAAGTCTGACCCCATCGAGGTGACCGCCAAGTCTGACCCCATCGAGGTGACCGCAACATTCCTTTAACGATCGCAAACATAAATTGATCCGTTGGAATTGGCGGTTATCACCCTTTTTCCGGTTGGATCGAATTTGACATCATAAACTGGTCCAGGATAGCGCCAGACATGTTTGACCTCTGATTTTTTAAGGTCCCAAACAATCACTTGACCATCTGCCCCCGACGACAAAATTTCGTCGTCCGTGGACCGAAACTCAAGCGAATGAATTCTTCCCGTATGCGGCGTAAAAGTAATTGGCATAGAGCTGTTATCGTCAACCGACCATACTTTAATTCTGCCTTGGTCGTCACCTGTGGCAAGCAGTTTGCCGTCGTGTGAATAACACATACACGCTACCCCATCGATACTATTTCCAATTGTTTTCAATTTTTGGATACCGCCATCCTCTGAACCTATGTGCCACAGATTTACTCCGCCTGGGGAACCCATGGATGCAAACTTGGAAACATCGGGTGCAAAAACGATTCCAAAGACATCGCACAACTGCGCATTGCCTGGAACCGCTCCGCGTCGTCGAAGGTTTCCCTCGGATACGTCCCAAACTCGAATTGCACCTTGGCGACTACCACTTACTAAGGTGTTACCGTCTGGACTAAATGAAATGCCTCCAAAAGTAAATGGCATGGCATCATCAAGCTCAACGCTGTCCAGCGATTTGGCACCCTCAGTCGACACCTGCCATAGTTCCAAAGTTTTTCGCGATTCGCGGGCGGAGAAGAACGCGATTCGGTTTTCGTCTCGTGATATACAAATACTGCGGACTGGTTGCGGGCCTGTCTTGAACAACGATTTCGCTGGGGACTGCAATGCCATCATGTCACGAACGAGTATCTCACCGTCCGCAAATCCAAAATTATCAGGTCGTCGATAGTTGTAGGAATGCTCGAATGAAATGAGTCGATCGTTGTTCAAGCCGGATTTAAGTAGGCGACAATACTGATAATGTTGCTGACTGTCATCCTTCGACTCCTCCGTTAGATGAGCAATATCCCATCGTCTTACAGTGCGATCGCCGTCAACGAAAAACAACGCACCTCCGTTCTGGCTAAAAGTCATGGATAAAGGACCCCCATAGAACTGGCGCCAGTCAATTTGAGTCGTAGAAGTCGACGCTACCTTAGAAGGGTTTTCGTCGCTGATATCCCACAATTCTATGTCCGTCGATGCAATCGCAAGCAATTTCCCATTGGGGTGGAAGCTCAGACCACGAACATAACCATCCTGTGTGAACACTGCCCTACGTATAGGCAATTCGCCATCAATGTCGAATAGACTTGTTTTCCCATCTTCTCCACTTATTGCGAGTAGACTACCATCCTGAGAAAATGCCATTGCTCGCACGGCAACTTCTTGATTGAGCACAAATCGACGGTTTGACTTACCCTCCGTATTCCAGACAATGACCTTGCTGTCGATCACTCCTGATGAGAGACGCCCGTTTTGCGACCTTTCACTGGCTTCACGTACAGCCCCGAGCTGATTGCCGTCGAAGGACAAGACTTGATGTCGAAAGGAAACTTCAGAAAAACTATTCCTGTCTAGTTGTTGGAAGTCGCTCATCGTATACAAACTGATCGATGAGAGAATTTTCATTTCTTGGGAGTTCGCAATCCGCAACAATCCCCCCCCGATCATCACACTGTTGTGATCGCCGGACCAAATTAGTTCTGTCCTTGAAGTTTCAGGGAAGCCCTTCATCTCGGCCTGTGAATCGACATTCGAGTTCAAGTCCATCAATAGTGTTGGTTTGTTGTTTCGAATGGCAATCAATTTCCTTCCATCCGCCGTATAACGCACAGATTGAACACTTTTGTCTAATTGAAAGTGCCTTTCAAGATGCAGCGTGGCTGCATTCCAGAGGTACACATTGCCAAGGATATCGGCCGTCGCAATTTGATTCCCATCTGGCCGGACATCCAATCCACCCGTGAGTGGTTCCCAGCTTCGTCCTCGTTCGTCGCCGAGCACTCGCATATCTTTTGAGTGCCATGGAAAATTTGGGAATGATGCCTGTTCAGCGATTCCAAATTTCGTTGTACTGCATAGGATCGCCACCAAGCCGAGCAGCCCGCCGATTATCGCTTTTGCGCCAAAACAGGTCGCGATGTGGATTAAACGTTTTTCACTTAGAAGGCCAGCGATGCGATCCTCCAGTCCCGATGCGTTGCTAGTAAAGGAAGCCGCACCTTCGACCGCAACACCCATCACACCTCGTTCCGCGATGCAAAGGAGGGTCTTTGCGTATTCAATCGCATCGGTATTTCGAAGAACATAGTTGTCACAAACTTCTTCTCGCGACCTGATGAATTCTCGCTTCGCTAAGTGGATCAAGGGATGTGGCCAATAGACAATTGTAGCAATTGCCTGAAGCATTCCAAGGATCGGATCAAAGCGATGCAGGTGAGCAAACTCGTGCGTAACGACGTTCTTAAGCTCCCTGTCCGGCAACTCGCGTAGCATCCTTTCCGGCAAAACGATATGGCCCCGAACTCCTTGAAAAACTGCAAAGGCTGAAGTCGCATTTGGAGAAATTCCTATGCGAGGCAGCCAATTCATACCCATAGACTTTCGAACCGAATGCGCGATCCGATCGAGTCTCGTAGAATGCTGAAAACTTATAGAGGAAAGGAGTCGCCTTATCCGAAAGTATAAGATCGCCAATCGAAGAAATCCAATTGCGACCCCGACAAGCCATATGTAGACGATGCAATTCAACGCAAGTTGAGTGAGCCATTTTTCCTCATTGGCACGGCGAATGATTGGCATATTGGCTTCACTTGAGTCCGTCGTCCCAGCGAGGTCCATGTTCTGCGTTTTCGAAGACGCGGCATCTTCAGTTGGCATTAGGCCTCCACGGACCAAATCGGAGGTCGCAGAAGGTTCATTCTTCGATGGACGACCGGCAATTGTATTTTTTACGTCGCTATGAGAAGCTTCGCGCACAGATTGGTGTGGTTGGGCTAACGCTCCGATCGGTATTCGGATCAGTTCCATTCCATTGCGTTGACTAAGCAATGCAAAGAATGGACATAGCCAAGCGAGCATGATCGACGCTGTCCAAACGGAGGATCGAAATGCGGCGTTGTTTAGCCCGGCGAATCGTGCAAGAAGCCATGCACCGACTAGCACGAACGTCATCAATGCAAAAACGCGAATCAGAAAGGCAAATATAAAACTAATCGCACTTAGAGAAAAGAAAACGATCATGATTTGCTTCTCCTACCTTTCTGAGCGTCAGCCTTGGAAATCATTTCGCGTATACGTTCCAGATCCTTTCTGGAAACACCCCGACTATCGAGTAGCGTCCACACCAGACCTGACGCCGATCCGTCAAAGGCTCGGTCGCATAGGTTGTCAACGAGACTACGTTGGATCTCTGCTTGTTCGCTAATAGCTGAGTACATGAATGCTTGGCCAATCTCTCGATGCTTGAGCCATCCTTTTTCCTCCAATCGAGCGATGACAGTTTGCACGGTTGCGCGTGCAATTTTACGTCGACTTTGGAGCTCTTGCCAAACTTCGGAAATCGTCGCTTCGCCACGCTCCCAAATGATTTTCATAATCTCCAGTTGCGCTGTCGACAATTCGGGCCGTTTTTTCCCCATGCGAAACTCCCTTGCGAACAAACTCAGGAAGGCTGAACATTACATGTTGCATCACGGTAACTACAATTGTAATGCCAGTCAAGATCTTCTTGCTACAAAGTGCATTGATATCGACCTCGGTATTTTCGATTTTGATATGCTCGCAAGTGTCTGAACGATAAACATCCAAAGTATCCTTTGAGACATCGACGCCCACATACACAACTTCTTTTTCATTAGTTTTCATAAAATCCTAGCCTAGCAAATTCGAGCTTGCATTACGCAGCTCATGCGACGGTTCGGGTTTGAAAAAAACATCTTGCGATCATGCTGACCCACGGTCTCAAGGACCTAGACTCGATCGATCTACAAGAAGTTTGGAAGCATCCGTTTCCAGTTTTGAATCCTATGCCATTTGCTTAAGATTCGGTACCGAGGCTAGATACTAGACACGGGATTCGGGTTTCGGTTCTCTTGTCAATCCCGAATCCCAAACCTGACCCAGCGAAGCCCCGCCACCCAGCGAAGCCCCCGAGATAGAACAGAGCCTTGCCAGATGTCGCAAGCTAATTCTGGCTAATCCGACATTCTCGTTGGCTTAAGAAGATCACGAATCAATTTACCAATTGTTGACGAGAACAAGTAGTAGGCTACGGTTGCCAGTATGATCATGCGGCCTCTCGCTACAATCCATTTAGCATGTGGAGTATTGCCTTTTGACAGTGCATCTATGTACTCGACTTGCATGTCGGAAATCGGTTCCGCGAAGACTCGTTCAAATACCTTTTTGGGGAAGATCATTCTCAAAACAAATCGCGCACTCGATCCTGGGATTTTCGTTGTCAATTTCTCTTTAGGCTCGTTTGCGTTCGAATAGAATAAGCCTATTCGGTTTTCAATCGCTGATAGGATGCCATATTCCCATAGGAGAAAAGTATGCATATAGTTCAGACGGTTGGATTTGCGAAGAATGTGCTTTTCCCGCAGATGTAATTCCGCTTTCGCTAAACGCATATTCTCAAGATCTAAAGGCAAATCCTCTAATCGATGCCAATCGTTCTCCAGTTTTTCGGATTCATTAGAAAACCACTCCCGCAGAAATTCTCCGTCGCGAATCAATTGATCATGCCTATTACGGAATTTCGTCAAATTGCACCTCCGTTCAGTCCCAAAAGCCCGTCAATTTGAGATCGCTTCGCAAGGCTTTCTCGTAAAGCTGTTTCCCCAGATCCCGTTATGCGATAAAGGCGCCGAGCAGGTCCTTTCGATCCTTTGGGTGCATCCTTGAGCTTCGACTTTACGAGCCCCTCATTCTCAAGACGATCAAGCAGAACGTAGACTGTTCCTCGCTTGAGAAAGCCATTCGACTTCGCAATTAGTTCCAGCCCAAACAACTCTCCCTCGCGAAAAAGAAGGTTCAGGATTACTGTTTCGTATGGTGATGCCATTTTTGTTTCCTAGCCTACGAGCTTTCGGATCTGGTCGGTCAATGAATAGAATTTTCGGATAATTGCCGTCTTGAGCAAGATGCAGATTCCAGTCAGCGCGACCCACTGAGCCCGTCGATACTGACCTTGATTCTTAGCTTCGGCGATTTCCCATTGAATATCTGCTATTGTGCTCGAGACGACTCGATCGTCATGTCGATTCAAGTACGATGCGACACTAAGGAGGAAGCCTCCTCCATCAGCCTGCATTGCGACTACAACGGCATGCCTTATCAAGCTTAGAAAAACTCGCAAAACCAAAGCAACGGACAGGGCAAAAACCGTATTCCTCACGAGAGCAAGACCTGCCAACAAACCGGCTGAAAAGAACGTGACTAATACTCCATTTGCAATCCCAACAACCGCAAAGGACAAAACTAGACAGAACGGCAGTGACCTTAGGTATTTACTCTTTAATGGAACCACGTTGGCACGCCTCCTTGGACTAGACTGAACTACGTTTACATCGTGCTTACAAGCGTAAGACATTAGGTAATGTTGGCAATAGGCTGAGACGACATTTTCGCAGATTTTTCACAGTAGTGCCGTCAGCAAGTCCTGACGCGTTAATCGTCGTCACAGTACCTACGAATCGTTGACCATCTTTGTCCGACAGTTCGCGCCGGTGGGCATTGTCGACGACACCGAGCCCGATGGAACGGACTTCGACACCACGCCGTACCATCGATTCAGGGCTGGATTGATGGAAATTTCTCGGATGGCGACAATCAGTCAGCTTCGGAATTTGATTGAGAAAAATTGGACCGTCAACACTCAACAAGACGCTCCGAGTCTAGCGAGGCTGTCACGCCCTAGGCACCCCGGGGAACGTCGGTAACAATCATTTTCCTAAACCATCGTGTCGGGCCTAATTAGCCCCAACGGTTAATGTCGTTTGGGTCCTCTTGCCCGAAGGCATTGACTGGCCACGATTTCAAAACCTGAGGAATCTAAGAGTGAGCAAGCGAGTCCTTGGACCAAGGCTGATTTTTTGGACCGCGCTAGGGAATTACAGCGACGGCTGAAAGTCTGGCAAATAGATGGAAACGAACCCGTGTATTGCCCAAGGGAAATCTTAGAATTTCACACCGCGATCAAAAGCGTGTTTCGGAAGCTCGAAATGTGGCGAGACTGTGGAAGCGGAAGGCGCCTGCGTCAGTCGTCTTCACACTGTTTTGCGCTTGATTGGAGTCTGGCTCCCGCAACTCCGACGGTTGGTAGCGAACGAAATCCTACCCACGAGTAAACGAAAAGGCTGGTGCTGTCATGGCTCCAGCCTTCTTTCGTTTATCCCCAGTCTTTTCGTTTATCCGGCGGCTATTCCGTAGTATCTCTGTCGTCTCTCCCCAGCTCTCTCCAGCTCAAAACCGCGCGGACGCCAAAAAACCCGATTTCGACCAAGTTGCGCCGTTTCCGTCCAAAAGTCTCTCGGATCTCTGTGGAATGGACTCACAAATGATGATGTTTCCCTTAAGTACGATTGTGAGGACTGCGAGATTTACGCGTCCGACGACTAGCATCGTGAGGGTTCTAATAGCCGTGATTTCGATGTGAAGTTGTGGGCAGCTAATCGGCTGTCGCTAACGACCCAAGCTCAGCGACCCGGCCCACGAGATGCCTCGATTGCAATAGTGACACGATGGCCGGGTTTGCTGCGGCGCATGGTTAGGCGGCTCACTTGCTCGCACGTTTCTTCTCAAGTTTGCTTTCCCTGGCATCAAGCGACCCTTCGGTAGGTGCCGACCCTTCGGTAGGCGCCAGGCATGAATGGTGCTGTCGGCTGGGCTTAAGTCGCACTATTCAAACGAGTTATCGTTTTGTTCGAGGCGCTTTTGCAGGACGTTTCTTGGTTGCTTCATTTTTTTGTATTGGTCTCGTCTTCGCTTGACAACTCGAGGTTCAAAGCGGCCCGGGCGATCGCCGATCACGCATTGACATATCGCCTTGAGCATCTCCCCGCAGTAGTTCTCAAGTTGCACCGGGGAAGAACAAAGGTGTCAGGAGTCATTGTTTAGAGACAAGGATAATGTTGTTCGGAACGAATCTCGGCGAATCTTGCGGACAAACAAGGGAGAACTATCCCCGAATCAAAGGGTAGCTGAGTCGTTCAAGGCTTATGCGAACTGACTCAACTCGATTCGCGTCATTTTGCTAGAATGTTGCTCGTTGCAGTTGGAGGCTGGGAATGGCAGGATGGATAGATAGCGATGTCGATGAAAATTGGGATTCGAGCTTGGATTGATTTCGCGTTTCGTAAGATCTTCGGCAAGCATGGAAATGAAATCTGTCTGATCAGTCTGCTCAACGCAGTGCTGCAATTGCCTCATCCAATTTTTTCGGTCGAGTATCTTAATCCGTTTGGAATAAAGGACTTCGAGACCGACAAGCTAGTTTGCGTGGACGTAAAAGCGACCGATCAGCTTGGCCGTGTTTTGATTGTTGAAATCCAGATTGTGGTTCAATCGAGTTTTTCCAAACGTGCCGTCTTTTACGCTTGCGAAGCTTACACCGATCAGCTCCGAGAGGGCCAAGGGTACGGCGATCTGAAAGCGACCTATTCAATCTGTTTGCTGATGCGAAATTTGTGGAACGACGATCAGCTTCATCACCAGTTTCGGTTGGTTGACCGTGAAAGCGGACGAGTATTGGAAGATTCGATCGAGATTCACACGGTTGAACTTGCGAAGTACAATGGTATTGCAGGCGAAGTATGCAGTGCGAGCGTCCTGGAGCAGTGGGCCTATTGGATTAAGAACTCGAGTGAACATACGGTCGAGGAGTTGCAAGAGCTACTTACAGGCTTGGAGTTTCTGCGGGCAACGGGCGAGTTGAATGCAATTCGAGAGATAACGGAGGAAAAGCAAATGTACGATGCAAGAGAGAAAGCCAGTTTGGACACCCAGTCCAATTTGATCGATGCGCGACAAGAGGGCCGTAAAGAGGGACGACAGGAGGGAATTGAAATAGGCGAGCAACGTGGCGAGCAACGTGGTAAGCTTAAAGCAAGCATCCAGATTTATGAAGGGCTTCTTGGCGATTCGGTAACTTCCGAAAGTATTCTGAGTAGTCGATCCATAGAAGAATTGGAATCGATGGCGGCGCACTTGCAAAAGCGTCTTCGCGACCGGACAACGTAGATTCAGATTATGCCAACAGAGCAGGCGGGGAGTGATCATAGATTGGTGAAAGCGGCGAGTATTTCATGTTGCGAGCCTCCATCTACGACAACAACGGTTGGGTTTTTCACCAGGAGCAGGACAGTAAGACAGTAGGTGTGAGGCATACACTGGTTAGGCATACACTGGTTGTGGTTGGATTAGGTTATGAATTAGCCACAGATAGCTCGCCATAGCGATTGGCAGAAAAATGGCAGGTAAAAAAAAGTGACCATGACTAAGGTGTTTTGAGTCCGGCCAGCTGATCGCGTTCATCTTTCCATGTTGCAATCAAGAGCAGTCTAGACGAAAATACCCGGTGTGGGATGTCCGCGCTCGGGCGTGAAGATTCTGTCGTTGGAGTATTTGAGAAACCATGAGCACCACTACGAGCAATGTTGAGAAATTGCGCTATGAAGACAGCGCAAAGATACCCGAGGACGGCCAACGCCATGAAATCATTGATGGGGTACACTTCGTTAATCCCTCGCCAAGCACGCAGCATCAGCACGTCTCCAAACGACTGCAATACCAACTCTATACAAAAATCGAATTGGCAGGCCTAGGCGTATTGTACGACGCCCCAATCGACGTACAGCTTTCCGATTTCGATATTGTCCAGCCAGATCTAGTAATTGTTCTTAATGAGAACATCCGAAAGATTACGCCGACGAAAATCAAAGTAGCCCCTCACCTTGTTGTCGAAATCCTCTCTCCCTCGACTTCTGGCAACGACCGAACATTGAAGAAAGACCTGTATGAACGATCTGGTGTTTCAGAATATTGGATCGTTGATCCATTAGAACAGCGGGTTGAACAATGGGTGCTTCGAGACGGAAAATACATTCTTGC
>JANLRK010000479.1:0-2425 GCA_031361585.1 Pirellula sp. | reverse complement strand
ACTTTTCTCCTTTTGGTTGGCCCGCTTCTAGCCAGCGGCATCGCGCTCCTCGGGGCGGGTGTAACACTTCATAATCGTTCGTTGGGCCTCGTGCCAAACGAACGCAACAGGTTTGGCGTACTAGATTAGTACGCCAAACCTATTGCGAACGCCGGGGCTAGCCGGGCTAGCCTGGACGATCGCTTTGTCGATGGCTGGAACTCAGTGGCGCGTGAAGCTTCGAAGCACAATCATCCAACACGACTAGTATGCGGTATTTAACAGACCAGACTACTCACCACTAGTAATTTGATCCAATGTCTTCGCGGGCGTAATCGCTTGTGGATCGATAAAACAATGGATGATCGCGGGCTTGCCACAGGCTATGACACGTTCGAACGCGGGCGCAAATTCCGAGGTGAATCGTACTGTTTCTCCATGCCCACCAAAAGCCCGCGCTAAGGCTGCAAAGTCCGGATTATTCAAATCGGTGCCAATAACACGCTTTGGGTAATCCCGTTCTTGGTGCATGCGAATGGTGCCGTACATGCCGTTGTCGATGACGATAACGATTACGTTAATTCCATATTGAACCGCCACGGCAAACTCTTGTCCCTGCATCAGGAAGCATCCATCGCCGGAAAATACGATCACCGGCCTATCTGGAAATTGTCGCTTGGCCATGACTCCAACCGGGACACTGTATCCAACAGAACCTGAGGTCGGCGCCAATTGCGTGCTCAACTCTTGATGTCGCCAATATCGATGCACCCAAATCGCGAAATTGCCAGCCCCATTGCAAACGATAGTGTTGCGCGGCATTCGGTTTCGCAACCATACGATGACTTCACCGTATTGAAAATCACCAGGCAGCGTTTTTGGTGCTTCTGTCCAGTCCAAATAGGCCTGATGCGCGTTTGCGGTTTCCGTTACCCATGGAATTTGCAAAGGCGCACGCATGCTCTTAAGAGCTATGGCCATGGCTTGAGGCGCGGCCACGATACCGAGATCCGGCTGATACACGCGACCAATTTCATTCGAGTCTGGATAGACATGAACTAGTCTTTGTTTGGGTTTTGGGATGTCCAACAGTGTATAAGACGAGGATGGAACTTCGCTCATGCGTGCTCCGATCAAAACTATCAAATCAGACTCTTTGACGCGCTTTGAGAGAGCAGGATTGATGCCAAATCCCATATCCCCTGCATAAGATGGATGCAGAGCGTTGAATAGGTGCGTGCGACGAAACGACGTTGCAACCGGCAGATTGAATCGCGAAGCGAAATCGTGGATCGACTCGTAGCCGGCCTCATCCCAGCTGGAACCGCCCAATACGACCAACGGTGATCGTGCATTCGAAAGATAGGACTCAAGTGTCAATAAATCATCCGTGCACGGCGCAGCGACCACACGAACAACTTTTGGTGCATCGACGCAATTCGCTACCTCGGTCAGCATGTCCTCCGGCAGAGAGACCACAACCGGGCCCGGCCTGCCTTGTGTTGCCATGCGAAAAGCACGTGCAATCAACTCTGGAATCCTAGTTGCTCGATCTATTTCAACTACCCATTTGGCTATGCCGCCAAAGAAGTGTTTGTAGTCGATTTCTTGGAATGCTTCTCGACCCAAAACACCTCGTTCCACTTGGCCAACAAATAGGATCATTGGAGTGGAATCATGGGCAGCAATATGCACAGCATGGGCCGCATTGGTTGCACCTGGTCCACGCGTAACAAAACAGATTCCTGGTTTGCCCGTCAGTTTCCCATACGCTTCGGCCATCAAGGCCGCTCCCCCTTCGTGGCGACAAACTAGCAAATCGATATCGACGTCGAACATGGCATCCAGCGCAGCGAGAAAGCTCTCACCCGGAACGCAGGATATACGTTCCACTCCTTGAATGATCAATTGATCTACTAGGACTTGTCCTCCACTTCGTGCTCTATGGTATTGATTCATTTAGGAAACTCGATCGGAGTTTTGGTCACCAAACTCTGGGCGCGAAGACCCAAGTTTCGGACTGGCCCTTTCGCTCGATTGGCGTACACCGTCTATCACAATCGGTGAGGCGATCGTCTTCACGACTGAGCCGTCTTCACCGATTAGTTTTTCGCACATGCCTCGGTAGATTAATTGTGGATCCATAAATACATCTTCAACAGTGTTGATTGGCCCCGCGGGCACAGCCTTAGATTCCAACGCAGCCAAGAGTTCGCACCTCGTCCAAGCCAAAACAAACGGACTCAAACATTCCGTCAACTGCGTTCTCGATTTCACCCGTTGAGCATTCGATTGAAAATCGGGATTAACTGCACAACTCACTGCCCCTAAAACCTTGCAACAATCCTGAAACTGGCGATCATTGCCAACTGCAATGATGATATATCCGTCTTTGACCGCAAAGACTTGATAGGGCGCGATGTTGGGGTGAGCGTTACCCAGACGC
>JANLRK010000670.1:0-23887 GCA_031361585.1 Pirellula sp. | reverse complement strand
CAGGGAAATCGCCTCCGATGCGGCTGCTTGCTCCATCAATCGAACAATGGCTGAACCGACAATCAAGCCATCTGAAACTGGAGCCAATAATCGGACGTGTTCTGGTCTAGAGATTCCGAATCCGATGCAAATCGGCAATGGGGTACGCTCTCGCAACCACGAAACGCGATCCACCAAATCGGGCGGAAGCTCATTGCGCTCTCCCGTTATTCCAGTCACGCTAACGAAATAAAGAAAACCGCTCGATAGCTCCGCAATCCTCAAGGCTCGCTCGCGCGGCGTCGTCGGAGTGACCAATTGAATCAAGTTAAATTGCTTAGCCTTGCAAATGCTCGCTAATGAAGCACTTTCTTCCACCAGCAAATCGGGAACTATCGCACCTGCAAAACCTGCAGCCATCGCATCGTCGACAAATCGCTCTGGACCTTGGCGATGAATGATCGCATAGCTCACCATGGAGACCATGGGCATGGAAATGTTGGGGCGTTCCAATGCAATTTGCCCGAAAATATCATGGAGCTTTACCTTGGTTCCAAGAGCACGCGTGTACGACGCTTGAATAACCGGCCCGTCCGCAATCGGATCGCTATATGGGATCCCGACTTCCGCCATCGAGCAGCCAAGTTGATCTAGCTTTCGAAGGACTTGGCATGTGAAACCTAGATTGGGGTCCGCCGCCGTGATAAAGGGCATAAAGGCTTTCTTGCCCTGAGATTTTAGCTTTCCAAACAGATCGTCAATCGCCGTCATTACTTATTCCGATACTTCGTTTATTGTGGCACGACGGTTACCGTCGTGAGTTTGTTCTATGTGTTTTTTAGACAGTTATTTCACGGTGGGGACCACCGTGCCACACTACCATTCTTGGCCGCGCAGCCGTGCTAGCTCTGCTGCGTCTTTATCGCCCCGTCCCGAGAGACAGATAACCAAGTGTTGATCGGGAGACATGGTCTTAGCGATGTCCGTTGCTTTTGCGACGGCGTGGCAAGTTTCCAAGGCAGTAAGAATGCCTTCATTGCGAGCTAAGAAATCAAATGCCCCGAGGGCTTCGTCATCGCGACAGGAGGTGTATTCAACGCGTTGGGTGTCTTTCCAATAGCTATGTTCAGGGCCAACACCGGGATAGTCCAAGCCGGCAGACATAGAATGGACATCGCTCGTCTGTCCGTCTTCATCTTGCATGACGTAGCTGTAGGATCCATGCAACACGCCAGGTGAACCATAAGTAAGCGGTGACGCGTGGTCGCCAGGGGCAGATCCTCTACCGCCGGCCTCGACTCCGATGAGCCGAACATCTCTATCGTCTACAAAGGGATAAAACATCCCGGCCGCGTTGCTACCACCACCCACGCATGCCACGATCGTATCGGGCAATCGACCTATGGCCGACAGGCATTGCTCTCGACACTCGCGACCGATGACACTTTGAAAATCGCGAACCATCATTGGAAAAGGATGCGGTCCTATGACCGAACCTATGATGTAGTGCGTGTTCTCAACGCTGGACATCCAGTCCCGCATGGCTTCGTTGACCGCATCTCGTAGGGTCCGCGAACCGCTTTCGACGGGACGGACTTCGGCACCCATAAGCCGCATGCTGAAGACGTTTGGCTTTTGACGCCGTACATCCTCTGAACCCATATACACTACGCAAGGCAAGCCAAAGTGAGCGCATGCGGTCGCGGACGCAACTCCATGTTGCCCAGCGCCTGTTTCGGCGATGACACGTGTCTTTTTCATCCGCAGGGTCAACAGTGCTTGGCCAAGAGTATTGTTGATCTTGTGCGCGCCGGTGTGATTGAGGTCTTCGCGCTTGAGCCAAATCTGTGCACCACCAAGTTGCTTACTTAGGCGCTTCGCATGATAAAGCGGGGATGGCCGACCAACAAAGCGATGAAGTAGTTCGTTGAGCTCGGCGTGGAAGTCGGGATCCTTCATCGCTCGCTCGTACTCAACAATCAACTCGTCCAACGCTCTAGTCAAAGTCTCGGGAACATAGCGACCTCCGAAGTCGCCAAATCGGCCACTCTGGTCCGGTACCATCTTGGTTGCGGTCACGCTATCTGCTTTGGTCGACGATTTGGTGGACGGGGCAAGACTCATTAGGTGACATACATCGTTGAAGAATGGGATAGTACAAGGAACTATAGTCTGGAAAGAACGTACCGTCCTACGCGATATTCGGACGGGACGTCGATCCCCCTCTTTTTGGTCGAGTCATTGTCGAGCCGCATTAATTATTGGTCAAGCTGCAAATGAAACAAGTTTAGCGTGGGCCTTACCTATCCATTCCGCCGACGTCCGAATCTCTGCTTCAGTGGTGAAGCGTCCAAGGCCAAATCTCAGACTTGACCTGGCTTGATCGATACTAAGACCAATTCCCGTCAAAACATGACTGGGATGGGGTTCGGCAGACGTGCAAGCGCTACCGCTGCTCACCGCTAGCTCTGGCAATTCCAACATCAATGATTGTCCCTCCACTTTTGGAAAGCAGACATTCAGGTTATTGACCAATCGAATGGCACGCGAATTCAAACTGGGGCCATTCAGGATGAGACCGTCAATGCGTTCATTCAATAACAGCCAAAGCAAATTTCGCAGGCGTTCTTGCATTGTTCGTTCGGCATCAACATTTTGTTGCATGACATCAAGTGCTTTTGACATACCGACAATTCCAACACTATTGAGGGTCCCGGATCGAAGATCCCATTGCTGGCCACCACCGACGATTTGAGGTTGAATCAAGACAGAGGAAGGTGACTGCCGAACAAACAACCCACCCACACCCTTTGGGCCATAAAATTTGTGAGCCGAAAAACTCAGTAGATCCACACCAAGCGATTGGACATCGATCGGCAGTCGCCCAACTGCCTGACTTGCATCCGTATGGAGAGGGATGCAAAATCGTTCACACAGTTTTGCAATTTCGGCGATCGGTTGAATCGTACCAATCTCATTATTGGCAAGCATGATGCTGACCAAGGCCGTGTTCTCACTGAGTGCGTTTTCGAGTCGGTCGAGTTCCACGGTGCCTGCTTGGGGATGGCCGTTAGGCAATACAGGAAGCCGAATGATTTCGAAGCCCATTCCTTCAAGCCTTGCGAGCGGATCGAGCAACGCCCTGTGTTCGGTCACCAGCGACACGATCGAACGTCGCTTCTGTTTGGGATGCAAGGCTACGCCAAATACTGCAAGATTATTGCTTTCGGTAGCTCCGCTCGTAACAATAATTTCGTCACTGCTTGCATTGAAATGAGTTGCGATTCGTTGAAACGCATCGTTGACGAGATGGCCAACGACGCGACCAGCTTCGTGAGAAGTGCTTCCTGGATTTGCATAGTACAAATCCATCATAGGGAGCATGGCGGCAATTACCGCTGGGTCGATGCAAGTCGTCGCCTGATTGTCAAGGTAGATTGCCATCGCTAATTGGCCGCCGAAACGACAATGCCCACACAATGGCCTTGGTGCGTTTGCGAGAGTTTTATAGCGTGAGTCGCCGTCCTTGGTTTCGCGGTTTTCGAAATAACGTTAACAGGGCAATCGCCACCGGTCCTGTAATGGTTGGTTGTCGGTGCAATAGTGCCGGCCCTCATGCCCGCCAACGAAGCGATCCATTCGATGAGTCCAGACCCACTTATGGAGTCGCCGATAGCCCCTTTGTAGGAAACGACGGGAACATCCCCCAGAATGTTGGCAATACCGCGCGATTCTCCCGCGTCGCATGCAAGTGTTCCATTCGCGCCGGTATTTACGTGGTCGATTTCGTTTGCACTTAGACCGGAGCGTTCGAGCAAAGTGGACAGTGTTCTTTCGGTGGCGCTTTGCGTACCACTCCATCGGGACCCCGTCGATGTACCAAATGCATTTGCCCAAGCGGTTATGGAGCCAAGGATTGTCGCATTGCGAGCTTCCGCGTGAGAGCGGCGTTCGAGGATAACGGAAGATGCGGATTCTCCTGCAACAGAACCATTGCGATCTGCATCGAACGGTTTGCACGCGGTCTCAGGATGGGTGTAGGACGTGGAGTAATCCTCTTCGTAGCGTTGGAGCAAACGCGTGAAGGTGTTTTGCGAGGCGGTAGAACCAACCACCATGACGTCTGCCTTTCCGCGACGAATCACGTTGATGGCTTCCAAGGTTGCGTTCAATCCACTGGTACCTAGGGTCGTGATCGTATTGTTCGGGCCGCGCGCGTCCAATGCAATTCCGACGTGGCACGCAGCCATATTCGGGAGGGACTTTAACATCCAAAGCGGATACATGTTTTCGATCGCTTCCTTGGCCCATCGGCTATGATTCATTTGGCCGTTGACAGCACACAATCGAACAATGCTCTCGACGTCAACCGTTTCGCTAAAAATCATTTCGCCTGAAAAAACAGTCCCGAGACGATCGGGATCGATGGTCGAGAACGCAATCCCGGACATGCGACAAGCTTGCATTGCAGCGGCAAATCCCAACTGAATTTCCCGACACATTACCTTGATAATCTTCCGCGGCTGAACGTGCACTTTGGGATCGAAGTCACGAATGACCGTACCCAGCCAGTGCATTCCGTCGATACCCAATTCAGGCGGCAGTAGTCTCACAGCTGACTCACCGCAAACCAAGGACTCATAAAACACATCGACATCGTGGCCTAGAGGCGTGATAGCACCATAGCCGGAAATCACGATGTCGTCTGGTTCAATATGCTCCATAAACGTCATCGCTCGACCTAAATCTGATAATTCGAGTCGTGCACCAGCTCATCACCCTGACCACTTCGGATGCGTAGCTTTGGCTTTTCCAGTACTACGGTCGAATGAGGAGCAACACTGCTTGTGACCCACACGCTCGAACCGATAACGCTATCGTGTCCAACTGTGGTTCTGCCTCCGAGTATGGTTGCGTTGGCGTAAATGACGACGCGATCCTGAATGGTCGGATGTCGCTTTGTGCCTCGGATCAATTGGCCATCGGCGTCCGTGGCGAAGCTCAAGGCGCCAAGCGTCACCCCTTGATAGATTTTGACATGATCGCCGATTTCACAGGTTTCGCCGATGACCACCCCCGTTCCGTGATCGATAAAAAACGATTCGCCAATCCTTGCGCCTGGGTGAATGTCAATTCCGGTTTGCTTATGAGCCCATTCGGTCATCATGCGAGGGATAAATGGAACGGCGAAATGAACCAGTTCGTGTGCGATACGATAAATCGTCACGGCTTCTAAACCGGGGAAGCAAAAAATGATCTCATCGCGATTGGAAACGCTTGGGTCTCCGTCGTATGCGGCCTCGACATCTTTCTCCAACGCCGCTCTCAGTTGCGGAATTCTTTCCAACAAAGCGATCGCAATGGATTGTCCTTTGGCCTCGTAGTCGATCACTTTATCGCATGGATTCTCGGTAGGCGACTTGGCATCCACGCGGTCAGCATGCAACAGGGCTCGAGCAATTTGCGTCGTCATGCGATCATGCAACGAGTCCACCAAATTACCGACGTGGTACGTAATGTTGCCGGCATGCAACCCCTCTCGACGACGAAAACCTGGATATAGCAAGTCTTTTAAATCCTCGAGGATTTGAACGATCACTTCGTACCTAGGAAGTGGGCAATGCCCTAAATGGTTGATGCGGTCGCGGGAGTTGTAGGTGCGTACGATCGCATCCGTCAGGCGAGGAAGCTGTTCCTTAAGTCGAAAATCGGAGGCCATCTGTATTTTACCGGTTTGCGCCGTGTGTGGTTGTTTTAAAATTGCTAAGGCATCGCAAAACCATAAACTACCGAATTCGAATAGTTGCAGCAGTGCTTAAGCTCCGCCGGTATACCGTACCGCTCGGCTTGGGCCGTACCGCTCGGCTTGCGCCGTACCGCTAGCTCGTTTCGCGATTCCAAATCAAAGAGCGGTTATTTGGAATCGGTTGTATGGAACACGACTGGCAAGATTTTTTGGGCCACACGGCCATGTAGCACCATAATACCCAGGCCACCGGATTTGCGCAGACACCCCGGTTTCCTGGTGTATGGTATTTTCACTCATAATCTGACTTTTCATCCGGTCGCTTCTTATTCGCGGGTTTCCCAAAGTCGCTAAATCAGTATTGCTAATAAAATTTTGCGTTTTTGCGAAACTTGCGGATATCCTTGGGGTTGGTAGCAGGTTGTGGACATTCTTCCGGTCGAATAGCTTATCGGATGTATTTACTAGTGGCATTGCCATTGACCGTCATGGATAATGTCCAATTATGCCAGTTGTTTTTTCTGGTGTGTAGACGAGCCCGCCTTCCTAATAACCCTCCCATTCAAAATGTTACTTCAACATCGCGTGCGTTCGCAACCTAGGCGAGGCGCCGTAAAGGTTATGGTTTTCTTAATTATTGCTGCGGCTATTTGCGGCTTAGGGGGCTACGCCTGGTGGCAGTCCAAAGGAACCGGGATCTACACTGCTTCGGACAATGATCCGCTGCTACATGAAGTGCAGAAAGGCCCTTTCGATCATATTGTCTTGGAACAAGGTGAAATCGAAAGCAGCAGCAACAATGAAGTAAAATGTGAAGTGAAGGGGCGAGGAGGAAGCGGGACTCCCATCCTAACGTTGATAACCGAAGGCACGATCGTCAAGAAAGGGGACAAGCTGTGCCAACTAGATTCGTCTGGATTGGAGCAGGACGCAAAGAACCAGCGGATTGTGGTGAGCACGGTCGAATCCAATTTGATTAGTAGTGAAGCGGCTGTCAGCAAGGCGGCGATTGCCAAGCAAGAGTATCTCGAGGGAACTTACATCACAGAACAGAAGGCGATCTTAAGCGAGATCGCACTTGCCCAACAAGGACTTAGAAAAGCAGAGTTGTCATTACAGAGTGCGGAACGACTTGCTGCCAAGGGTACACTCAAAGCTTTGCAGATCGAATCGGAGCAATTTGCAGTTCAAAACGCACAAAGCTCGCTAGAATCGGCGCAAGGGCGACTGAGGGTACTCGACAAATTGACCAAGGAAAAAATGCTGGTTCAATTAAATAGTGACATCGAAACGGCCAGAGCAAAGTTAGAGTCGGACAAAAGCACCCTTGTCGAAGAAAAAGAGAAGCTAGAAGAGATAAAGGCGCAGGTCAAAGCATGCACGGTTTTGGCACCCGCCGATGGCCAAGTTGTCTATGCAAACAAGCAGGGTGGACGGGGTAGCAACGATTTCGTTGTTGCGGCTGGAGTTCTCGTTCAAGAACAAAAGACAATCTTCTTATTGCCGGACCCGACGCGAATGCAAGTCAAGGCGAAGGTCAACGAGTCGCGGATCACGTTGATACGCGACGGCATGCCGGTGAAGATCAATGTTGGCGCTACCGCAAATGAACTCCTCGGCCAGGTCATCAAAGTGAACAAGTATGCAGAGCAAACCAGCTCGTGGGGATCGACGGTTAAGGAGTACCTTGTCCTCGTAAAAATAATTAATCCTCCTGAGGAAATTCGCACCGGCATGACTGCTGAGGTTCGGATTTTTGTGGAGCAGATTCCCGACGCCATTCAGGTACCTGTGCATGCGGTTTATGAGACAAAAAAGCACCATTTTGTCTTGGTCCAAAAGGGCAAAGAATGGGAAACTCGCGAAATCAAGATCGGTGCCACGAACGATAAATTTGTCACCGTTGGAGAAGGCATCACTCCTCAAGAAATGGTAGTGCTCGACCCTCGCAATCACCTTGACAAGATGAAGATACCGGAAATTAAGGAAGTCGATGATCGTGAGTCGTTAGCCAAGATTGCAGCTACCGTTCCACCGCCTATGTCTGGAGCAGATTCCAGATCAGGACGCGGAGGTCCTCGTCCTGATGGGCCATCCGGCGGTGGACCACCAAACGCAGGTGG
Source organism: Pirellula sp. (assembly GCA_031361585.1). Classification (GTDB taxonomy): domain Bacteria; phylum Planctomycetota; class Planctomycetia; order Pirellulales; family Pirellulaceae; genus JBKCUI01. The sequence continues at coordinate 16,039 of JANLRK010000670.1, read as the reverse complement.
AAACATGGATCCCAATGCATTGGCAGCAGTCATGATTTCGAGAATGGATACGAATACCGACGGGAAGCTAAGTCTGCTCGAGGTTGCCGACAACGAACGCATAAAGAATAGTTTTTCCGACTACGATACCAACAAGGATGGTTCAATCGATCAAGCCGAAATCATTGCAATGCTTAGCAAGCGGATGGCATCCGGCGGTGGCGGCAGTGGCGCAGGACGCGGGGCGCCGTCCAACTAATGATTGCCTTAAAACCTGAGCAAGCGATCCGATTTGCTTGCCGCGTTGCAGATCTTAAAAAGGAGTATGTTTTAAAGAGTGAAACGGTTCGCGCGTTGCGAGGCGTCACGTTCGATGTTCCTGAGGGGGACTACGTAGCCATCATGGGTCCGTCGGGATCTGGTAAAAGCACTTTGCTCAACATGCTTGGTTGCTTAGACCAGCCCACTTCCGGCAGTTTGTGGTTGGGAACTGACGATGCGGCGAAAATGAATGACGATCAACTCGCTGATATCCGATCGCAGCGAATTGGTTTCGTGTTCCAAGCCTACAACCTGATCCAGCAGCTGACGGTTGTGGAGAACATCCAAGTTCCTTTGTTCTACCAAGGAAAATCGCTGACGAAGAAGCAAAAGGAAAAGAGTATTGAGTTAGCTCACTTGGTCGGTTTAGGTGAACGACTGACCCACCGTCCAACACAATTAAGCGGTGGCCAGCAGCAACGTGTTGCGATCGCCCGATCCTTAGTAAATGATCCTTTTTTTATCCTCGCCGATGAGCCAACAGGGAATCTCGATTCACGGACTGCCGAAGAAATTTTGCAGTTGTTCGAAAAGCTCAACGACGAGGGAAAGACAATTATATTGGTTACGCACGAAGACGAGGTAGCCAAGCGGGCCAAGCGGGTGGTTCGTTTGAAAGACGGTCGGTTGCAGTGGGATCGTCTAAATTCCCCAGAAGTCCGCGCTACCGCTGCCAAATACGCACTAGATAACATGCCGGTTGAAGAATGAGTCTCTGGATAGGAACAATACAGCTTGGAGTCAAAAGTCTTTGGCTTCACCCACTTAGGTCACTGCTGACCGTGCTCGGTATCTTTATCGGGGTTGCGAGCGTGATTTGGCTGCTCGCCATCAGCAAAGGGATCGGCGACGAAGCTCAAAAGCAAATTGAGAGTCTCGGCGCAGACACGATCATGATTCGAACAATAAAGCCACCGAGCGAAAAAATGTCGGCCACCGGCCTAACGCCTTATGGGCTGACGCGTGAAGACTTTGATTTGCTTACCTCCACGGTTCCGACGATTCGAAGTGCGTTACCGATACGCGAAATGCGTCGCCAGTTTCAATTCAAGGATCGAAAACTCGATGGACGACTTGTTGGGTGTACGCCCGAATACTCCGAGGTAACACGGCTCAAAATAAGGTCTGGGCATTTCATCACCGATGCCGAAAACTTTGCGATGGACACTCACTGCGTTATCGCATCGAAGGTGGCCGATCGAATGTTTCCTTTCGAGGACCCTATCGGTCAGCGTATTTACATGCCGCAAAACAAGAATTTCTACCTGGTGGTCGGTGTCCTTGAGCCAAAGAGCGCTACGGCAGCAATTGGTGGATCGATGGCCGCACAGGATTTCTCCAACGATGTCTATATCCCGATCAAGACGCTGCAACAGCGAATTGGAGATGAGGTAAGGAGTTTTAGTGCGAGTTCGTCGGAGGGGGAAAGTATTGAATTGAATCAAATCACTCTACGGGTGAGAGAAGTTTCCGATGTCAAAAGAACTGCGGAATTGGTCCAGGATGCACTTTCGGGACACGATAAAATGGAAGACGTGACAGTGGTGGTCCCGCTCGAATTGCTGGAACAAGCCAGGACCACCCGCGCGATGTTCATGGCTTTCATGGGAATGATCGCAGCCATTTCATTGTTAGTCGGCGGTATCGGAATCATGAATATCATGCTTGCAACGGTGACCGAACGCACTCGCGAAATCGGCATTAGGCGTGCTTTAGGCGCTAAGAGACGCGACATCATCCGTCAGTTTCTGGTGGAGACCAGCGTGTTGAGTTTGGCCGGCGGCATTTCAGGAATCTTGTTTGGATTGCTTTGTGGTCCAGCCGTCAATGGCGCCAGAATTCTGGCAAATTTGTGGTTTGCCAAACAGATGGCGGGGCTTCCAGACGTTGTGCGAACTGTTCAACCGGCGATCGTTCCAGAAAGTATACCGGGGGCCTTCTTTATTTCATTGGCCGTTGGATTGGTCTTCGGTATCTACCCTGCAATGCGGGCTGCTAAAATGAATCCAATCGAAGCACTTCGGCATGAATAACCAATCGTGGCGGATGCTGCCAGCATCCGAGCCGACGCTCATCCGAGCCGATGCTCACCAGAGCCGACGCTAGCAGCGTCGGCCACGCCTATTTTCGTTTGACGACGCTGAATTGGGTCAATCGCATAGGGAGCCGTATCAAGGCGTGAAGAATTCTTAAAGCTGAAAAGATAACGTTTCGTCCCAACTGACCCAATATGGAAGACGGCAAAGCCAACGTTTGATGAATGTCGTCCACACCATGAGGCCAATCCTTGACCCGCTCAATCAACCGCTCATGCCACTGACTGTTGTGCGGATAGGTGGATACCATTTGCAGCCATTCTGCGGGAATCCCTCCTTTTCCCAAAGTGATTCCCGACAACGATCCCGCGATCACAGCTGGGCCGCTACAGTGTCCGCCAAGCAATACCGTCCGTTCAACACAATTGCGAAATCGTTTCGCATGTCGTAGCCATGCGTAAATCCCGATGATCGCAGAGGCAAATACATCTGGGGGGATTCCATTCTCCCAACCAAATTGTCTAGCGACTGCAGCCAACGATTGGTTTCTCGAGAGCGGATCGCGCAGATTCGAAAGCATCGATTTGAGTGTTGTTTCGTCCGTAACTTCAATCAAGCGATTGAGTATTTCTGCGGAGTCAAAGTCACCCTGTTCCGTCATCTGAGCAAGTTGCGCGGCAAATCCAATTAGCGTGCTCGCGTGAAGGACTCTCGAGTCCGTATGGGAAACAACCGCACTCATTTGAAACCAGCTACTCGCGGAATCGACGCACCCTTGCAGCATGATGCTCATGACCAACGATCGTATTAGTGGATCGTCCCCCAATCCGACGGTCATCGAATCATCGATTTGTTGTAAGCTAATCCGGCTGACAAGTCGTCTTAAGTGAACGTGAGCATGTCGTAAAGGAAAAGCTCGCTGGTACCAAGCAATTCGCTTCCTCACGTTTGCCGAAAAAATGTTTGGATCTGTTTTAGACTGTAGCATCGCTTGAAACGACATTAGCAATGCGTGGGTGCGATGACTGGTTACACCCAAACCAGGTTGAAACTGAAACTGGAGCGGATTTCGACCGAATAACTTTAGCCCCACACGCGGATGGATCCCGTTGCGAGCAAGCGACAATGATTCCGCAACCGCACATCCCATCAACAAACCCTCAGTCGCACGTTCGCGTCGATGTGTTGGTATAGCTAAATTCCATGGACGTGGAGAGGATCGCGTCGGTCTTTGGCCGTCCACATTTTGCTTATGTGCGAGCCGCAATCCGGCCGAAAGATTTGCGTCGGATTCCTGTTCGAAATGCTTTTTCTTATGCTTTTGACGTCGAGGGCGCAACATCGTCTTCCTGGTCAGCAACGAATTTAGGTTTGAGTTGAATTTTGAAAAAACTCTAACAAACCATTGGTCAGAAACAATTGTCTGGCGGCAATATGACAGTAATTTCCATCTCGTTACATCGAACATCTCTTCTGTAAATTCGATTTTGAGTACAATCGCTCTAATCGTTACTACTTTGTAGTCGTTCTTGGTTGAAAAGTGAATGGTGTTATTATGGTACATCGCAGGGGTTTTGTACAACATTTGACCTTTATTTTTGCGGGAGGCGTGTGGTTAACCCGGACGTCTATTGCAGATGACCTTTTGCTCACCCCATCTCAAACTCGAGGCCCCTTTTATCCGATTCCGCCGATCGACAAACAGGAATACTTCGACGTCGATCTGACACGTAGGTCCGAGAACGCTTCGGTGGCAGATGGCGAGATCATTGCCATTCGAGGAAATGTTGTCGATATTTCAGGCAAAACCCTCGACGATGTGACGGTAGAAGTTTGGCAAGCCTGTGCTTCGGGTCGTTACAATCATCCAAATGACAAAGGCGAAAGTCCACTCGATCCGAATTTTCAATATTGGGGACGAATGCAAACCGGGGCGGACGGATCGTTTTCATTCAAGACCATTCAACCGGGCAAGTACCCTGGTCGTACGCCCCATATTCATTTTCGGGTTGTCGCCCCCAAACGTGAGATTCTTGAAACGCAACTTTATTTCGCTTCTAATGAAGCGTTGAATAGCAAGGACGGCGTTTACAATAGCGTTCCGCCGAAACAACGAAAAGCGGTAACGACCGCCCTCGAAAGCCTTGCGACCAATCCAAAGGACCAGTCTAGTCCCAAGCTTCCGACGGGAAATTTTCAAGTGGTTCTCGGTCCCAAAAACGACTCCAAGTCCACACCAGGAATGTAAGACTTGTCGGCGATTCAGAAAGAATGGAAGTCCGAATTGGGACGTTTGGAAAGATCCAAATTGGCCCTGCAACAACTGAAGAAGAAAGCTCGCGATACGCGAGAAGATGCAGAAGATCGGCTTGGAGCAGATGCGAATCGCCTACGATCGAATAAAGGGAAGTAAGCGATCCATCGAATGGGCATTGCAAAACAGCATCCGCTTTGCTTTCAGTTTATTGCGGCATTTAGCAGGTACGAATCGGCGCTCGAATGGCTCTGGGATCGCGTAGCAGTTCAACTGTCGCCCATAGCGTTGATCAGCTCGGCATTTCCGTTTACGGAGTCCAGCTACTACCGAGCCTCGATGGGGGATCAACTAAAGAAGCAATTTGCGATACTTGCGAATTGGTACGATCCCGCGAAATTGGCGACGCACAAGTTGATGTCGCATGATTGGGAAAGCGACGTCGCGGAGTGTATCCCATTCGACGTCGAGAGACCGCTCAACATCGACCCAGGCTACATGTCGATGACTAAGTTGGTTCTCGCGTCGACCAAAAATCGTGAACATCGCATTTATCTTAGGGATGGGATCTACGCGGAGGTAACGCTTGCGTTTCGCGATCAGCAGTGGCAACATTTGCCCTGGACCTATCCCGACTACCAACGACAGGACTTTCGAGTATTCTTTCATGCAGCCAGGAAACACTTGGCAAAAGAAATCGCAGTTAGTCGAATCGAATCACCCTTCATGGACTCCGAACACGAATGAAATCCCCGTTGGAACATGCGTTCAGTATGGGAATCTATGGATAGCAACCCGACAGTTTCTTTTTGGCTACAAATGGGTGCGATCTCGCTTGTGACTATTCTCCCGGCCTTCATCATTTCGGTGTTGGCGGTAGGATTTGTCAAACGAAATGCTCAATCCTTTGGGCTTCTGGACAAGCCGAACGCGAGGAAAGTCCACACGATGCCAATTCCGCTTGGCGGTGGGCTAGGGATTTGGATGGGGGTAATGGGGACGTTTTTGTTAGGCACGCTTGGATTGTTTTTCCTAAACTCCAATGACGCTTTAGGCCAGGTTTGGCTACCGACACGATTGCAAGAGCATTTACCAGGATTGGCGTCGAGAGCATTTCAGATTTGGGTGCTTATTGGGGGCGGCACTATTTTGACCGTTCTAGGTCTACTGGATGATCGTTTTTCATTGCCGTGGCAAGCGCGATTGGCAGTGGAATTCCTCGTCGCTGGGTTCGTCGTTTACTGGCAACACCTGCAACTGACCGCTTTTATCGGGATACCATGGTTGACATCCATGCTGAGTGTTATTTGGATAGTAATGCTCATTAACTCTTTCAACATGTTAGACAATATGGACGCGCTCAGTGGAGGTGTTGCCGTCATCATTTGTGCGATGTTGGCACTGATGTTGTTGGTCACTCCTAGTTCATCGCTGGGGCAGCCTCAGTTGTTTGTGGCCGCCATGCTTTTAGTGTTGTTTGGTGCGTTGTTAGGGTTTCTAAAGCACAATTGGCCCCCGGCAACTATCTTCATGGGTGATGCAGGCAGTTACTTCGTGGGCTATTGGATCGCGATCGCGACTCTATTGTCGACTTACACTGGGGCTAAGGGTGCAACGCCCCATGCCGTGCTTGCTCCGTTGTGCGTTTTAGCTATCCCTTTATACGATATGGCAAGTGTGATTTGGATTAGGATCCGTGAGGGGCGTAGTCCATTTCAAGCCGACAAACGACATTTTTCGCATCGACTAGTAGACCTTGGAATGACCAAGAAGCAGGCGGTGATTACCATTTATCTGGCTACCGTCACCTGCTCGTTAGGAGCGTTGCTGTTACCGAGAACCGACATTTGGGGAGCAGTGATAGTGTTGTCGATTGTGTTCTGCATGCTTGCTTTAGTCGGCGTTCTAGAAAGCCTTACTGGGCCGAGTCAATCGAGTGGTTCCTAGTTGAAAGTCAATGAGCGATGATTTGAACAATGAGCATTGATGTGAATCAAATCGATGAACCAAAGAAGTCATGGATCTATCGATTGCCATTGCAACTCGCCTGTTTCATGTTGGCAATATGTCTTGTTTCCTCCCAGATCAATCCCTGTGATGCGACCAGCGTCTCATTGGGCTATTCTCTTACGTTCATTCTCATTGCCATGGGAATTGGGTTTTTTGTGGCGATTGATTCCGTATTGTGTTTAGGGGAAATTCGCCCCGACAGGCTCCTCGTTTGGTTAACTGCAGCATGCACGGTTTTTTCGACCTGGCTGTGGTTTTGCACCACATACGTGCCTGGCCTAGGAAACGCGCGTTTTGCTTACAACGGATGTTGGCAATGGATTGCAGAAGGGATATTGATGCTCGCAGTAGCGAGGCTGTGCCTGCGTTTCCGAATCACAGGTTCGCTGCTCGCTTTGATGCTAGCTTGCGCCGCAGGAACGGTTGCTCATGCCGGCTACAAGTACTTTATTAGCATGCCGGCCTTTCGTGCGCGATTTGCAGCTGATCCTAATTCTTTTTTTAAGGAGTTGGATATTGTTGCTGGATCCGCAGAAGCGATGCAATTCACCAATCGACTTGAAAGCTTGGAACCTCTTGGCCCCTTTGCGCTAACCAATTCGCTAGCGGGCTTAATGGCCGCTTGGCTGGTTTTCTTGGCTGTATCGCTCTCTAGTCAACGGGCGTCGTTCAGCGCTCAATCCAAGGTGCAGAAAGCGAAATTGGGATCGCTGATTCTCGGGGCCGTTCTGATGGTCGGTTTCTTTGTGACCTTGCTCTTGACGAAGAGTCGTTCGGCTTGGTTGGCGAGCTTGGTCTGCTTACTTGCTGCGTGCATGGTTCATCCCGCGCTCCGACAACAGGGTTGGAGTCTAGCAAATCGATTTCGCATCTCAGTCGCGGCGATTACGGTGGTTTGTGTTGTTGCAATAGCTGGGGTGCTTATTCGCGATCCGATGATAGTAGCCGAGGCGGGGAAATCCATGTCGTATCGGCTTGACTATTGGCGAGGGGCAGTTGCGCTCATTGAAGCCAAGCCTTGGACTGGTTACGGTGTGGCCAACTTCCAAGAGAACTACAATCGCGTCAAAGTGATTACCGCTTCCGAATCGCCGGCCGACCCTCACAACTTCCTATTGGAAACCGCTGCCGCAGGCGGATTGCCGCTTCTCTTTTTTCTCGTCTCCATCCTTGTGATCCTGTTTTTGAAAATGCTCGAGCTAAGCCGACTTCCTGCCCTCGAAGCGGCCAGTCCATTTCAATCTAAAGCTCCCTTAACCGATGGGGGGCGACCTGCAATCGCCCTTGGGGGTCTTGTTGGTTGCGTTGGAATATTGTTGTTCGGGATTTTTTTGAGTGATGCCGATTCACTGGCGTCGAGCCTTTTCTTTGTTATGGTAGCCATATCGGTGTTCTTGATGGTGGAGCGAGTTCGATGGATCGTGAATAACCAAGAGTGCGCGACCGTTTGTCTCATCGCAGCAAGTGTTATTCTGATTCATTTGCTCGCTTCGGGAGGATGGATGCAGCCCGGCTTAATGAACACGGTTTGCGTCTTGGTCGGGTTGGCCTTTGGTATGAACCATGCCGGGAGTTTAGCCTGGAAACGGAATAATCCAGCAGGACAAGCCTGCGGTATTTTGGAATCCCACGCGTTTGACCGGTGGATCGTTCGGGCTTTTCGGCTACCCAAGTGGGAAAGTAAAATGACCTACTTAGCCCAGGGGGCTGTTCTTCGGACGGGGTTCCTTTCAACGGCCGGACTGTTGTTTGTCGTTTTTGTAGCAGTCGATTTTGCGAGGACCATGTGCTTGCCAGTTTTAGCTTCGTCTGCCGTGATGAGCACAATTTCAGACAAAGACATAGCGGTCCAAGAACCAAGCGAATGGCTTAGATTCATCCAGGCGGATCCCTTCGATCCAAACTTACCATCGCATGTCGCGAATCAATGTGTCGAATTGCTTCGTCGAAACAATCTATCCTCCAAAGTGAGACAGAAGTACGCCGACTTATTTGAGGCATGCTGTCGGGAGTTCATCCGACGAGCCCCAAACCAGTGGATGTCGTACGCTCAGTGCGGAACGTGGAATGCTATTTTGGTGGATTCCGAACCCGTGCGGGATCAAGGAAATTCCTCGTCGATTTTAAAAAAGGAGCTAGCGTACCAATATTTTTCCAGAGCCGCTGAGAGTTACCCCAACTCCGCCTCAACCCAATTGCAGGCTGCAATTGGCGCCGCATGGTGCGGAAGGTACAACGAGGCCAAACAGTATCGAAGCAAAGTGGAAAGCATTGAACGCGAAACGCCACACCTTGATAGGAAACTTGCTGCCGTCGTTGTCTATTTTCCTAAAGAGCTTGAAAATTCAACTAGCCCCCTCGACGGACAAGCAAGATCGGGGCAACAACCTGGTTATGCCAAAGGCGAACCCATTCTACAATGGTTGCGTACTAACGTGCGTTAGGCGAGTTCCTACCCCATATCCTTTTGCCACCGGAATCCGGTTTGTTTGAGCCTTAAAATGCGAACGTTAATCTTGATTGTTTCGTGTATCGGAATTGGTTATGGAGTCGCATTCTATGAATTCAAAAAGCGAACCGCCGATATCAAAAATGTGATGGGTGCTGATACTGACATGGAAGGATTTATTGAGAAAGGCAAGTCTTCGGAGAGAAAGCCTGGAAAAATCGAGGTAATCGGTGGGACGGAGCTCGATTTCGGTACCATGCGACTGGGGACGAAGCGGTCGCACAATTTCATTTTCAAAAACGTTGGAGAGTCGCCCGTTGAAGTGCAATACAAAACGGCTTCTTGCAAATGCACGGTCGGCAAACTTGACGCAAAATCGCTTAAGCCAGGCGAAGAAACTCAAGTGGAACTGGAGTGGTTAGCAGAAGGACTGTTATCTGATTTTGCTCAAACTGCAACCATTGCGACCAGCGCGGTCGATCAGGAAGAAATCAAGCTAACTATCAAAGGAAAGATTGGACAAGCACATGTGTTCGATCCGCCCACGGCCGACCTGCGAACTATTCTTTCCAGCGAGGAAACCAAATTTAAGGCTAGGATGTATAGTTTTGAAGAATCACCTCTAGAAATTCAATTTACTCGTTGGTCGGATAACTCGCTCAATACAAAAATTACTTGCGTAACGGAAAGTGCAAAGAAGCTTGAAAAGGATGAGGTTCCAGAATTTGCAGAAGCTCGCTACTTCGTAGACTTCATTATCAACGTGGGCAAAGGCGTTCCATCCGGACCGTTTTCTGGGAACATGATTTTTGGAAAGAAGCCAGACAAAGCGGATGGCCCAGAAGAAACGATCAACTTTCCAGTACAGGGCCGATCCGTTTCGCCCATACGCGTGATTGGCGGACCAGATTACAGCGAGGAGAAAAACATTTTTACGCTCGGCACAGCCAAGCCCGAAGAGGGATTGAAAAAGAGTTTTGTGCTAGCTGTCAAAACGGAAGAGGTTGGCGATATCCAGCTTAAAGTTGCTAAAGTGATTCCCGCTGCGGCAGCGGGTGTCTTGAAGATCACGATTGCCGAGGTAAAAGTTACGCCAAAACAAAAAATGTACTCAGTTACGCTTGAGATCCCGCCAGGTACTCCGCCTATCGAGTTCGCAGGAGCATTCGCCAAGGATTTTGCGAAAATAGTTTTGGAAACCAATATGGAAAGCGCTCCACAGTTTCCGATGTACATCAAGTTCCGCATTTTGGAATAATGGAAATCGATTGCTTGCATTGCAGGAGCTTGGAACTGTGGAAGATCAAAGTGTTTCGAACAGGCGAAGTTCTTTCAAAACTTTGCTTGCATTGAGCATTGGTCTGAGCGTCTCAATCATCCTGCCCAATCTCCATGGCGAGCCGCCTAAGGGATCGCTGGGATCTAAGGGAGATGTCAAGCAAACCAAAGTTCAGATCCGATTTCCGACCAATGTGCCTGATGTTGCGTCGGACGTGGCGAGAATCAATGCGGCACAGGATCCACCAAAGCGTGGCAACGGCGTTCCGATAACCGTTGCCACGGATGAAGAAAAGAACCAGAAGATCGCTGTCGATTGGAAAGATCCACTTTTTGTTTTTTTTGTTACAGGTAGCCAGACGGGTTACATTGAACCCTGCGGCTGCACGGGTTTAGAAAACCAAAAAGGTGGATTAAGCCGTCGCGACACGTTTTTGACATCCATTCGACAGCGTGGCTGGAGCGTACTGCCGATTGATGGTGGAGGCCAAGTATTCCGTGTTTCAAAGGACTCGTCGGACCCGCGACGTGGTCGTCAAGCGGACATCAAATTTCGCTGGTCTGCATCGGCATTTAGTTTATTGGAATATCAAGCGGTCGCCTTTGGAGAAGATGATTTGTTGCTCAGCGTCGGCGACGGATTGCTTCATTCATTGATTGACAAGAAGGGCATGTTCGTCTGTGCGAATGTCGACATATTCAATGATTATGACGTTAAGTACAAGACTCTCACGGTTAAAAACAAGAAAATCGGGATTACGGCAGTGCTTGGTGACGAAAACGCGAGAAACGTAAACAACGAGGAAATCAAGATTTCGGAGGCCATTCCATCGCTTAAAGCGGTGTCAGCGCAAATGAAGGCTGAGAAGTGTGACTATATGGTGCTTATTTCCCACGCATCGCTCGAAGAATCTCGAATCATTGCCAAAGCCGTACCCGATTTCTCGCTGATTGTCACATCTGGCGGCTTCGGTGAACCGACCTTTCAGCCAGAGAAAATCGGTGCATCTAGCCTGATGGTTCAAGTTGGTACGAAAGGAATGTATGCTGGATTGTTTGGTGTTTTTGACAATCCTAAGGAACCGTGGAGATACCAGCGCGTCGCGCTGAGCTCCCAGTTTGAAGATTCGCCACGCATTACAGAATTGTTCGGAAAATATCAAGACGAACTCAAAATGGTCACGGTCGAGGGGCTCGGCAAACGACCAATGTCGCATCCATCTACTCGAGAGTTTATTGGCTCTGAGAAGTGTGGCGAGTGCCATACGACTGCCTTTGAAATTTGGAAAAAAACGTCCCATGCGCACGCCACGGACTCGATTGTCCAACCTCCGCAACGTTCGATGGCAAGGCATTTTGACCCCGAGTGTTTAGCTTGCCACGTTACGGGTTGGAACCCTCAAAACTTTGCTCCGTATCGAACCGGATATGAGTCGCTGGAAACAACGCCACATATGGTTGCCAATGGATGCGAGAATTGCCATGGCCCAGGGGCAAAGCACGCTGGAGCTGAACTAGGCGATTTTGAGGCAGATGACGAACTCATAAAGAAACTTCGAAACGAAATGAAACTGCCGTTGGATCGAGCAAGCGACAAGTGCGCCGTATGCCACGACTTCGATAACAGCCCGGATTTCCACAAACCTAACGCGTTTGAAGCCTACTGGGACCAGGTAAAGCACTACGGCAAAGAATAGCACGATGCGCAAGCTAGTGTTGAAAACGATACACTAGCCAAAGAGGCTGGAACTGCGGAATCCCATCGGCTTGACCGGTGGATCGTTCGGGCTTTTTGGCTACACAAGATGCTGTAGCTTGAGCCCCTGGCCCGTGTTCCAAGCCACTTACCAACAGCCACTGAAAAATGTCCGCACTGATTCGAAAATACGCGATCAACCATCGGACGCACTACGAATACTCCGCTGCGAGCTCCCTTTGCCACAATCAAATGCATTTGCGGCCAAGAGACCTTCCGTACCAGTGTGTACAGCACTCCAACGTGGAGGTATCGCCCACACCGGATTCTCGATTTCAATGGCTCGATAGCTTTGGGAATCGAGCCGAGTTTTTTAGCATAGAACAAATCCACCCACACCTAACCGTCACTGCGAAGTCCATTGTGCAGCGGAGTATGCCGGACTATTCGCTCGAACTGTCTCCAACGTGGGAGCAAGTCATGCAATCAGCAAGCCATCCTTTCGGGCACGACGACCAGCAAGCGAGCGAGTTCCTCTTCGATTCCCGACATTGCCAGCGAGGCAAAGCATTTGTAGAGTTTGCAAAGGAGACTGTTGTCGACAGCCGCAGCTTTGTGGATTGCGTTCAACAATTGAATTCAAAGATATTCCGTGAAATGGAATACTCGCCAGAGGCGACGCAAGTTTCAACGAAGCCGGCCGAAGCGTTGGCTAGGCGACAAGGAGTCTGTCAAGACTTTGCGCAAATCGCAATATGTTGTCTTCGATCGCTTGGCGTTCCGGCTCGGTACGTTAGCGGTTATCTGCTGACGCATCCGGCGCCCGGTAAGGAAAAACTCATCGGTGCAGACGCGTCCCATGCGTGGATAAGTGCTTATGCAGGAAACTTGGGTTGGATTGACTTCGACCCAACCAACAACCTCATTCCAGGGCTCGAGCACATAACCGTAGCTTGGGGCAGAGACTATGCGGATGTAGCCCCGATCCACGGCGTTTTTGTCGGTGGTGGATTTACGCAGCTTTCTGTGTCCGTCGACGTGCAACCAATTAGTTCGTAACCGGTATATTTGAATCCCACCGGCAGGGAGGTTGTGAAGGAGAGAAATACCGCAGGCTTGTCCTGCTGGATTGTTCTGCTTCCAAGCTAACCAAGGCGAACGGCCCCACACCTTCAAGACGGTTGGATTCAGAAATACCGCAGGCTTGTCCTGCTGGATTGTTCTGCTTCCAAGCTAACCAAAGCGAGCCGACCACTAGGCCGCGCAAGCTACTAAGGAGCAATCGGGCTTGTAACGGTTGCAGTTTTGTTTTTATCAGCTGCGATAATGCCTACGGCGATCAATCCTCCGATGCCCGCTATGGCACCGATACCGCCACCAATTCCGCCGGAGCCGCCACCGCCGCCAAAGCTTCCTCCGCCACCGAATCCGCCACCGAATCCAGGTGCCATTCCGATGGGAGAGGCTACCGAGGTGTCAGCCACAACAGCGTTGTTCGTCGGCACCAAAGTCGCTGGTTGATCGCAAACCTCGATATTCAGGCTTGAGGGAAGTTGATTGCTCTGGGCCACGAAATGCACCTTATTGGTGTTCATGCTCGCAATAACTCGATTGACCGCGCAAAATCCAGTAGCTGCAACGCCCTGATCACCTGCAGCAACCAAGCCGTAGCAAGAGGGTGACAACTCAGGAACTGAGAAGCTGCCATCCATCGCAACTTTAGCTCGCTTGATCTCTTGACCATCTTTCATGATAAACACTGTCATCTTACTCATGTCGACAGCGGACGCAGCCTTTCCAAGCCGTCCGGACAAGGTGCCTTGACCATCCAGCATTACCCGATGAGTTTCAGAAAACTTTCGATTGTTGCCGAGCGGATCTACATTGATCGCGGATGCTGTTGCGGTTGTTTTTGGAATGGACTGTCCTTGAATAATCTCAGAAACGCGACCGCTAGTTGGCATCACGCGAATATCCACTTTGCTAGAAAGATGCTTACCTTCGATTCCATTTAGAACCACCAAGGAGAACATAGCCATAGACCCACCCCCCTCTGCGGTCAAAGTATAAAGTCCAGGACTTACCTTCTCGATCAAGAACTCCCCTTCAACGTCCGTGTCGTCCGTCAGCATAACCGTACCGCCTTGGCTCAGCGTTACCTTCATCTTTGCCATCGAAAGACTATCTTGCCCTACCAACGCGGCAACCGATCCACTAATCGAACCTGCCTCGTCAACGTGAACCCACTGTTTCACAAATAGATCGTTTGTTTGCGAGGAGAATGTTGCCCGGGAGGTAATTAAATTGGTTTCAGATATCGCTGAAAAAGGGGACTGTGCGATGGCAAGACTGCCGGTCAATGGACAAACGACCAGTGCAAATAGAAAGTTTTTACGGATTGACCACAGCATCGGATTTCTCCTCGATAAAGCAACTCATGATGACGAACCTACAAAGACCACGCTTTATACTAGATGGAAAATCAAACAAATCAAGCAAAAAAGCTAGCAAAAGTGTAGCACGACGGTCCCCGTCGTGATTCCAAGAACGGATTGCAACGCAACTGTTTTTCTGCAAAAATCATGCATTTAGCCTCATTTTTCGCTGTATTTCAATTCAATCCGACGTCTAGTGTAGCACGGCACTCGGTGCCGTTTTTCTCGGCACGGATTGCCGTGCTACACTTTTTGCCCAACCCAATTTCAAAGTCGTGAAGTAGCATTATTGCCATTTTTGCGCAAACTCGGGCAAAGGGTATTCGATCACTGTCAGCGGCTTGCGGCGCTCCTCTCGAATGGCCCAAAGCCGATCGTAACCTCGCGAAATCAGCTTTGTTCTCAGGTCAACGTAACCATGGTCAAGTTGACTTTTCGCGAACGCTCCATCTAGGTCAGGTAGAGTTTCAAATCGCTTGTCAACAATGAACTGCGAAAAGGTAGGCGCGCATCGTAAATGGCACTCGGGTGACGTGTGCAAAGTCTCCGGATCGATCTCTCCGATCACAAAGCTTAGGTACAGCTGACTGTCGGTGATATGCTCAACCTCTTCACCACAGACACGGCACAGATAACCTTGATCGCATTTAGCCATTACTACAGCCCCAACACGTCCATCATCGAGTACATCCGCACTGGCTTGCCTACCAGGAATTTTGCCGCGGAGATGGCTCCGCTGGCATAGCAATCTCGGTTGGAGGCAGCCACTCTGAGTTCGATTGTCTCGCCCATCATCCCGAAGATGATAGTGTGCTGACCTGCATCATCTCCAACGCGCACTGCATGGTATCCGATTTCGCCATGGGATCGTTGGCCAACCTGTCCAACACGGCCATGAACATGCTGGCTGATACCCATTTCCTTGGCAGCGATTTGCCCAAACTTGAGTGCGGTTCCGCTTGGGCTATCTTCTTTGAAACGATGATGTCGCTCGATGATTTCGACATCGGCCCCGCCGGGTACGTCCCTGAGTGCGCGAGCTGCTTGTTCCACAAGCTTCATCGTTAAATTGACAGCGACGCTCATGTTGGGTGCATAGCAGATCGGAATAACTTTGGCTGCCTGATGGATTGATTCGATTTGCTTTGGCGATAATCCCGTTGAAGCGATAACAATGGGTATCTTCTGATCTACGCAATGCTCCAGCGCGCTCATGCACCCTTCGGGCGACGAAAAATCGATGACGGCATCGATATTGGTCGGCCAGGTGCTAGTAACATGCACACCCATCGCAGTCACTCCTGCAAGCGTTCCGGCATCTTCGCCGATGTGCTTCGAAGACGCGCGCACGATTGCTGCCGCAATCTTGACAGCAGGATCTACACTGCCAAGAGCGATAAGTCGTTTTCCATTGCGACCCGAGGCACCATGAATTGCAAGTTGGAGAATTGAGCTCATATGTGATTATTTTAAAGAGTAATGCATTTCTAATATTGTTCTCAATGTAGCCATAAAACAGAAGGAATCCGCAGGACGAGCCTGCGGTATTTGGGAATCCCGCCAACTTGCCCTGCGGTATTT
>JANLRK010000659.1:0-3768 GCA_031361585.1 Pirellula sp. | reverse complement strand
CCGCTGGACAAGCCAGCGGTATTTGGAATCCCGCAGTCTTGAGCTGCGGTTCGTTCAGGCTTTTCGGCTAAACAATCGCCGAGCCGCCCCGCACGCTCCCGCCCTCGCTCCGTGTAGCCCGAGTTTCGTACGGCCCAGGGGGCCATGCTACTATTTTCTATATCCCTGTATAGTTGAATGGCGTTATCTTTGTCAGCTCTGCCTTGATCGCGTCCGAGACGTTGAGCGACTGAATGAATCCGGACATAGTGCTGGCGTTGATGACTTCGTTGGTTCGCGTCAACCCTTTGAGCGCTTCGTACGGCTCTGGGTATCCTTCGCGACGAAGAACGGTTTGTATCGCTTCCGCTACGACCGCCCAATTCGCTTCGAGGTCCGCGTGAATTGCCGCTTCATTAAGCAGCACCTTACTCAAGCCCTTCAAAATGGATTTGCATGCAATTAGCGTGTGGGCGATTGGAACTCCGATGTTGCGTAGCACCGTTGAATCAGTCAGGTCTCGTTGCAATCGCGAGATCGGGAGCTTGGCGCTAAGGTGTTCGAATAGAGCGTTGGCGATTCCCAAGTTGCCTTCTGCGTTTTCAAAGTCGATCGGGTTGACTTTATGAGGCATGGCTGATGAGCCGACTTCGCCAGGTTTGATCTGCTGCCTAAAGTAGTTCATGGAAATGTAGGTCCAAAAATCCCGACAAAGATCGATTAGAATCGTATTGATTCGCTTTAGGCCATCGAAGTAGGCAGCTAGGTTATCGTAATGCTCAATCTGTGTTGTGGGGCTTGAACGCTGTAGTCCGAGCGATGCGACAAATCGATCGCCAAAAGCGTTCCAGTCATACTCAGGGTACGCGACATGATGTGCGTTGAAGTTGCCGGTTGCGCCCCCGAACTTGGCCGAAAAAGGGACCTGGTCGAGCAGTCGTTTCTGTTGCTGGATGCGTTCGTAGAAGACTCGTATTTCCTTGCCCAGACGCGTAGGCGAGGCCGGTTGGCCATGTGTTCTGGCTAGCATTGGAACAGCTTCCCATTCGCTTGCCATCGACCTTAATCTATCTGTAACTTTTTTTAACGTCGGTAAAAACACTGCAACATGTGCTTCCTTGAGCAAGAGCGGAGTAGCTGTGTTGTTGATGTCTTGCGAGGTAAGTCCGAAATGTACGAACTCCTTCACCTCGGAGAGCCCAAGTTGATCGAGTTTTTTTTTCATGAAGTACTCGATGGCTTTGACGTCGTGGTTTGTTGTCCGTTCGATGTCTTTGACACTCACTGCATCGGATTCCGAGAAGCCCTCGAAGATGTCTTTTCGAAGCGTTGGATAGTGACTCGTCGAAACGCTCTTCAATTGCGGCAGTTGCAAGTTGCAAAGCGCGATCAAGTACTCGGTCTCAATTCGGAGGCGATAGCGAATGAGGGCCGCTTCAGAGAAATAGGGGGCAAGTTCTGAGGTCTGTTGGGAGTAGCGGCCATCGATTGGCGAAACAGCCCAAAGAGCATACTGAGTCATGTAGGTTGGCGGGTGATAGGGGAACGAATTAACCGAGAATCGAGCAATCTAGCTGTTTTTCACTGGATTGAAAATTGCTGTAGACGTCAAGTTGAGAATTCTGCGACGATCACCATGTTGATGGAATAGGAAACAGGGAACGTCTGCAATGAGGTTGCGATGGTGAGGATTCAGCGAATACTAGTTGTGTTGAGCATTTCCATTGGCATGAGTGTATGGTCCGGATGTGCAAACCGCAGCGCCTACAACCCATATCCACAACCGTATCCGCAACAATACCCCCAGCAATATCAGGCTTATCCCTACACGGGACAGCCCGGACAACAAATCCAGGCGAGTCCAATGGTCGGTTCCTCGCAACTTGGTGCGCCTCAAGTCGGTGCGCCGCAGTATGGTGCACCTCCAGTCGGCTATGGCCAAGGCCAGCCTCCGATCTACCAGCAACCAAGCCTGCCGTACATGCAACCGGGCCAGCAATACCAGCAACCGGGCCAGCCGTTTTTAGGAAGATAGTTCAATTGACGTACTGGCGTTGTGGCCGGTGCACTCAGCGACCCGGCGTCGGTGCACCGCCACGAGTGGCTTACCCAAATACCGAGGGCGTGACAAAACTCTAGCTCCATTTGCACAGGCTATCTATGTGAGCAGCAGATCCATCGCGCATCCAGCCATCCAACTGTGCAGGATCCTTCATTTGTTGGCCACGCATGGTGTCGACTGCAATATACTCGCATGCGATGTCGGAAAGGGTACTCATGTCTCCCCAAAGTTTTTCGAACTGAGTGATCGGAAACACATCTTCCTGACCAAGCCCCCAGCGTTTCTTGACATCCTTGATCGTGATGTAGGTTGGCAGTTTGGCTGCCATCGCCCGAACTGATTTGTCAACCAGTTCTGCTTCGGCAAGTTTGTCTCGATCTAATTGAAACGCTGTCAAAAGTTGATCGATATCGATCCAGGTCGTCATCGAGGAATAGAAAGTCAACCCAAATTCGTCCCGTTCATTGGGCATGGCCATTCCCTCCAGTAGTCGGCGCTTGCCATCGACGACTGCCAACCCACCGCCTCGATCCTCCATGCGACGTCCGACCACCTCGAAACTCAAGCAAGCTCCCGACTCGATATGTTTGCTCAGGACTAGCGGGTCTAGGTTTGCGCCCAACGTGTCGACGTTGTGCAACAGCAAGTATTTGAGCGATGACCTTTCCGTTAGCATCCGATGAAGCAAGCCGTTGCGCATCAAATTGGGGATCTCGTACCAATGTCCAACTGGATGCATGCATTGTTGCGGCAAGTTGTCCAAGTAGTCATTTGCTTCGCCGGCGGACTTGGCCCAGCCCATGATGGCCGCCTGGCTGCTCTCCTGCACTTTTTGCTGTTGTTCATCTAGCACTTGATGGGGCATTTCCTCCCAGAAGAACTTGAGATCGCGAGAGGTTGGAATGGTTCGGAGTCCAACGGACATTCCTTTGGAGAGATACACGGGTCCGTCGTAACCGTAATTGGCAACGCTGGCCAAGTGCTTTTCCGTTGGCTCGTGCGTCATGTAGCCGGTCGTGAATACATGCGGAATCGGACACTGGAATTGCTCCGAAGTACGTCGACTTTTGGCCAAATGCACCTCGATAAAGCTTCGATGTTGGCCCGCAAACTTAGCGAAGGGATGCAGTCCTTTTACCACGCCTGCGCCGCCCGTCCATCGCGAACCTACGCCAGCAGCCAATGACACGACGGCAACTTGTCCCGCTTCAATCGCATGTCGTCCTGGCCTCGCTTCCTCCGAGTTTCGCACCCCCGTACTACGACGGTCTCGTAGGTCGATAAAGTCGTTCGGTGAAACATCTTGAACAACCGTCTGAGGCGGCAATCGATTCTCCGATAGTCCAATTCGGCCTGAAAGCAAGTCGGCTCGAATCTGCTCGTGCTGGGCTCGGTCAAAACCATTCGCTTTCAACGACGCGAGCAATTGCAATTTGGAGTCCGCTTCCGCTTGAGCTTGAGGCAGAAGCCGATCGAGCAGCCATCGGGCACGCCCGTCACCCTCACGACACGACCGATTCAATCGCATCAGCTCGCGTTGCGATTGCTCGCTTAGGTCGCGAATGTCTTGCCGAATGAGCTTCGGAGCCACAATTGCATAGTAGCCGTCCGGCATCGATGCCTCCTCACCGCAACGAATATTGCACCACGACCCACGATCGTTGATGGCGAAATCGTAAACGACAGGGTCCATTGCGAAAGGCAGTCGTGTTTGCATCTCGCGCTTC
>JANLRK010000658.1:0-16806 GCA_031361585.1 Pirellula sp. | reverse complement strand
TCCTATGAGAATCTGCTAGCATGCGAGCCATTTCCAACGCGATTTTTGGGATGAAGGCGGGGCATTCTAAACGATTGTCGCGTTATCTAAAACCGAACATGGCAACAAAGACTATTTGGTCGCTTTTTCGGTGATTGGCTTCTCCGGTGCGCGGTCGACACGTCCAAAAAGGTGTCCGCCAACGTCATCGTGCTTCCAAGTTCCCGCATATTTCTTGTCGTGAAAGACGACTCTGGCGGAAAAAGTGCCTAGGCCCGGCAAAGCGACCGCATCCATAACCATGACTGGAGTTTTCCCGACCCATTCGACGTTGATCTCTACAGGCATCTCAATGTCTTTGTCGCCGTATTTGATGCGAGTTACGATTTCCCAAAGGCTATCGTACCCATCCAGTTTTCGGGCGGTCTTGATTTCGTAGCGTTCTTCGTGAAGTTTGTCCAGCGGCTTACCGTCAACAGTAAACACACCGGTCAGGATGGTGCCCGAAAGATATTTTGTAAAGTCCTCAATCGGGGGTTTGCTCAATGGTTTGGATTCTTGAGCAAGCCCAGAACCCAGATAAGCAGGAATCGTTAGTCCGACAACAACCAATAACAGACTCAAGCTAAGATGATATCGATTTAGCATAAATTGTCTCCCAGTTTTGCGTTGATTTGAGGATGTGCAAGCCATAGTACTAAGTCTAAATATTTTTAAGAAATTGAACTGCCAACGAAATATCTTCGATTGGATTCTGGGCGTTATCTCTTTCGACGACAAAGAACCCAGCAAAATGGAATTCCTCAAGAATCGCAACGATTTCAGGAAACTCCGCCATGCCTCTTCCTAGCGGAACCTCGGTGCCGCGGCCACGTGCTTTGTCTTTGACGCCGTCTTTTGCGTGTACGAGCATGACGTGTTTGGCGATCGATTGCAAATGATCCAGATCGTATCCATTGACCAACAAGTTGCCGGGATTGAGAGTGATGCCAACGCTTCCATCGGGGAGTGAGTCGACCAGGGATGCGAGCCGGGACAAAGGTTCAGCGCCAGTCTCGCATCCAAGAAAAGCACCCACGCGGTGGCTATAAGTACCTAGATCGCTCAGGACCGTGCGCATTAGCTGGAATGCGGGATCGTCAGGCGATTCCGGGATTGCGCCAACGTGATTCACGACCACGTTAGCTCCAAGGTCATGCGCCATTTTCATGGCCTGTTTGGTACCATCAATACGGCGTTCCAATTCGTCCTCACATTCGTAACCCCGGCGAGTGGGGTACCTGACCGATGCGACTCGCAAATTGAGATCTTCGAGCAATTTCCGAACTTGACGGAGAGCAGTGCCGACAAGATCGGAAGGCTTCAGTTCGTAGCGAGCATCGATTTCGATCGCATCCGCGCCCATGCGCGCCGCTGCGTGCAAAGCTTCTTTAAACGGCAACCTCAATCCAGTGAGTTGAACTCCTACACGTAGACCAGGCAAAATGCGACCTCTATCAAAAGCGTTTCGCCGATACCCGAAGGGTACCGCTCTCATCATCGGCACCATTCTATACGGATGGTGCGTCGCGTCTACGCATGCCGACGACAACACCGCCGCTGAAATCGTGGCGGAATGGGATTTCGGGGCAAAACAAGACGTACGTCGGGATGGTTGGCCAGATGACTGGACTCGACGAACGGGGCAGGAATATCCAAAATTCATTCCCATTGGAATTTATCAAAACGCGAGAACTGCAGACGATCTAGCGGAAATTGAGAGCTTTCGTAGATTTTCTTCTCAGTGCATGGTTGCCTGGCAGCAAGGGAAGTGGCCGTGGCAGATCATACCAGAAAAAGTGCCACCAGAAATTGATCGACTGCTTGAGAGAACTCTTTTGAATCCGTACTTGCGAATTCAAATGGACGGCGGTGCAGTCGAGGTCTCCTCTCCAATGGTTGCGGTAGATATCCATTCGGTGTACTTCATGACCGCCTTGATCCATTGCGATTCAGAGGATTACGAAGCAAGTGCGAAGTTGCGTTTTTTGGACAGCAAACGAACGAAGTTATTTGAAATGCCGACCAAAGCCTTCTCTGGAAAGACTGGGTGGAAAGCCGCTGCAACAGAATCTCAGTACTCCGCTCGCGATGACATCGCTTTCGTCCAGGCTGTAGTTCAAGTTCAGCCGAAATCGATAAAGTCATACCGCGGCGAATTTGGATTTGATGCCATTAGGATCCTCCGTACGCCTAGACTCAGCTTATCCGTCGATCGACCACTGGCGTATTACCGAAAAGGGGAGGACGTAATCGCACGATGCACCGCCAACGGGATGACCAGCAATCAAACCTCCATTAAGTTGGTGCTTCATGATCACACTGGACAGGAAGTTGATTCCGTCACCAAACTGTTTGTTCGGCATGAATCCGAGCCGACTCGACTTGTTTCGAAACGCGAAACGGAATCCAAACTTAACAAGACTTCCTATTGGGACGGAAGTTGCGAATGGCAAATGACAAATCTACAACCGGGATACTACGAAATAACAACACAGCTCACGAAGGGAAAGTCCGGGGTCTTCGAACTGGACGAGCAATTTTGCGTCATGCCAATGGAGAGTCAACCAAAGCCCGATTCACGTTTTGGTTGGACCATGTCTTCTAAGAACAACGGGGACTTGGATGCTCTTGATGCCATGCGACTTATTGAGATACTTCGATTCGGGCAAGTTGGAAGAGTCAAGCTCCCGATTTGGTATGATTCTCGCGATGCTGCGGCAAGCAAATCGGCCATTGAAAGAATTGATAGAGTCCAGTTGGCTGGCATAACCTGCGTCGGCGTGATCGCAACGCCCCCACCGACCATTCGCAACAAATTCACACGGCTGAATCCCAGTGAAACAGCTTCTGCTCTCGAAGATTCACTTCTGGTGCAATCTTTTTTGGAGCCGGTCATGAGTCAGATGTGCGCTCGCATTTCTGACTTCCAAATAGGTTGGGACCACGAAACCGACTTTTTGTCCAATCCAAGACTAAAGCCTGCTTTGGATGTAATCAAGAACCTTTCGAGACGCTACGGGCAGGAAGCTCAAATCATTGCTGCACATAACCCGTTGATTGCCGCTTCCAAAGTTTCAGTTGTCGATCGATGGCAGTTGTTTTCCTCGCAACCATTGACTGCTCGGGAAACCGAAAGCCTGTTTGGAAA
The DNA here is from genome assembly GCA_031361585.1 of Pirellula sp. GTDB lineage: Bacteria > Planctomycetota > Planctomycetia > Pirellulales > Pirellulaceae > JBKCUI01. The sequence goes on along the minus strand of JANLRK010000658.1, from coordinate 13,637 downwards.
AAACGTAACCAACGACTTCACCAACAAGACACCGTGGTTGAATCTGACTCCCCTCAACGCAACGAAGTACTCTTTGAGCGCTCGCGTTCAGGATCTTGCAGCTAGGATGCTGAGTATTGCCGGGGAGTTGGGAACGCAAAGCACAACAGCATGGGTATCGAACCCAGCAGAACCCGACGTAGGACTTTTGGATAGCAATGGTGGGCCACGAGAGATGTTACTTCCATTCCGTTCGATGGCTGTCGCGATAGCAGGAAAGCGCCAGGTTGGCAGTCTGCCGATCCCATCGCTAGGCGAGAATTATCTTCTCGTCTCAGTCGACGAAGCGAAGTTGATCGCTTGGTCCGCACGTCCTACCACGGCTCAACTGTACCTTGGAGAGGATGTTTCAGCACAGGATGTGTGGGGACGAACTGTTGCAGTGGAAACCATCGTCACCGCCAATGGCCCGGAACAACGACTGACAATCGGTAAATGGCCCGTCATCATTCGTGGAATTGATTCTCGAGTTGCTAAACTCCGGATGGGAGTCAGACTGGAAGATACTCGAATTGATCCAATCGTTGGCCAAGCACAAGAACTAAAGGTCAGGGTTTCAAACCCTCTTTCTAATCCCGTAATGGGGCAATTGAAAATAATTGCTCCAACGATCTTAGCGGAAGAGGCGATGACAAGCTTGGAAATAGACCCAAACTCCAGCGAGACCGTCTCCGTCCCCTTGCTTATTCGACCCGATGCAAACACATCGTCTGCATCGATCAAACTTGCATTCGCGATCCAGGGCGAGAAGCCTGTAACATTTGTCGTAGATCAAGAGATCCAAGTCGGTACCAGCGATTTTGAATTCGAGGTTCGGTACGAAATCGACAGCGAAAATCAAATACGACTACTCATTGCGGCAATCAACCACCAATCGAGCCCACTTAGTTTTGATTGTGTCTTGCTGATCCCCAATCGCCCTCGGGCTCGAACGCAGATTGCCGGACTAAGAGACCGCGTTTCAAAAGTCATTGTGATAGAGAATGCGTCGGAGTTGACTGGCAAGACCCTGTGGCTGCGTTGCGAGCAGATTTCCACGAATCGGGTTCTCAATTATCGTATCGAGATAAATCCTTAACAGCACCATGCGATGAAGATTCTCATATCGGACGACGACTTTTCAGCGAGATATGCTCTAAAAAAACTATTGGCTGGCGACAACCGCACCATTTTAGAGGCGGCCGATGGCAAGCAGACTCTGGACATCCTTTTCGAGTCGGTTCCAGATCTGGTGTTCCTCGATTTGAACATGCCAATCATGGACGGAAAAGCTGTCCTAGCTGCCCTTCGACAAAACTCGAACTTGGTTACGCCAGAGATCATAGTTGTGACAGCCAACGATACGGTTGCGGATGCGGTGGAATGTATCCGCTTGGGCGCAACGGATTTTGTCACAAAGCCATTTGAAATAGAACGGATGCGATCGATTGCGATTCGTTCGCAGCAAAGGGTTCAGTTGCAGGATCGATTGGCAGCCGTGCAGATGCAGCTTGAATCGCAAGCTGGTGCGACAGCTTTTGATGGCATGATTGGAGTCAGCCGCGTCATGCAACAGCTCTTTTCAAAAATTTGCAAGTCGGCTGCGACCAACCTCCCGGTACTTGTCCACGGAGAGAGCGGTACTGGAAAGGAGTTGGTGGCGAGAAGTATACACCAGCGAAGCCCAAGAGCATCCGGACCATTTGTTGCAATCAATACTGCCGCGATTTCGCCATCGCTCATCGAAAGTGAGTTATTTGGCCATGTAAAAGGGGCATTCACAGGTGCCGATCGAGAACGTGAAGGGGTGTTTCGAATGGCAGATGGCGGAACTCTTTTCTTGGATGAAATTGGTGATATGCCGGCTCCCATACAAACGCGGCTTTTACGCGTTCTGCAAGAAGGCATAGTGCAACCAGTTGGTTCCGAGAAAGTCTTCGCGGTGGATGTTCGCGTGATTAGCGCGACCCACCAGGATCTGAATCAATCGATTGCCGACAAGCAGTTTCGGCAGGACTTGTATTTTCGACTGAAGGGAATTGAGTTACTGATTCCGCCGCTAAGGCATCGGCCGGAAGACATTCTGCTTCTTGCCAGCAGTTTTTTGGATGACGAAACTGTTCTGTCCAGCGACGCTGTTTCGGCCCTACTAAACGACAAATGGCCAGGAAACGTGAGAGAACTCAAGCAGAGGGTTCAAGCAGCCGCGGCAATGTCTGATTCCAAAACCATTACATCGGCAGATCTTGGGTTGAAAGGCACACCGGAGCAATCGGATCACAACGAGTTCTTAAAATATTTTGATCTGCCTCTCAATGAAGCCAAGAACATGCTGATCGAACGATTTGAACGCACGGTAATCGAGCGGGCACTTAAGTTGGAATCGAACAACATCAGTGCGGCTGCACGCCGGCTCGGCATGCATCGGCAGAGCCTTCAGCAAAAGATCAAGCAACTAGAATCTGGCGAAAGCGTATGAGTCAGAATCAGAACTTGTTGAATTGGAGAAAATGAAAAACGCCTATCCGACAGAATTCTCCTTATCGATCATCATCGAGCTAGTTTAGTGAATTTCGGCGTACGATATTGAATTGCACACTTTGCACGGTCGATATGCTAATTGCGTATGACAATCGAATGGGTCCAAATGGCGGTTTGGCATCTCATTCAACCTCGAACCGGGACCTTCATTAATTTAGTCCAATGAATACGATCGCCAATTGCCCTGCGGGCAAGAACATTGAAATCAAAAGCAATTCTACAAACAACGCCGAAAAAGCATCTGGGCCGACAGAATTCGTGCTCGAAATCGTTGAGCACTTAGCTGCCGCGATGGAGACGGCAATCAACGAAATTCGCGATATTAACGAAAACGCCAAACTGCTTTCGTTGAACGCTAGAATAGAGGCCGCGAGGGCAGGTTCCAGCGGTGCTGCTTTTGGAGTGGTCGCTCAAGAAATGCAGAGTCTGTCAGCCAAAACGGCCTGCGTTGCCGATACCATGGCCAACAAAACGCAAGAGTCAATCTCGAACTTGGTCAGTACCATCGGAGGTAGCGTTCGAGGAACCCGTCTAGCCGACATCGCATTGAATAGCGTGGACTTGATAGATCGTAATTTGTACGAACGAACTTGCGATGTTCGCTGGTGGGCTACCGATAGTTCCATCGTTGATGCGTTGCAACTACAGTCTGAAGCGATGGTTGCGTTTGCTTCGAAACGCATGGGAGTAATCCTCAACGCGTACACGGTTTATCACGACCTCATTCTTTGTGATGCAGCTGGCAATGTAATTGCAAATGGCAGACCGAGTCGGTTCCAATCTGTCGGACGCAACGAATCCAAATCGACGTGGTTTACCAAAGCGATGGCGACAGAAAGCGGAAACGATTTCGCGTTTCAATCTGCCCATAATTCCTCGCTCGTCGACGATTAATCTGTATTAATTTATTCGGCCTCGGTTCGAGAGGGCGGAGAGGTCAACGGACAAATACTCGGTGTGCTGGGTGTTATTTTCAATTGGGGCGCACTGTCGAACGCGGTACTGACTAATGCGAGTCTTGATGCCACAGAGGCGGAGAGAACGTTGAGACTAATTGTCGATGACGAGGCGAACATATTAGCAAGTTCAAAACCGTTGCCTCGCAGTTTCAAACTGCCAATGCTTAAGTTTCAAAAAACATTCCATGAAAACAAAGGGTTCGTTTTTGACGAATTCGATAACCGGCGGGTTTGTATTGCACACGCCAAGGCCCCAGGCTTTGAAACCTATTCTACGGGTTGGCATTCGATCCTCATTCAGGAAATGGAATAACGGAGTACGCAGATCGAAGGATGAGCGGCTTATCTTTGCTTTGCGTTGAGCGTGCCCTGACCCGATCGCATCATGGCTTTCCGGCTTGCCCCGGCCGGATGCAACAATGGACATCCGCAGAGTTTAGCAAGCTAACTGTTCTTCTGCGTTTCGTTTGGGCCAAGTGGCATCGTCTCAAGCGAGAAGAATGACTATAGTTCCGAAGCATGTTCCCTGTAAAATTCACCCGTTACGTCCTTTGGGATGTACTTAAGATGTTTGCGCTGTCATTGCTCGCAATGACATTGGTGATTTCGTTGGTAATGGTTGGCCAAGAGCTAATCTCTAAGGACTTGAGTTACTTAGAGGTTGCCAAATTGATGCCCTATATTCTTCTCATGGCCCTTCAGTTTTCGGTACCAGCCACCATTTTATTCTCCGTTTGTTGTGTTTACGGGAGAATTGCTGCGGACAACGAGATCATTGCGTTGAAGAGCGCTGGGATTTCACCGATGTGTATTTTCCGGCCTGCGGTAGTACTCGGTGCCTTGCTAAGCGTTCCATCGGTTTGGCTCAATGACATGGCTGTTTCATGGGCGGAGCCTGCGATGCAAAATGTCATTCTGAGATCGCTGGAAGAGATTATTTATCGGGGCCTCAATTCAAAGAAGGCTTACAACTCGGAAAAGGGGTTCGCGATCCATGTTCAAGAAGTTAAGGAGCGCTGGCTGATTAAGCCTACAATATGGATGCAGAGCGATAATGGAACGAAAACCATCGTTGCCGAGGCCGCGAAGATATCAATCGATCGCACGGAGGACAAAATGGTCATTGAATTGATCGACGCGTTTATCGACGACGGGCAAAACAAGATTCGACATCCGGGTTCGCTTCCAATAGATATGCCGTTGGGTTTTGCTTCCAAAAACGGATCCAACTCCAAAAGGCCGTCGCAATATTCCATTGGGCAGATACCAGGTGAGCTTTCCCGTCAAGAGGGGCTCAATAATCGACGACGGGAAAAACTCGCGACTCGATTTTCGATCGCACTTGCCTCCGGTCGATACGTAGCGTTAAACGATGCAACAAGTCAAACGCTGCGCGCCGAAGTAGCTGACACAGAGAAAATGCTATCGAAACTTAAGACAGAGCCGATGCGGAGGTGGGCGATGGGGTTTAGCTGCCTTGCTTTTGTTTGGATGGGCGTTCCAATGGCAGTTCTCATTCGAAGCGCCGACTATTGGTGGACATTTGGCGTTTGTTTTTTCCCAATCTTGCTGATCTACTATCCAATATATGGATTGACTTTAGGATTCTCAAAAGACGGTACTTGGCCAGCATCTAGCCTGTGGTTGGGAAACGTCACGTTGGCCCTAATTGGAACTTGGCTGATGCGAAAAGTCGTCCGAACCTAGCCGACGGCATCAATAAAGGCAGAAAATTGTGAGAATCCCAAACTATCGCGGTTCGAAAGGTGTCAACATCAATATGACGCCAATGATTGACGTAACATTCCTGCTGATCATTTTCTTCCTCGTCAGCAGCCACCTTGCTAAGCAAGAAAATTTCTTGAAACTGGATCTGCCAACAGCCGCGGCGGGTTCGATCGATTTTTCGGATGCGCCGACAATTACCGTTCAGGTGCTCTCGACGGGCACATATCAAGTTGCCAGTCAAGAGATACCACTGGAGCAAATCCGGCGAGCGATATTAACTCGCATGCGAATAGAGGGCAGGCCTTTGCGCATTCGCATCCGTACGGACAGGACGACGGAATATCGACACATAGCTGCATTATTAAAACTTTGCTCTTTGACAGGTAACACCGATGTTGTGTTTGCAGTGTACGAGGACAGCCAACCGTGAGAACCTCGTATTCGGCAGGCTCCAAACCCGCCAGCGTCGATAGCATGATGACTCCCATGATCGACGTCGTCTTTTTGTTGCTTGTATTCTTCTTGGCGACCTCATCTTTTCAACGACTTGAAAAAGCTTTACCCAGTGCGGTGGCAGCTGCGCCCGACTCGACTCAAAAAGGGAATGGGGCTCAGCCGCAGGACCCCTCGACACTCACCGATTTTAGTGACGTAGTTATTCGGATCAAAAAGAGCAGCCATTCAGTCGCTACCGATTCCATGGAGTACTCGATGAATGGCGAACAGATTGCGTCGCTGGAGATTTTATCGAGCCGGATGAAAGCCATTTTAAGGGTGAGAGCTGATGTTCCCATTGTGATCGACCCAGAGGACAATGTTCCAGCTGGTGAGGCCATTCACGTTTATGATGCCGCACGTGCAAATGGATCCGTGGCCGTCTTCCTGGTTGCTCGATAGTGTACCGAGCTGCGTCCGCAGGTTCATGGACCTTACACTGCCGGTAGCCTGGATTTTCTAGTATCGTGCTTCTGCTAGGCGTCGATCTTCAGGCGGGCCGATTTAAATCGTAGCGGAAGCTGTCAAAGCTTTCGTGAATGCTGGACGCCAGCGAAATGCTTGCTTAAGATCGACGCCACTCTCGACTCCCGCAGGTCGCCTTAGCCGGGTAGTTTGGCGTTGTGATAGATGTCCTGCACGTCGTCGCAGTCGTTCAGCATATTGAGGAACTTTTCCAACATAGGGAGCTCGTTGTTGCTGATTGCTGTTTGAGCCTGTGGCACAAAAGCGATTTCGTCGACTAGCAAGTCAATGCCAGGAAGAGCCTCCAAGAGAGCATTCCTGGCTTTATAAAATTCGGTGGCTGGGGCGAAAAGCGTCACTTGGCCATTTTCGCACTCGACATCGCTTACATCGACCTCGGCCGCCAACATTGCCTCGAGCACCATGTCGCCGTTGTCTCCCTTGAAGGACAAGATTGCGAGGTGGTCAAATAAGTGTGCGACAGATCCAGGCGGCCCCATTTTCGAACCTGTCTTGGTGAAGCAGTTTCGGACATCCGTAATCGTCCGATTGTTATTGTCCGTTAGGCAATCAATGATGACCGAGCAGCCGCCAGGACCAAATCCCTCGTAACGCGCATGCACAAAGTCCTCTCCTCCACTGCCACTGGCTTTTTCTAACGCCTTTTCAATGACATGCGCAGGCACTTGCTCGCGTTTCGCTTTTTCAATCAAGCTCCGTAAAGTCGGATTCGTCGCGGGTTCCGCACCTGTATTCTTTGCAAGCACGTACAGCATTTTGCCGTATTTAGAATACACTTTGGTTTTCTGTCCGGCCGTTTTGGCCATGGATGCTTTGCGAACTTCGAAACTTCTACCCATCGATTTTGTCTCGTCTTAGTTTGCTTTCAATAGTTTCTCTAGCACCGCCATCATTGCTGGATCTGGCTTGACACTGCCCGGTCGGCTCCCTTGGGCAATTCTCATTGGCGTCCACTTGTGTTTATTTTCATGATTCCAAACAGAGGGCAAGGCACCATGCTGTGCAAGCAATTCGGCGACCTTGGGATGCGAGCGATAAGCAGCCCCATGCATGACCGACTCCTTGTTTTTGTCGACGGCATTGACATCAGCTCCCAGGGCTAGCAGAAACTCGATGGATTCGATCACTTCGGTTTCGGTTCCAGGCTCTTCTCCGACAGACGTTGTTCCAATTCCCGATGCAGCTAACAACGGAGTACATTCGTCGACGTTGAACAATGCGGGATCCGCCCCCAACTCCATTAATACCTTGATCATCGGTAGATCTGCCGTCTTGCATGCAAGCAACAAGGGGGTTGATCCCTTCATGTTCAATTTGGCTTTACCGGCGGGTCCTCGTTCAAGCTGTGCATTCACTTTCGCACCAGCCTGAACCAACTTTCGGACAAAATCGAGACTCGTAACGTTCCCCGAACCGCGTGGAGAAGGATCGCCATCGATTCCATCGCCGCTAGCGGGTTTCCGAACCCAAGTGAGTGCATGTAGCGGTGTGTACTCGCTCCGCTGGTCGTTTGGATCGGCGCCCCTCTCCACCAAATAGAGGGCCAATTCAAAGTGACCACTTTCTACGGCCAACATCATCGCAGAAGTACCAGGCCGAGGTTTTCTGCCCGCTTTGTCTTTTCCCATGACTTCGTTAACGTCCACGCCAGCGTCCAGTAATCTTCGTACAACATCGATTCTTCCCTCGCGGGCCGCAAACATGATCGCGTTAAAGCCAGACTTTAATTCGCGCTTAAGGTCAGCACCAGCGTCGATGAGAACTTGGACAGCATCCGCGTTCCCCTCGGCTGCAGCCCACATCAACGCTGTTTGGCCCTTCCGCTCGATCGCATCCATCTCAGCCCCATGTTTCAATAGGACTCTGAGCACTTCGGCATTTCCGTCGCGCGCCGCAGTCATGAGCGGTGTCTCGCCACCAGGCATCGGTCGATTCACATCCGCACCTGCGGTTGCTAACGAACGCACAGATGCCGCGTCCCCCTGCATGCAACCGATAGAAAGCGGGGTGACACCATAACGAGTTAAAGCATCGACCGAAGCCCCAGCCGAAATCAGTTGCTGTACTAACTCCGAACGCTTATGAAAGACAGCCCAATGCAAGGCTGTCATTCCATCGGCTTGAGTCAAACCAACTTGTTCTCGATCGCTTAGAAGTTTCTCGGCAACACTCCAATCGCGTTTTTCGATGGCATTCGCGAGAACCGGATCAGCACCAGAACCAACCGGAACAATGAAAAACAGCAGGATTGCAGATAGCAAAAATGAGGCTACTGAACATTGCATTATGGATGGTAGTCGATTCGGACTTAGAGGGTGACAGGATCGAACAGATCCTCAATGCGGCCATTGCTATCCGAAAACGTTTCTAACGGCACACCAACTTTATTGAGCAAAGTAAGGTGCAAGTTGGAAAGGGGAGTTGGATTTTCGAATTGAATGTGCCTGCCGCCGCGCATTTTCCCAGCAGCACCACCAGCAACAAGAATTGGAAGATTGGAATGATCATGCGTGTCCGAGTCACCCATCCCACTACCGTAAAGAAATAGCGAATGGTCCAGCAGATTTCCATCTCCTTCCGGCGTCGCTCTCATTTTTTTCAAGAACTCCGCAAATAACGCAACGTGAAATTGATTGATTTTGGCGATCTTGGCTAGTTTTTCAGGGTCCTTTGCATGGTGCGTTATTGGGTGATGCGGATCTGGTACACCTATCTCAGGATAAGTCCGATTGCTGGCTTCGCGAGCGAGTTGAAAAGTAGTCACACGCGTTATGTCCCCTTGGAAGGCCAATAACTGCAGGTCGAACATCAATCGAGCATGATCCGCGTATGCAACAGGGACTCCAATCGGTCGATCGAGATCAGGCAAGGGATTGTCCTTTACCGCCGACTCGGCTTGTTGAATTCGCCGCTCGACGTCGCGAACATTCTCGAGGTAGCCATCGATCTTGTTTCGATCCGACGGACCAACTTGCAATTTCAACCGCTTGATTTCCTTGGTTACAGAGTCCAGGAGGCTCGCTCTCTTTTTCAATGCAGTTCTGCGTTGGTCAGGCGTGCCTCCCTCGCCGAATAGACTCTCAAACACAAGTCGCGGATGGGCTTCGGCGGGAAGCGGATTGCTCGGCGTGGACCACGATAAATTATTCTGATAGACACACGCGTAGCCATTGTCGCATTGCCCAACCGTTGAGAGCAAATCCATCGACAGTTCCAAGGACGGGAGCGGCGTTGACTGGCCAATTTGCTTTGCCGCAATTTGGTCAACAGTAGTTCCAAGATAATAGTCTGTGCTTTCAGTCAATTTGGCTCTGGCGGCGCTCAGAAACGCGGAGTTAGAGGTCGCATGCGAACCCGGATAGGCATTCTGAAGATCCAGCCCACTGATAACGCTTACCTGATCCTTGATCTCTTCAAGCGGTGCAAGGCTTGACGGCAATTGGTCAAGAGATTTGTCTGTTGGAACCCATTCCTTTGGGTTGCAACCCATGGGAATGTAAATGTACCCAATTCGACGCAGCTGTTGGCTTGCTCCAGGTGTCGCGGCAGTCGCGGTCATCGCAGGGATCATTGCGTCGAGCAATGGCAAGGCCAAGGTTGCTCCGGTTCCTCGCAACAGGGTTCTGCGAGAAAGTGATTTTTTGAAGATGGTCATTCTGAATCCCTCATCAAGAACGGCTTACTTAATACAATTCCATGGACGATCGAGGAAAATCGATAGTCATGTTCCGCAGCATAATCTACAATTTTTCGCACTTCGGGGCCATCGTGAAACTCGACGCCTCGTCCGAGTGCAAAGGTGAGCAACTTCTCTGTCATTGTACCAACAAATACCTTTGGTCGTTGGATAATACTATCCTCGAGCGATGCGACATCGCGTACGGTGGAACCGTCAGGCATCGTTCCGATAGTGTCGATTGGTAGTCCGTCATCAAATTTCCGCCACCGCCCCAAGGCATCGTAGTTATCGAGTGAAAAGCCCACGGGGTCCATCAAATTATGGCACGACGCGCAGGCTGCGTCCGAACGATGCATCGCGAGGCGTTCACGCAACGATTTCCCCTGGGTATCTTGTTTGTCTTTGAGGGCAGGAATGTTTGGGGGCGGTGGAGGTGGCGGCGTCCCAATGACGTTCTCTAAAATCCAGTTGCCGCGGATTGTTGGTGATGTGCGGGTTGCGTAGGAAGTGACGGTCAGGATACTGCCGTGGCGTAAAATGCCGCCACGTTCGCTGTTGGACGGCAACTCCACTTTGCGGAAATGGCTTCCAGTGACATTGGGGATTGCATAGTGTTTGGCGAGCCGTTGGTTTAAGAACGTGAAATTCGAGCGAATCAAACCCAACACGTTACGATCGTTGGCAATGACATCCTCGACCAACAATTCCGTCTCGCTGCGAAATGCGTGTCGCAGGTTGTCATCGAAGTCCGGATACAGCCTTAGGTCAGGCGTGATGGACTCCAGGTTTCGGAGATAGAGCCACTGCGATGCAAAATTGGTTACCAGCGTCTTCGACTTTTGATCCTTGAGCATTCGTTCTACTTCTGCAAGCAGGATAACAGGTTGGTGAAGCGTGCGGGCTTGTGCAAGGGTCAGAAGTCGATCGTCGGGGATGCTGCTCCACAAGAAGAAGGATAGTCGCGATGCCAATTCAAGATCGCTGATCGCGTAAGTCTCACCGGCTTTAACCCCGTTGGAGTGCAATTCGATCCTGAACAAGAAGTTAGGATTCACGAGTAGCGATGTCAAAGCCGATTCAAGACCGGCATCGAAGCCGCTTTCACGAAACGCTTCGTCGAAAAACCACAAGGCCGACTCAAGGTCCTCGTCGCAGATCGGTCGTCGAAAAGCCAATCTAGCCAAGCGACCTAAGATGCGTTGAGCTGTTTCACGAGGTTTCAAGCGTGCGATCGAATCCTGCTCATCTTGTCCAAAGATAGCTTGACGACTTTGCGAATTGCCCGCGCTACTGGAATCAAACGGGCCAACGATAGACAGTTCAAAAAGAGCTGGATTGATTCTCGGGTGCCGGTGTCGATTGTAAGCCACGTCGAATGGCTGTCGCTTCGTTTCAATCAAGGACGATCCGGCTTGAACAAAGGCGACACCGACGACATGGCGACCAGCCGAAACTTGGATTCGCGTTTTCAAGTGCGAGTCAACAAGTGTGAAGTCATCGGAGTCTGGGGGTGGGCTAACCGTGAATCGGTGTTTCTGCTCTCGATCTATCAGCAAGTCAATGGACTGTTGTTCGTTGAGCCCCTCGACTCTTTCATCACGGTCGCGAGCCAATCGTAGCTGGACCTCATAGATCCCATCACGAGGGAAAGCATGCTCGATGAGTGCACCACCTCTGGTTCCAAGTGGTAGGCCATCAACATGTGCCTCCTGAGTTCTATCCGCCGGAACCCGCACATTGATTCCCATCGGCCCAATTCCCTCGCCGCCGAGGGCAATGCGGCTGATCGTTTGAGCCGAACTCAAGTAACGATTCAATAGTGTTGGAGAAAGCTCACCCACTGTGATGTTGTCAAAGCCTTGACTTGACTCGTCCTTTGGTAACAGTGCACTGGCATCGACGTCCAACGCCAGCAGATCGCGGATTGCATTCTGGTATTCGGTGCGATTCAATCTGCGAAGTGTATCGGTGCGACCGGCATACGGATGCAACTGGCTTTCTGTTTCAAGCCACCTCTCTATCGCACTCGTGGCTTTGTTCAATTCGACTTCTGTCGGGCGATCCGCGTCTGGCGGTGGCATTTGACCTGCCCGCAATCTCCGAAGCATCCGTTCCCAATCGCTGCTTGAAAACGACTCTTCGATCGATTCGCGTCCTGGTTTAAGTTTTTCGATTGAGAAATCACCGGATGGCTTTGGGCCCGTGTGGCATTCTTGACAGTGGTTATCCATCAAGGATCGAATTGCCGCGAAGTCCGTTTCATCCGCCATCAATGTGGATGTGGTCAGCTGACCGACGCTCCAAAGTACCATGATGGTGTGCAAACAAACCAACGGCAAACAGGAAAAAGAAGTTCTCAGTGGGACGATACGTTGCATTGGTGCGGTGGAATTCGTTCTTAGTTGGATAGACTTTGTTGGTGGATTGGAGGTTGAGCACACAACATAGATTAACACAAAGCCCATGACTGGACAAACTGTTCGTACACAGTGGGGACTGTCAATTCATCAAAATCCCAGCGATAGCAGCGTTGATCAAGGTTGCTAGGAATCCGCCAAGCAGCGCCCGCATTCCCAAACTGGCAAGATCCGATCGGCGACTTGGAGCCATCGCCCCAATACCCCCGAGTTGAATTCCGATCGACGAAAAATTCGCAAAGCCAGTCAACGCATAAACAGCCAGTCGATACGATCGATCCTGAATCCCCTTTACCGCCACAAACTTGTCATTTTCTTTGACCGTATTCAAATTGGTTAAATCCGTGAAGGCCACAAATTCGTTGAGGACTAGTTTCTTGCCAAGCAATTCTCCGATCCGCGGTGCATCCTCTGCTGTAACTCCAGTTAGGAAAGCGATCGGCGAAAAGATCTTCGAGAAAATCAATTCCAACGAAAGACTTGGGAGTTGAATAGCGATTCCAGCTCTCGCGACTAGGTAGTTAATTCCCTGACCACTCATCATCAGAAGGTGATTGATCAATGCGATACCCGCGATAAACGCAATCAGCATGGCAATAATGTTGATCACCAACATCATTCCGTCCGAGGCGCCTCCGGCGGCAGCATCCACGACGTTGGTGTGTGTCCGCTCGTCTGCAATCCTGATCTCACCTCGCGTGACGGGGTCCATGGTTTCGGGAATCAATAACTTGGAAAGGTATAGTCCACAAGGGGCTGCCATGACACTGGTGGCCAGGATCGCAACAGGGTCAGCACCCATTCCAATGAAGACAGCCATGATGCCTCCAGAGACAGTTGCCATGCCACCGATCATGAGCGCCAACAGCTCTGACCTTGTCATCGTAACGACGTATGGTTTGATGATCAGTGGAGCCTCCGTTTGTCCCATAAAGACGTTTGCTGTAGCTGCTAGTGTTTCAGCACCACTCACTCCTTTGCTTCCGAAGACTAACAGCATTGCCTTGGCAAAGAACCAAACAATTGCCTGCAGAATTCTTAGATGGTACATCACGGTAAAAACAGCCGAAACAAAGATGACGGTCGGTAGTGCCCGCACTGCAAAGATGAATCCATTCCCAGCACCGAATGCGTTTTCCGATTGCGAATGCTTAGCGAGCGGCCCAAAAACAAACTCAGAACCCAGGTTGGCAAAGTCAAGGAATTTGGCCACCATCGTTCCCATCAACTCAAATCCGGAATAGACGACGTCCACTTTGAGTATCAATACACCCAACAAGAACTGCAGTCCAAGTCCCGTTGCGATCGTTCTCC
>JANLRK010000648.1:0-2397 GCA_031361585.1 Pirellula sp. | reverse complement strand
ATGGCCCCCTGGGCCGTGTGTCGTGCGGCCCAAGGGGCACTGCTACAGTAACAAAACGACTGCCATTTTTATTAGAAGGGATCCACCATTCATGGTCCGTAAGGTTTGCCAAATACTATCCGTCGGTTTGATCTCATTGATTGGATCGCCCACCACCGTTTTTGGCAGGCAAGATGCCGCCACGATTTCTCTCAAAACGGGGATCGACGAAATCACCGAAGGGCGAGTAACCGCCACGATATCGTTTCTGGCAAGCGACGAGCTGGCTGGCCGCGCTACCGGTTCGGCTGAGTTCAACATTGCGGCAAGGTACGTGGCATCTCGATTTCGCGGTGCCGGCTTAAATGGCAGCCTCGCGGATGGGGACTTTTTTCACATAACGATGAAACAGTTGGTAAAGACCCCGAGTGCACTCGTGAAACTCACTAACTCTGAGTCCCAACCCATTGCTCACCTGGGGCTTCTAGCAGCCGGCACCGAGATATTCTCATACTCCGGTAGCGTAAAACAAATTGATTTGGCGAGCGAACTACCGACCAGTGGCTTGGATGGCGTCGTCGCTGGAAAGATGACCGGCAACGCCAGGGGGCCACGTATACTCTCGCAAGTGGTTCGCATGACCAGTACGTTGAACGATGCAGGCGCAAAGGCTCTTTTGTTAGGTGTTGAAACTGATAGCGAGTTGATTGGATTGGCTCGAGAGTCTCAAGAAAAGCCTCGGTCCGAATCTCCGCGATCACGCTTTGCGATCCCTGTACTATTGGTTCCCGAAGATACACTTTCCGCAACTTCCGTCCAACTCGAAATTCCCGCCTCGATCATTTCCGAATCGCCAATGCGAAATGTCATTGGTTTGTTGCAAGGCACCGATCCCGAGTTGTCCAAGGAAGCCATCTTGTTCAGTGCGCATTTAGATCACCTTGGCTCAAAGCCGAGCGATGGAGATGGGATTTTCAATGGAGCCGACGACGATGCTTCCGGAGTCACTGCGGTTCTCATGTTGGCCGACGCCTTTGCGAAAATGCCCAAGCCCAAACGATCCCTTCTGTTCATGACGTTTTGGGGTGAAGAGTCTGGGCTGTTGGGCTCAAAGCAATTCACCGAGACGCCTGCGTGGCCGTTGGACAAAATACGTGCCAACGTCAACATCGAAATGATTGGTCGACCAGAACCAGGCGCGCGGGGCAAGATCTGGATGACCGGTTGGGGGGAATCGGATCTAGGGATCATCATGAACAATGCGTCACTGCCGTTTGGAGTCGAGATTTTTAACCATCCTAAGCACAGCGCAATGTTGTACCGATCGAGTGACAATTGGTCGTTTGTTCAAAAAGGGGTGATTGCGCACAGCTTTTCAGCAGGATCTTTGCATGCGGATTACCATCAACCGGATGATGAATGGGATCGTTTGGAAATCCCTCATATGACGCGAGTCATCCAAGGTCTCTTCGCGGCCACCTTGCCCATGGCGTACGGAGAGGCGACGCCCAGCAAAACGCCCAGCAAAAAAAAGTGAAGCTTTGACAAGCGGGATGCTTAGCCCACTTAGTGGCTCGATCGTCCCGACCGAGAAATCACGGCGGAGACTGCCGTGCCACTCTGTTTGCCAAATCGGCGGAGACCGCCGTGCTACTCTGATTGCCAAATCGCTGCCATTTTAAGAAAATCCCGATTTTGTTGATGTGAATTTCAACGAAAAATCGCATTGTCTTTGAACACTCAGGCCTCGAGGGTCACACGGCCGACGGGGCAACGTTGCGTGCAAGGTCACTCTCGGCAAGAGTGACCTAAGGTAGGTCGCAACTGCCGGGTGCGACTGAGAATTCAATGTTTTCATTTGCGAAGATTCATCACACGGCCCAGGGGGCCATGCTACAGATTACAACTCATGGACAAAAACACTGAATCGGTTTTTCTGGCAGCCCTCGAAAAAGGGACTCCGGACGGTAGAGTCGCTTACGCGGAAGGGGCGTGTGCAGACGATCGGGAGCTTTTCGAGCGAGTCAAGCGGTTGCTGGCCGCACATGAAAATTCGCGTGGACCGTTGGACTCGCCTCCCACTGAAGCCGGGGAGGTAGTCGACCAACCCAGCACCGAGGCTCACATAATCACTGAAAAGCCAGGGGTCGAGATCGGTCCATACAAGCTTCTGCAGGAAATCGGACACGGCGGTATGGGTTTGGTCTTCATGGCCCAGCAAACCAAACCTGTTTCTCGGCGCGTTGCTTTGAAAATTATCAAACCGGGCATGGACTCGCGGCAAGTCATCGCACGCTTTGAAGCCGAACGCCAAGCCCTGGCTCTGATGGACCATCCCAATATTGCCAAAGTGCTAGACGCCGGTACTACCGATTCTGGTCGCCCATACTTTGTCATGGAACTCGTGAAAGGGGTTTC
>JANLRK010000591.1:0-14694 GCA_031361585.1 Pirellula sp. | reverse complement strand
CCTCGACATGATCGAAGTTGGTTTGATCGATGCCAAGTGGCCGTCACGATTTCCAGCTTTGCTTGCAGAACGTTTGCAAGTATTGCTGGACGATCCAAATGGATAATTACTGAAAAAGGCCGTGCGACTTTGAACAGTATGCCGCATGGGTCGCATGACTGCTCTAATTAACTAGAGAAACGCGAGAAACCGGTTGTATATGCCGACGCTAATTGCTCAAGTTTATTCTTGGAACCATGTTTCCCATCGATCTTGCTTAAGTAGGTTTCGCTCGGCAAATCGTTCGCACCGAATTCAATTTTTACGGTAAACGTTTGGCAGAAAAATGGCAGGTAAAAAATTGGGCCAAAGACTTAATTATTTTGTATTCAGAAAGCCAACGGTATCCAATTTTCACAAAACATCTTTCTGCCAAATCGAATCCCGAACGAGACCACTGTTACCACTTACCCGACATCTTTTTGCCAAATCGATTCCCGCAGATCTGGATTGCTTGTGTAGGTGGACATGAGTGAGTTGGCGACGCAGGGCGGGAACAGTTGAGACAACTGTTCTACTCTGTTCAACTAAGACGAATGTCGAGGATCGAAGGGCTTGCCCCTTAACCATGCAGAACAGCTTCGCAGGTGGTCATACAAACCAAGTCGGATGGGACGACTTTTAATAACATACTTGAAGGCCGCCGGGTCTCTCAACTGAACACTCCGTGCCAACTCGTTCTGTGTAAGCCGCAACCTCTCCGCTAGCAACGCAGTCCATTCTCCTTTCTGCATTGATATACGCGAGTTGATGGGTGAACCAAATCTCGCAAATATCTGTGGACGACTTTCATTCCAAAAACCATACTCGAACGCAACAGGCAGAAATGTGACTTCGGAAAACTTCGAGGCTAGATGCGAGAGTCCTGGCATTAGCGGCAGGGAATGATCTCGACAATCGGAGAATTGCCCTTCAGGCGTGATCCAAATCGTAGTATTCTTGGATTCCAGAATCGCTTTCGTCGCACTCAAAAACGCCGAGGTTCCGTCAAAGCTGTCCAATCGAACACCGTAGAAACCAAGCTTGGACATGATTCGATATTTCTCAAGAGCATCGGCATCGATTGGGGCATAGAAAGTCCGGTTCGAAAAATAGGTCTTCTGAAGCAACATGGCAGCGATTGGGTCCCACCAGCTCGCGTGGTTGGCATATGCGATAATAGGCGATGTCGTTGCGATCGGCTGAGCTATCAGCAATTCATCTTGAATACCAAAGGCCATGAATTGCTTGGCAACCATTCGCTTCGTGTACCAACAAAATCCGTCGACCAGCCATTTTTTCGAAACAGGCAAATGGATAGATTTTCGTTGGCTCATGACAAAGGCTCCGTTGCTGCCGAAAAATAGGCATCAATGAAAGCACGTGGATCTTCCGATTTGGAGTATTCCACCAAAGCATAAAGCTTTTTTTGGTCTCGCAGGAGTTTTGCCGCTCTGTTTTGGCTGTTCGCTAGCGTGGACGGCAAAGGCCCATTTACATCGACATCGGAAAGGTCGTTCTCGTCTCGAATCACGCCAAAGCGTTGGAGCATGGCAAGAACCGTCTCAAGCCTGCGATCTCGTTTTTGCCGATCGCATAGCCGCTCACGAAGCCACTCCATTCCAAACCCGCGAACTGACTGAGCGTCATGCAAGAGTAGGTCATAGGCGCGTTCATAAAAGTCAGCGTCCGGATTGCTCCATCCCATGAATTCGACTTGAGTATTGAGATCGCGTTGATCATACATAAGTACACATTCCGAGGGTAATCCGTCTCGTCCCGCTCGGCCTATTTCTTGGTAGTATGATTCCATCGAACCAGGAATCTCAGCATGCAGCACGTATCGGATATCTTCCTTGTCGATGCCCATGCCAAATGCATTGGTGGCCAAAACAAGTGGACAACGATGCTTCATGAACCCTTCTTGAACTCGTCGTCGATCGTGTCTAGCTAGGTCACCATGGTAGCACACATGTTCAATGCCCAAACTGCGCAATCGCTCACTCATCTCCTCAAGTGTGCGAATCAGGGTAAAGTAGACGATTCCACTTGCACTGCCCCATCGCAATACAGCCTCCACAATAACCTGCACTTTTTCGTCGAATCCCCAAACTTCACGCACTTGCAAAGACAAGTTGGGGCGTTGGATCCCCTCGTGAAATAGTTGGCATTGCTCCTTCGATTCTCCAAACGAAGCGATCCCAAGCTGGCTCAGAATGTCGAGCTGTACGTCAGGGGTAGCGGTCGCTGTTAACGCGATGGTTGTCGGGTTACCCAGCTCGCTTCGAAACTCAGCGACACGCGTGTAGTCGGGACGAAAATCGTGCCCCCACTCACTGATGCAGTGTGCTTCATCAACTGCCAGCAACTTGACTTCTCGCTCACGCAGAACTGCAACGAACTCCTCCTTGCGAAAGCGTTCCGGGGTGACATACACCAACGAGTAAAGTCCCTCGGCTATTTGCTTGTATCGACGGTTGCGCTCGTCCCTGTCGAGCGATGAGTTGACGAAGGTTGCTTCGATCCCTTTTGCTTGCAATGCATCCACTTGATCCTTCATCAATGCGATTAGTGGCGATAGCACCAGCGTCAACGGTGGGCGAGTTAGAATCCGCGCGCTAGATCTTCTGTTGTTGTACGCCTGAGCATACACGAGTGCAGGAACCTGAAAGCACAGCGACTTGCCACCGCCGGTTGGCATGATTACCAAACTGTTGCCGCCAGCTAGGGTACGATCGATGATCTTCTTTTGCGTTAACCGGAAGTTTTCATGGCCAAATCGCCGCCTAAGAATCTCAAGCGGGTCGGTTGCTATACTCGACATCGACAAAGATCAAGCCTCTATTTTAGAGCCGAGCAGCACCGCGAATTGAGCGATCCATGCGGGATGGGCAGGCCATGCGGGTGCCGTTACCAAATTGCCATCGGTGTGGGCCGAATCCATTCCAGCCGATGGCTCGACGTACGTTCCGCCTGTGCTGGAAACTTCGTAGCGCACGGCTGGATAGCAACTGCAATGCTTGCCTGATAGAACGCCGGCTGCGGCGAGGATTTGTGGCCCGTGACAGATAGCTGCAATTGGTTTCTTGGACGACGCAAAATGGCGAACGATGTCGAGCAATCGGTCATTGAGACGCAGGTACTCTGGGGCTCGACCACCGGGAACAACCAGAGCATCGTATCTCGCGGGATCCACGGTCGCAAAGTCCGCGTTGATTCGAAATCGATGCCCAGGTTTCTCACTGTATGTCTGGTGCCCCTCAAAATCATGGATAGCGGTCAGAATGGTGTCTCCCGGCTTCTTATCTGGGCAAACCGCATCGCAATAATGCCCGATCATTAAAAGCATCTGGAAAGGGACCATGATTTCGTAGTCTTCCACGAAGTCTCCGACGAGAAACAATATTCGCTTGGCTGCCATGGAAATTTTTTGTAAAGGAAAAAAGAAAAAAGAGACTTCTCGCTGAACGCCACCAAATTCACGTTAATCCGTTCTTTTCGTAGCGGAACCTGTCAAAGGTTTCGAGGGAGGTGTTGCCTACTTCGGCAGCCAACGAAATGCTTGACGCATTCCGCTACAACCGCTTCGCCGAGGTGGCGTTCGCCGAGAAGTGTCGGAAAAAATGGGAAAATGTTGGCAATCGCAGGTGTAGATCGCTAACCCTTTTTAACCAGTTTTGAAATCAAGTACAGCCCGAATCTGTTCAATAGTACGAGTATCGATTTGAGTTAGAACCTGTTTGAGGTCGGGAAGCAAGGTTCCTCCAGAGGCGAGCAGGCGAAATTGGTTTATCGTAACTTGGGCTGGTGTCCCGAGGTCACACGGCCCAGGGGGGCTATGCTACATGCACTTCCTAATTTACCGGTTCTAGCAATTGGAGGAGTTGCCACGACACTTCGAATGGGAATGTTGGGATGTACCGTTCCGATTCGTGGCGCTCACTACGCCCCGTTCGCGTTTGCAAACTAGATTTCAAAGTTAATGTAGCCTGTGGCTGATCCCTAACCGTCTCCTGCGGCGCAGGGTTAAACGATATTGGTCGCATTTGCTTCGTTTGTTTTTTACTGGATAGCTCCAGACACATGGAATTATGAACCCAGGCTGTCGCTCAAGACCGCGTTGATTCTCAGCGCTCTGTTGGTCGCATGCATTTTGCGGTTCGATGCCGAAAGCCCATTCCTCTACTTTCAGTTTTAGAGAAAACCATGTTGCGAGTTGAATGTATTCGCGAAGCCGCAAAACTCGAGTCCTTAAACGACGATTTTGATCGATTGTCCAAGGGAGCGACAATGCAGCGACTCAGTTGGCTCATGCCCTGGTGGAAATCCTTTGCGGCGAACTACAAGCTGCACGTCTTAGTGGCCTACCGCGGTGAAAGCGTTTGCGGGATTTTACCGTTGGCAGAATCCACCTTGACGGTTACGGGACGCTGCTTGGTGTTCATGGGAAGTGGAAAGGCTTGCTCGGATGACCTTGGAATACTGTCCGAAATGGCCGATGCCGACGAGGTTGCAGAGGCTTTTGCAACTTGGCTGGTACGATCGCCAGACTGTTGCCGATGGGATCATTTGGACCTGGATGGCGTTCGAGAAGACAATACGACAATGGCCTACTTTGGGCGGTCGCTCGAAGTGTTGTCGGGGTCAAGTATCGAACGCAAGCCGAGTCCAAATTGCTGGGCAACTTCGCTACAGGGTGGTCTAGACACTTATCGCAGTCGATTAACCAAGCGGGCTCGGAAAATTGTCCGCGAGGCAGAAGCCGCAATCGATTCGGGCAGGGGGGATTTTGAAATCGCACAAACACACGAACAGGCCATGGAGTTTTTAGCCGAGATCGAAAAGATGCATCAAGCTCGTTGGAAAGTACGCGGCATTGACGGATGCTTTTCAAGGAAAGAATTCGCCTGCTTTTTAAGCGAAGCGATCGACAGCATGTGGCAAGATCCATGGACGCCAACGGATAGCGAATCGAAGGACGGCGCGAGCAAGCAACGAGTCCTTGTGGGCCTTGTACGGTTCGACGGGGCAGTTGCGGCTGGTGCCATTTGCTTTCGAAATCGAGATTCCGTTGCCATGTATTTGGTAGGTATGAATCCGGAGTTCGCGGAAAATCGGCCAGGCTGGATGCTCAATACTTGTTTTCTCAAGCACGCAATGGAACAGGGATGTTCGAGTTTCGACTTCTTGCGAGGAGACGAGGAGTACAAGGAACGATTAGGAGGAATACCTTCCATCCAGCATCGATGGATAATGCCGTCCAATCGCTTGACGGCTCAGGTGCGTAACTTAGCTTACCGAACAGCCGTCAGTGTTAAAGAGTGGTGGAATGCGAAGACTTTCGTGGGTGTCTATTGCGTCGGGCAAACCAAGGATACAAAACGGGAAGAACCATCGTCGACAACATCGTTGATGTGATAACGCCGCCGATTACAACACTGGCCAAAGGTCGCTGAATCTCGGCACCGTCACCGTGCGAAAAAGCCATTGGAATAAAACCAAAGGCCGCAACAAATGCAGTCATCAATATCGCCCGAAGTCGCGACAAGGCCGTCCCTCTTACCACATCGGCCATGGTCGCGCCTTGTAGCCTGCGTTGTTCAGCGGCACTCACCCATACCAAACTGTTTAGCACCGCTACACCAAACAATGCAATAAAACCCACACCCGCTGAAATACTAAACGGCAAACCACGAATCCACAACGCAAACACTCCACCCGAGGCTGCCACCGGAACCGCCGCAAAAACTAAGACTGTCAAAGAAATTGAATTGAAAGTCAAGTACAACAAGATACCAATCATCAGCAATACGATGGGCGTAATAAGCGATAGTCTTAGCGAGGCCTTTTGAAGGCTTTCAAAGTCGCCACCCCATCGAATTTCATATCCTTCAGGCAACTGAACGTCGATTGCGACTCGGGTCTGAGCCTCATTCACAAAACTTGATATGTCTCGACCTCGAACGTTGGCAGATACAAACGTTCGACGCCGATTCCATTCGTGCTCGATGGCCGGGGGCGTTTCCCTAGGCTCAATCGTGGCTACTTCCTTGAACGGAATCGTTTGGCCTTTTCTCGTGGCCAGCGGCATCATGCGTATGCGTTCAATATCGGTACGATAAGCCTCTGGCAACCGTATGATGATGGGAAATCGAGCGCGACCAATATAAGCAGTTCCGCACTCCAGTTGCCCCAAGGACTCTACCGTTTGCATGATTACGGATGCGTCTACACCGTATCGGGCCAGGGCAGCTCGATCTACTTCGATTCTCAAGGTAGAGAGATTGGCCTGGTAGTCAGCTTTCACATCCGCGTGCCCAGGGACCTTTTGCAATACATCGACAACTTTTTTGGATAATCTCGATAGCACTTGCAAATCGTCCCCGTAAATTAGCACAGCCACATCTGCCTTAACACCAGCGACCAACTCGTCCACACGCATTTCAATGGGTTGGGTAAACCCAAAAACGGCACCAGAAATCGAGCTCTCGAGCTCCTTCGAAAACGATTCGATAAGCGTTTCACGGGTTACTCCGACGGCCCATTGCTCCTTGGGGTACAACATTACCCAAACGTCGGTTTGATGAACACCCATGATATCGTTGGCGATCTCCGGACGACCGGTCTTGCAGAAAACCGTTTTAACCTCTGGGTGTCGCTTGACGATCGCTTCGATTCGCGTCGTCATGTTAACGGAATCCTCCAGAGTCGCGCTTGGCAGCCGAACCGCTTCGATAAGCAAGTCACCTTCTTCGAGTCGAGGCATGAATTCCCCGCCCAGTTGCCATGCAATCGGTATCGCAATCAGCGTCAAGCCAATTGCCGCGAACCGGGTTGCCATAGGTTTTTCCACAACAAATCCAAGTATTGGCCGATACATGGCGAGAGCAATTCGCATCACAAGACTTTCGCGCTGGAGTTGTTGCTTGCGAAAGGGCAGGAATATTGACGCGAGTGCCGGCATGACTGTCATCGATACGATCAAGGACCCAAGCAAGCAAAGCAATACCGTTACCGCCATCGGGAAGAATAGTTTGCCAGCGCTACCATCTAACATCAAAATTGGGAGATACACCACCGCGATAATCAATTCGCCAAATAGTGTAGGCTTGCGAACTTCGATGGACGCGTCTCGAACAATGGACTCGCGGGTGTCGGTTTCTCCGGCCACCGCAAGTCGGTGCATGCAGTTCTCAATCATGATCACGGAGGAGTCGACGATGAGTCCAAAATCAATCGCGCCGAGACTCATTAGGGATGCTGAAATACCGAGGGCATACATCGAGTTGACCGCAAACAACATCGACAGCGGAATCGCGATGGCCGTAATGAGTCCTGCGCGAAAGGAACCGAGGAATAAAAACAAGATCAAGATGACGAGCCCGCCACCCTCAAGAAGATTGCGGCCTACCGTGGTTAACGCGCGGTTGATTAAACCCTCGCGATCATAGATAATTTCGATCTCGACTCCATCGGGCAGTGTCGACTTGAGCTCTTCAAGTCGGTCTTTAACTCGCTTAACAACAATGCGTGGGTTTTCGCCGACGAGCATCATGGCCATGCCCACGACAATCTCGCCGCGCGCGTCGCGTGTGGCTGCACCCTGTCGCAGGAGGGCTCCTTCGCCAACGTCAGCAATGTCTTTGATCAAAACAGGTGAGCCTTCGTCGGCCGATCGTAAAACGATTTGACGGATATCATCGAGCGACTGCAGCAGCGCGTCCCCTTGGATAAAGCGCTGTTGGCTACCCGCGATCATGTAGCCACCGCCCGTTGCCGTATTGTTTCGTTCAACGCTTTTGGCGATGTCGTCCAGCGTTAAATTCATCGCTCGCAATCGTTCAGGGTCGGGACGGATCTCAAAGGTTTTGTAGTAACCACCGTGCGCATTAACGTCCGTCACTCCCTTGACTGCTCGCAATGCTGGCGAGATCTCCCACTCCAAAATGGATCGCAGTTCGGTAGCAGAATAGCGACCTGGTTCGCCCCGAACCTCAAACTGCAGCACTTCACCTAACGCCGTCGAAAGTGGCCCCAACTGCGGTCGATCCACTCCGCCCGGCATTTTATCGATGGCAGACAGACGTTGGTTGATAAGCTCCCTGGCTAGGTAGAGATTCGTTCCGTCGTCAAATACGACGGTGATGAGTGAAATTCCCAATCGTGAAATGCTTCGTAACTCCGCCGTACGCGGTAATCCGTTGAGTTGTTTTTCAAGGGGTTGCGTCACATAGCGCTCGACCTCGATCGGTGAAAGCGAGCCTGCGGATGTTACCACTTGGACTTGAACATTGGTCAAGTCAGGGATCGCATCGAGCGGCAATTGAAAACTCGAATAGACACCTGCTACGGACACAGCGAGAGCAGCGAAGAGAACTAGCCATCGAAATCGGATCGAGGCCTCAATAAGTTTTTGAAGCATGGACTTATTCCTTTTCCAAGAACGCTTGGCTTGCGATTTGGAAAACGCCGTCGACCAGGATAGTCCAACCGGTTTCGGCTCCGTCAGCAATCTCCGCTGTGGATTGTTGTCGCCTTGCTACTTTGATTGGAACCAGCCGAAACTCTTCCTCCGAATCCTTTCGGACTAGATACTCCGTGCCGTCGTTTGTAAAGACAGCTCCGGCCGGAACGACGATGCCACTCTTAGGGCGAGTTAAAATGAGCCTGGCCGTCATGCCAGGCCGAAATCGCAAGTCTTGGTTGGCAATAGATGCAGTCAATCGAATGCTGCCAGTCGACGACTGAACAGTTCCACCCACCATTTCGATTTTGGCAGGGATGCGGCCGAGATATTCAAGCCCTACAATTTCGGCTTCAATTGCATCGCCTGCACTGAGCTGCAACAGGTCCCAGTCTCGTTGCCTTAAATCACCAACGCACCATAGCGAAGCAATATCGGCAACGAGTACCACCAGCTCCCCGGTCGAGGCGCGTTCACCATTTGCAAAGTAGCGTTCCAATACAATGCCATCGCCAGGTGAATGATGGATGAATCTGTCGGGTAGTTTTGAATTGATTGGTTTGGACGCCAACTCCTCGTCCCAAATTTTCATTCCAAGGTAGCGACGCATATCCGATTGGATACTTTGCAACGAGCCTTCAGCGGCGGCCAAATCGGACTCGGATGCCAGTATGGCTTGTTGGATATCGAAGCGAGACTGTTCGATTGCACCTCGCAATACCGCGCGAGCTCCTTCTCGGTCCGTCGTCCGCTCGATCATGGCTTTCTCAGCCATCACACCTGAGTTGATCGCCCGCTCTGAAATTTGTGACATTTGAGTGGCTGCCCAATACTTGGCATAAGCCGATAGAATTTTGGCTCCGTAGTCGGCGGTTTGTACACTTGGGGGCGGTAGCCAGTCGCGGCTAGGCTTGTCGGAGGTGGCCTCTATTTTTTCTACGATCACATTAACTCGTTTTTCGATTTCGCGGTGCCATTCGACTGAACGTTTTGCTTTTTGGGTAAGGAGTTGTTGGCGAGCAAGACCACCTCGCAAGGTCGTCAATTGCGAGGACGACATCTCGACGAGCGGCTCGCCTCGGTGGACCGTCTTTCCTAGAGGGCAGGACAATTCCTCCACAACTACGTCGGCGGGAGCTGTCACTGCGTAGTGCCTGGCGGGGTCCAATTCCAGCTTGGCTGGAATGAGCCTGTCGTCATTCCAGTCTGACATTTGCACAGTTCCAAATCGAACTCCCGATGCACGTTGCATAGCCAATGAAACATGCATGGCTAGTGGGTCCCCGCTTCGTTCGGGGGTTTCTGCGTTGGTTTGCTTCGGGCCATCGGACAGCGAATGCATTTGGCTCTTGTCATCGGACAGCAACCATGACCGCATGGTGAGGCTATTGCGAAGCCCTATCACGACGCTAAATACGCATCCAAGTGGCAGCAAAATGAACAGCCAAGGCGAAAACTTGTTTAGACTCAATGGAATTCAAAATCGAAAATGGTAACTGAAATAGTGCCGTCGATTGGGCCCCTGGCCCAAGTAAAATATGGTCGAGGTGGCCAAGGTACAGTCCGCATTGCCCAGGACCATACTACGGGCTATTGTCGTTGCAACTTCGACTTCATGCTATATTCCCGGGAGTCGCCTAGTCTGGATTCGTGTCAACTATTTCGATTTGGATGATTTTGCCGGTTATCTCGCCCCTACTAACGGCCTCAGTCGGTAGCATGGCCCCCCTCGGCCGTGTGACACTCGGGCCGCGAGCCCAAGCTACCCTAACACCACTACTGCCACTTGCCTCGTGAAGTTTCACTCTTGTTGATTTACCACTTTGGAGAAGAAAATGTCGAACTTGCATTTCATTCGAAGACAATTCTTTCTAACAGGGGTCGTTTTTGCCTGCCTTCTAACCGTTCATGATTGCGAACTATCTGTAGCGGACGACCAAACCGCGAACGAGCTTTGTGACGTTCTCTACAGTGGGAGTTTGGCTCAAGGAGAAACTGAGCTGGAAGCTAAACTTGCAAAGAATTCTGGGGATGAGGCTAAGCGTGCATCCCTCGGCATTGTCCAGTTTATCAGAGCCGTCGAACTTCTTTCTCAAGACTACTACCGATTCGGCGTGGAGCCCCAGCGGGGAATCGCGGTTGGGAACATGCTGATACCAAGAACAGCGAACCAAATTCCAAAACCGATTTCCTATTTGGATGCTCGTGGGATTTTCGAGCGCTTTGAAACGCAACTGGCTAAAGCCGAATCGACGCTGGCGCAGTTCAAACCTGCGGGCATTAAGCTGCCGATCGACGTTAGCAAAATATATCTCGACATCAATAATGATGGCAATATGACAGGCAACGTGCCAATTTGGACCATTATTTCATTTGGCTCCGTTGGCAATCCAAACAACCCGAACTTGAGTTTGAATTCGATGACCATTGCATTCGATGATGCGGACATCTTTTGGCTTCGAGGGTATATTCACGTTTTGTTAGGAACTGTAAATATTGTTTTGGCTCACGATTGGCGCGATGCATTCGAGCGAATGGCTCATTTGGTATTTGCAAAGCCTGAAACTCCCTATCCGTTCCTTTTGGTCGAAGGCGAACAACAAAACTGGTCTGCAAACCAAGTTTTAGACCTCGTTGCGCTCGTTCATGTCATTAACTTTGAAGTGGTGGAGCCCAATAGGATGCAATTGGCTCTTGCTCACTTTGAACAAGTCGTTGCACTTAGTCGAATTACTTGGAAATGGATCGGCGAGGAGACCGACAATGATCGAGAATGGCTTCCAGGTCCAACTCAGAATTCGGTGGTATTAGCTGGCCAAGTAGGCGGGACGTTGGGTGAGAATTGGGCGAAAGTTCTTAATCGAACAGAGTTAGTCCTGCAAGGCAAAGAACTCATTCCATTTTGGAGAGGCTATGCGGGTGGAAATGCTTGGGTGCTCTTCAGCAACTCCAGCAACACAAAATTCCATCCTGAGCTTGGAATCAATCTACGCAAGGTGTTTACGGATCCGAAACGGTTTGACTTGGTCTTGTGGCTTCAAGGCACTGGCGTCGTTTCCTTTCTAGAGAAAGGCAAAACGATTGATCTTCAGGCGTGGCAAGACCTGTCGCAGTCCTTTGGCGGACGCCTTCCGTTTTTCTCGTTCTGGATCAATTAATAGACCCGCAATGACACCAGTACGAGTCAATGATGCGTCGTCTGCAGAACTTGCCAAGCCGAAATCGCTCAACAAGGTTCGTTCGACGTTCTCTTCCAATGGACTGGCGTGTTGATTCGGACGCCAGCCTGGGGACAGGCTGACCTACGTGCTTACACCCCCCCAATTCGAAGTTGCGGACTCGGCATAGTGATCTCGTGTTTGGAGCCATGCAACCTCCCACGATTCGCAGCCGTTTCATCGAACTGGTCTCGGCCCACACGATAGGCAATCTTTAACTGGATATTGCACTCAAAATCGAGCCAACGTTTGGCCGCGGAATGCAAAGTCAACGTACGAGAATGAATCAAGGATCGTTCGCTCGCAAGCCGCTCGGAGGACTCCTGTGAGTCGCATGAGGCTCTCGGCAAGCCCTGAACATATCCCTCCGCATACGAGGCGCCGCTTCCTTTAGAATATCCACGAAACTGGATTTGTGCAGAGGTTGCAATCGTGAGAAGCAATTCTCGAAACAAGGCGATTGCGTTCTGGACATCTGCCCGCGGCCCATAGAACCAGAACAATGTCCTATGTCCCTTGGTCGCCACAAACCATTGAGTCGTTGGAAGGATGGTTTCGGTGACATAAGTAGCCAACCGCTTTTCCCAATTGCAGGCTCGACGACCATTGACCGGGCAGGCAATCCGCGTGAATTGGACGTTGTCTATGTTGCCTTCGTCGACGATATCGTCACGTGTGAGATTGTGTCGCAACATCAAATTCTGCATCATCCTCAAGGCGTTGTGCTTTTCCGCCTCGGTACTTGCGTTGTTGCTGGCCGTCCGGTCCAGTTTTCGTAGTCGATCCAGAATTTTGTCAAACTCAGACTGCGTCAACTCGTCTGACTCGCTTGCCGTCTGTTTCCGATTCTCAGACAAGCTGGCATCGTCGTGTTGCTCAGCCGAAGATGTCCAGTAATTTTTAACAACGTAGTCGTCGTCGTCGCTGGGATTCCAAGTGTCGTGCACCACATGATCGATCACGGTACAAAAGTGTTGCGATCGTTCATTGGACTTAGCAATATGAACAATGACAACTCCGCTGGGCAGGTCCTCCACAAAAAACGGGCGTTCGAATCCTAGAGTACGTTGCCAATCCCGTTCTGCAAGGTAGGCTGCGGCAGTTTCGGTATGGACTCCATTTCGCGGCGACTTTTCGGCTTGACTGCCTAGCTCGCTATAAACGTCTCTGTAAACAGCTCCTGTTGCGATGGCGATTGCACGCGGCACGCAATCCCCAGTCAGCCCGACAAAGCCACACGCAGCACGGCCACCGTCATCCCAAATGAAGTTCATCTTCGTCTCCCTATTTTGCTTAAACTCAACTTTTCTACTTGTCTGAACGCAATGCTTTGAGAAGCGGCCACTGCATTGCGCCCCATGCAGCGAAGACACTGCAAAGCAAACCCGACACGATTACCATTGTCATCATCAGGCTCGGCCAAACGAGTCCGCTAAATGGTTGCCCGTTCAAGATCGAGGGCAGGGTAGCCAATCCGGCCGCGCTTACACCTATCCCTATCCCCCGAAAAAGTTGCCATCCATTCTCTAAGGTCAATAGCCAGACTAGTCGCGACTTGGTGAATCCGATCGCTCGCATCGCCGCGAGTTCACCGCGTCGTTCCATCGCGCTCCGCAGTTGCGAAACTCCAAGTCCGATCGTCCCTAATAACAGACCCAAGGCTCCCAACACTTGGAAGGCGCCCAAATAGGTGTTTTGAACTGCCAACAATTGCTTCAAAACCGAATCGCTCGAAGCCAAACTCAAGCCAGATTCCGACCAACCCTCCTCGAGTACAACTCTCGCCTTTTCGAGAATCTCTTGACTGTCTTTGGCTGTCTGCCCTTCCTTCGATTTGATTAAAACCATGCGATAGCCTGTAACACTCGGGAAGAGACTTTCGAAATTCGCCTCACCGACAATGAGACTACCTTGCAGGATTGTATTCTGGGAGACTCCAACCGTCTGGAAATAGACCTTCCGATCGTCGAAAGTATAGGAGAACTTCTCGCCAACGTAGCCTCCTAAGTGCAATGCCCAAAGTGCTGTGTTCTGATCGAGAACTACCGGCACGGGCGAATCGACGGTTCCCTTGGCCTTACGATCCAGTCGCTGCCAAGGGGTAGAGTTCTTGGTGTTTTCGGTTGCAAACCAAGCGAAAGCGGACCTTCCATCTGTTCGATGATCAACGGATACCATTCGTCTAGAAATCCCTAACACTTGCGGCTCGCTAGCTTGGTACAAATTGTTGCAGCTCGCATCGTCGCCACCGCGGACTCGCACTGGAACAAATTCGAGCGAGCTTAGAGCCTCCATCTTTGAGCCTAAAACTTCTTTCTGTCGCATTGGATTTCCTAAGTCGTAATGGATCGCGTGCGATGATCGGCCGATGAATGCAAACCTACCCGTCCCTGCTTCGTCCGGCGACGCTTGAAACAAGCTCATTGATAGGATCAAGAAGGACGCGATGGCAACCAAACCGATGGCCAGAATGCTTCGCATCGGTGCGCGTTTGGCGTTGCTGCTGGCCAGCGAGGATGCATTCATGATTGACGTCGAATCAAACGAACTCGCTGAACGATTTATCGCGACGCTCTTGAGCCGTAGCAAAGTCCACGACAATCCGGCTACCAAGAACAGCATGCCTGCTCCGACGAATGCGCCTGCCTGGGCTTGTCCCTGCAAAAACTGGCCGACAACCAGTATGGAAATCGCCAAAGCAACACATGCGATGGCCACATAAGGTCGCTTGATGCCAGCTGGGTTTGCATTGAGGTTCG
Source organism: Pirellula sp. (assembly GCA_031361585.1). Taxonomy (GTDB): domain Bacteria; phylum Planctomycetota; class Planctomycetia; order Pirellulales; family Pirellulaceae; genus JBKCUI01. The sequence continues at coordinate 235 of JANLRK010000591.1, read as the reverse complement.
CCTCCATTTGCTTTCGCAGGAGTTTGGCTATCGGAATCGATCTCAACTGTCGCGTGGATAGCAAAATGGTTCCGAGGGCCGCAAACCAGCTCAACGCCCAACCCAACACGAGACTTAGCGGCCGAACGTGGAATTCCAAAAAGGAGACCGTGATTGCTCCTACCCACCAAGTGTGGAGTCCGGCAATCATAGCATATGCATAACCCAAGCCGAGAAGGATTCCGAATGTTGCTCC
>JANLRK010000518.1:0-10976 GCA_031361585.1 Pirellula sp. | reverse complement strand
CACCCTCAAGCCGTCGCTCCACCATCGAGCACCATCACTTGTCCGGTCACAAAGGACGCCTCCTCGGAAGCGAGATAGAGTGCAGCGTAGCTTATGTCATCGGGCTGACCAATGCGTCGAATGGGTTGTGTCGTTTGAATTGCAGTCTGATATCTCTCATCCTTCCAAAGAACTTCACTGAAGTCGGTTTTGATGAGGCCTGGCGCAATCGCATTGACACGGACCCTATGCGGCCCGAACTCGCGGGCCCAACTCCGCGTCATCATGATCAGCCCAGCCTTAGTGAAGCTGTAAAGCAGCCCCTCCGGTTGCGGGTGAAGGCCGGCGATGGAGCTGATATTGATAACCGATCCACCGCTCTTGCGATCGATCATTTTTGGTACGGTCAACCGGACCAACCTCAGGGCGGCCTTGATATTGACCTCAACCATTTTGTCGAGCATTTCATCGGTCACGTTGAGCGATGGTCCCTGGCCAATGTTGGTCGCGCCGTTGTTGACCAGAATGTCGACCGGACCAAGCCGCTGCTCCGTTTCTCGAACGAGATTCTCCAATTGTTCAAGTCGCCCGATGTGACAAGCAATCGGAATAACTCTGCCTGGCAACCCAGCTAGCTCATGTGCGGTCGCTTCTAGGTTTTCAAGTTTTCGACTAGCGATCACAACATTTGCGCCGGCTTCCGCAAAGCGTTTTGCAATAGCGCGACCGATTCCACGCCCACCGCCGGTTACAATGGCCACTTTGGAAGAGAGTGATATAGAAGCAGTCATAGATTTGTCGCAAGCAGGAGGGGCAGCTACGCTCGCCAGGGCGTTGAGAAAATCCAAATACTTATCCACGTTTTGGCTAACGTAGTTACGGGGCCAAACCCAAAATCAAGGTTAGACGACGCACCAGCCGTCTGATTTAGCGATCTTACCGAACGGTCGGTCTACTCGCAAGCAGGGCGAGGCCTCCATGAACTTGCGAAGGATATTCAACCCTCTTTGCGTCTTACCGAACGGACGGTAAACTCACGTTGTCGTTCGAGATTGCTGCGTTACGCTATGAAGATGCGCCGGCGAGTTGAGTCATTTATGAACATTGCACAATTGGTTCTGGACAATATCGACCGATTTGGGGAATACCCTTGTGTCTATCATGAGGGTCGCTGGCACAGCAATGTGCAACGGTTGGAATGCGCAGAGAAAATGGCATCCGTTTTGCGCGATCAAGGGGTTAAACCCGGCGATCGCGTGGTTGTGATGATGGCAAACGACCCGATCGTCACCGACGCCTTTCATGCCATCTGGCGATTGGGGGCAGTCATGATACCGGTGACCCCCAACTGGGTCGCTCGCGAAGTTCGCTATGTACTTGAGAACTCGGGGGCCAAAGTGGTAATCACCTCCGCACCCCTAGCGCAACGGATTGTTGAGGCCTCGGAAAACAACTCAAGCATTGAGTCAATTCTCGTGCATGGCGTCTGTGAACATGCATCGACGACCGCACTCGAACCGCTGATGGCGAATGCCAAGCCGCTCAAGTCGATGCATGATTGCGATGAGAATGACTTAGCGATGCTGATCTACACCTCCGGGACGACGGGCCAGCCCAAGGGAGTTATGCAAAGCCATAAAAACTTGCATACGAACGTAGCGTCAGTAACCAAACTCGGGAACATGCCTCCATTTACTATGGCTATGCAGGTGTTGCCGCTGAGCCATGTCTTCGGAGTGCTTGGGATGAACCTGAACGCGTTCTTTGGCTGTAGTTCGATCATCCTTCCTCACTGGGACACCCGCAAGGTCTTTGAAACAATTCAACAGTTTAAGATCGCCCGCTTCTCGGTTGTGCCGACGATGCTTACCTATATGTTGAACTTCCCTGACCGCCAGCAATACGACTGTTCGAGCCTAGAACTAGTCAGCACGGGTGGAGCGGCCACGCCGGAGGAAGTTCGCCTCGAATTCGAGCGGACTTTCAAATGCCGCATCAGGGATGGCTATGGCTGTTCTGAAGCCACATGTGCCATCAGTAGCTACCATGAAAACGAGGTCCACCGTGTTGGGGCCGTGGGGCGACCTCTTCACGAAATGGACTTGTGCATTCTTGACAACGAAAACAACTCCGTTCCCACAGGCAAAGAAGGAGAAGTCTGTGTTCGCGGTGCTCACGTCATGCAAGGCTATTGGAAGGATCCGGCCACGACTGAGTTTGCCATGCGGGCAGGTTGGCTACATACGGGCGACCTCGGACGGGTCGATGAAGATGGCTACTTGTATATTACCGGTCGTATAAAAGATTTGATTATCAAAGGGGGAGAAAATATATCACCCCGCGAAATCGAGGAAGCGATCTATCAACATCCAGCAGTTGCCGAAACGGCTGTCATAGGAATCCCGGACGAAACGTTTGGTGAACAAGTTTGTGCCGTCGTTGTGTTGCGACCAGGACATTCTGCGACCGAGATTGAGATACAGAGTCATGTCGCTCGCTACGTGAACAAATTCAAGGTTCCAGCGAGGGTCGTGTTTCGGGCGGATCTGCCAAAGAGCCCCGTCGGCAAAATCCTTAAACGGGAATTGCGCCAAGAGTATTCGGTTTGACCCAAGCAAGGCGTCGATTCCAAAAAACCAAACCTAGCATCATTGACTAGACTCGCGATGCTCCTCGCGCGCGGAATTTGCGGCAGGTAGAGGTGGGGCGGGTATTTGCTTGGCTTTTGCAATCGAAAGGCCAAGCTTTCTCAATTGAGAAACCTCTCGCATTCGAGCATCGATCGCTTTGCTCGACATATCCACTGGAATAGATCTCACGGCTGTATGCATGCGAATCACTCGAACCCCAACATCTTGATGTCGAGCAAATCTTGTGGTCGACCGGCACGACGCTTCATAGCGACCAGCCCGTCCGTCGAAACCACGCAAATGGGAAGCCCTTCCCAATCAAACCAAGTCTTTTGATTCCACGCCTGGTCCTCGTTTTGCGAAAGCACCATCAAATCCAGAATGAGATACTCTGACTCTTCAATTTTAAGAACACGATGCAACTCTACGTCCGGAAACAAAATCTTTCCCGATGAGTCCAAGAAACCAACTTTGGCTGAAACTTCGAGAGCATTCGCGAGTGAATCGCGAGCGACTAGGATATCAATGTCCTTTGTGAATCGAGCGTAACCATGGAAAGCAACCGCCAGTCCGCCACAAAGTGCATACTCAATCGACGCTCTGTTGAAGGCGGCAACGATGGTTCTAAGTTCTGCCTGTATGTCCATTCCACAAGTGTAACAAAAGAGATCGGAATGGCTACCAGCTTGCCAGCTTGCGATTCGTGCAAACTCACTTGACGCAACTGCCTCATCTTTGCTAAACACCCGTATCTATGTAGCGTTCGTTAAATCACTGGTGCGTGGAGTGTTGAGATGTTGAATCGCATTTACAGGATCGCTATGGCTGGGTTAGTGCTTCTTGCTAGCAATAGTCTAGTTGAAGCTCAAGCCCCAACCCCCGCCAAACGATCTTCTGAAAAACAAACGCCAACGCTGGCCGAAAGACCCGAAGCCAAATCCACCGAGCAATCAGCCCAGCAAACTCAAGAGGCGATTTCGCCACTTCGCAAAGTGGAACGCAAAGAAATGACCGAGACTCCGTCGACGCTTGGCGGAGAGGAATACTTGTTCCGATACAAGTTGGAACCGGGGTTGGTCATCGCCAGCGAAGTCACTCACTTGGCCAAAACCGATACCAAGATCGATGCAGTGGAACAGAATTCGCATTCGCGAACGGTTTCGCAAAAGACATGGGAGGTTACTCGCGTTGCGAATGGAGAGATGACGTTTGAATACAAGATTTTAGAAATCGACATGTCCCAGCGAATCGGGGCGGACACGGAAATTCGATTCAACTCCAAAAGCGGCGAAGAACCCGAACGCCAATTCAAAGCGGCCGCCGATTCGGTTGGCAAGGTGATTTCAACAGTCACGATCGACGAACAAGGCATGATCGTCGCGAGAAGCGATGACACCAATCCGCCGAACTTGGGCATGGGAGATATCACTTTGCCTGTGCCAATGCAGCCGATCGCCATCGGTTCAACTTGGGAAGTCCCTCGGGAACTTCGAATTCGTCGCGATGATGGTACGTTCAAGAAAGTGCGGTTTCGCGAGCTGTTTCGATTCGACAAAGTCAGTGCAGGCGTGGCCACCATTGCGGTTCGAAGCGAAATGTTGACAGCCATTTCTGAGCCAAAAGAAGAGGCACAAGTCCTTCAGCAATTGAGCAATGGGACGATCAAGTTCGACATTGATGCAGGCCACATGTTGTCAAAGGAACTCGGCTGGGACAAAGTCGTCGTCGGCTTTTCCGGCGCAGGTAGCGTAATGGATTATTCAGCCAGGCTTGACGAGCAAATAACCAAAGCAGAACTCAAGGCCGGTATCAGGAAATCAGCATCCAAAGTCAAGTCGGCAGCCAACCGATAGCTGTGCAATCTTTAAGTCCCGTCGGAATTCAAGTGGCTCTATCGATCGAACACAGTTTGCGGCTAAATCGTTAGCCGCTCAGGTGGTTGAGCACTTGCAGAACGCCATTCAAATGCGCCATTCTCGGACCGTAACGGTCTAGGAATTCCGTAAAGACGTAATCGCTATCGGTCAATGCGTCTTTCGAATCTGCCACTTCATCAGCAAGGTTTTGTAGAAATTCGGTTTGAACGTTGGAAAGAGTTTCCAACGCCTGCTTGCAGGATCGGACCAATTTGGGATGCGCGTTACGCCATTGCGTAAGTTCGTTTTGTCGTTGTGAGTTGGCTTGATTGCTAGCTTGCAATACTTGCTTGTTCACTTGCAGGATTTGGTCCAACAACTGATTCTGTTTTTGCTGGGATTCGATCAATTGTCGAGTCAAAGCCACCAATGCTGCGCCCACTTCTGCGGGGCGGGGAGGTGTGTTGGAGGATGCGTCCGCAGAAACGTCGATACTGAATACTGGGGAATACTGAGTTGGGTCGTGGGCCATAGTGGTTGCGCAATCTATTCAACGAGAGTGTGACGAAACCTGCTGAATCATTTCAAATTTTCTCAAGTGCCATGAATTCTCAGTATAGTCGTAACGTCGCATAAAAGTCGAGCATCTAGGAACTGCTTTTGTAAAGTTTGCTGGTTGAACCGGTTGTGACTAATACTCCGAATGGTAGGTGAAGTCTGGTCGCACTGAACGAATCATTGGAGGTCGGTCGAAGCTACCCTGGCACTCGAGTTTCTCGAATGGCACATCCCGGTCGGATCTCGGATGAAAGCTGGCATGGAAGCAAATACACACAACAAGACGATCTCACTGGGTTTTGTAACGGTTCGGCACCATCCTACCCATGGGTATTTTGGTGGCTACTTAATTGTCAACAGCCTAGCTAGACCGTTGGAATTTCACTGTACTCTCCCGGTGCAACCGACTCGAGCGCAGCAAATCCTCTACGGCAGCACGCTTAGCGAGTTTGTCTGTGGAGAGCAAATTGCTCGTGCGTTGGTCTCAAAGGCCAAAGGCACACCACAGGTAATGTTTTCGGACACGCTTGCGGTTTTGACATTGCGACACATGCAATCCATCCCGATGGCTTCGATCGATTTACCGTTGGAAGCCATCGGATCGTTGCCTCGTCCTGAATGCCAAAGAGAAAGCTACTATCGATTCAAGGCATTTGGTCGGCAGTTTTCTGTTCTTCCGGAGTTCATGGACGACTGCCATGCGATCAAGAACCTTTTTGATTCAGATAAGTCCCCACTCGATCTTTTAGAACCCTTTGGTAGGATCGAAGAAGCGCTTATGGAAGCACACCCGGCAACGAAGGCCGCGTGACGATGATCCACCCAAACGAATCCTTGTCAGCGATCACAGTAGAATCCGATTGGTTTTCTCGCGAGCTTGCTGTCCCCATTTTCACACCGCCCGAAAACCTGTCGAGTGAACTATCGATTGGCTTATCGAACAGATATTCAGTGGAATCACTTGCCTTTGATTCGTTGAAGGTATTGCCAATTCAACTTTCGCAGTCGCTTCCTCGTACGATTGGATTCTCGTTCCCCGAATTGCATCCGTGGGCGACTCCGAACTCGATCGATCCGTTCAACGCTAAGGAGGTAAGTGCGGACATTGGATTGTGGCCCAGCGAGCCTGCAAAAGCGCCGGACGAAGAGGCACGCACGGACGACATCCAGCCTCGCAAGACAATCACACGCATGCGCCCACCTGGTGATTTGGTTCGGCTCGAGGATCGACTGTATTACGTCCTTCAACCACCTTTGGAAACGATTATCCAATCGGCCAAGCTCACCTTTCCGTTTCAACCGTTCCCCTACCAGATGGATGGGATTGCGTTCCTATTCCCTCGCGACGCCGCTATCCTGGCTGACGAAATGGGACTCGGAAAAACGATGCAAGCCATTACAGCGATACGGATGCTATTGCTTTCGAGTGAACTCCGGAACGTATTGTTGATTTGCCCTAAGCCACTGGTAACGAATTGGATGCGAGAGTTTCGGCAGTGGGCTCCGGAGATTCCACTTGCAATTGTCGAAGGGGACTCAGCCAAGCGGAATTGGATTTGGACAAATCCGCAGGCTCCAGTGAAAATCGCCAACTACGAACTGTTGATGCGAGATCGCGAAGTGTTTGAAGACAATGCGCTCCATTTCGATTTGGTGGTCCTCGATGAAGCACAACGCATCAAAAATCGAAACAGCACGACTAGCGAAATCGTTCGGTCGATTCCCAGAACCAGATCGTGGGCATTGACCGGGACGCCCATCGAAAACTCAGTAGAGGATTTGGTAAGCATCTTTGAATTTCTCGCGCCAGGATACTTGCGCGATGGCATGCATCTCAAATCGCTTGGCAAGGCCACGCGAGACTACATCTTGCGTCGCACGAAAGATAAAGTCTTGACCGATATGCCCCCGAAACTCTTTCGGCCGGCCGAGCTCGAGCTTACTAGCGAACAGCGGACCAGTTACAAATCGGCCGAAGAGGATGGGATCATTCAACTGTCGAAAATGGGAGAGTCGGTAACCATCCACCATGTATTCGAACTCGTTCTAAGACTTAAGCAGATCTGCAATTTCGACCCGGCCACCGGAGCTAGTGCCAAGCTGGAGCGGTTGGAAGCAGACTTGGAAGAGGTCGCGGCCAGCGACCAGAAGGCAATTATTTTTAGCCAATGGGTTAGCACGCTCGAGGTACTTGGCGAGCGACTAGCCAAGTACAATCCGCTGTACTACCACGGCGGTGTGGCATCGAACAAACGAGATGGTGTCATCGATCAATTCAAAAACAATCCGAAGAACAAGGTGATACTGATGAGCTACGGCGCGGGGGCAGTCGGCTTGAACTTGCAGTTTTGCCACTACGTCTTTCTTTTCGATCGATGGTGGAATCCCGCGGTCGAGGATCAAGCCATCAATCGCGCGCATCGTCTGGGCGTGAAGCAGCCGGTTACCGTGACCCGCATGATGTCGCTCGAAACGATCGAGCAGCGCATTCACGATGTGCTTGAGGAAAAGCGAGAGCTGTTCAATAGCCTATTTTCGGAAACAGGTACACCACAGAATCTCGGGCTCAATCAGAAAGAGATCTTCGGTCTTTTCGGTCTCAATGTACCCAGGTACATACCAAAGGTTGCATGAACCATTTGCGAGCGAGCAGTTCAGTGGATAGCACGACGCGCCAGCTAGTGGATAGCACGACGCGCCAGCTAGTGGTGGAATGGAATCACTAGCTCGCGCTTCGTGCTATAAAAATCGCCGTGAGCAAGCAGTGGCGCCAAAAGATATGTGCGGCCATTTCTGGCTGGAAGACATGCCACATTGCCCGATTTGCGTGTGTACAATGGCTTCCGCCATTAAAACCATTCTGCAACAACCGTTAGTAGCGCCATGAATCGATCAATACTTATTTTTATTGTCCCTTGGCTCGTCGTTGCGATCGGTTTTCCCGCAGTCGCGGCGGAGCCTTTCGACATTGTCGTTTACGGTGGCACCAGTGGCGGGGTAACGGCTGCGGTGCAATGCGCTCGAATGGGGAAGTCGGTTGTATTGATCGAGCCAACCCAGTTTCTTGGAGGCCTTACAACGGGCGGACTTGGTGCAACCGATATAGGCAACAAGCGGGCGATCGGTGGCTTGTCGCGAGAGTTTTATCAACGCATCTACAAATACTATCTTGAGCCGGATAAGTGGATGTGCGAGACTCGCGATGCCTACTTCAAGAATAGAGCGACAAACGAAGATACGATGTGGACCTTTGAACCAAGCGTTGCAACCAAGGTGTTCAATGGCATGATTGCCGAAGCAAAAGTACCAGTTGTGTTTGGCCAACGCTTGGACCTAGTAAAAGGTGTGATCAAGGAAGGAACGAGAATCACACAAATCGTGATGGAGAGCGGGCGATCGTTTGAAGCTAAAATGTTCATCGACGCAACCTACGAGGGAGACCTGATGGCAAAAGCGGGCGTGAGCTATCACGTGGGTCGCGAATCAAACACGACCTATGGCGAAACCATCAACGGTTTGCAATTGCGAGGTACTATTCATCATCAATTCATCAAGCTAGTGGATCCGTATTGCAAGCCGGGAGATATCGCTAGCGGATTGCTACCTGGCGTGACGCCGATGCCCATTGGCAATGATGGCGACGGCGACCATCGTATCCAGGCATACAACTTCAGGCTATGCACAACGGACAATGCCGAAAATCGACGAGCTTGGCAAAAGCCGGAGGACTATGACGAACTCCTTTACGAGTTGTTGTTGCGAAACTTTGAGGCAGGTGATATGCGAGTTCCCTGGCATCCTCTTTGGATGCCTAATCGAAAGTCCGACACGAACAACAATTTTGCATTCAGTACCGACAACATCGGAATGAACTATGAGTATCCGGATGGCGATTACGCCGTCCGCGCGAAAATCTGGAAAGGGCACGAGCGATACACCAAGGGTCTAATGTGGACACTGGCAAATCATCCGCGAGTTCCCGAAGCAGTCCGGCAAGAGTTCAATCGGATCGCTTTAACGAAGGATGAATTCATCGACAATGACAATTGGCCGAGACAACTCTATATTCGCGAAGCCCGCCGTATGGTGTCGGAATACGTAATGAGCGAAAGGAACTGCAAGCGCGAGGAAGTTGTACCAGATAGCGTCGGCATGGGGGCTTACAACATGGACAGCCACAATACGCAGCGTTATGTAACCAAAGATGGATTCGCGCGCAACGAAGGCGACATTCAAATCGGGACACGACCTTACCCGATAAGCTATCGCAGCATTCGACCAAAAAAAGAGCAATGCACCAACTTGCTGGTTCCCGTTTGCTTAGCTGCCAGCCATATCTCGTACGGAAGTATTCGGATGGAACCGGTGTTCATGGTATTGGGCCAAAGCGCGGCAACTGCGGCAGTCCATGCGATCCTTGAGCAGTCATCCGTCCAGGAAATCGATACCGCGCGGTTCATGACTCAATTGCTTCAAGACGGGCAAGTGCTCGATTTCGAGAAATAGGAAATAGAATCCACAAACAATGCTAACGCGAGCGAAATAGGAAACCTAGTCGCATCTCGGACGAGATTGACCGCCGTCTTTCGCTGGCACTTGCCACCTGCGGTTAACCGCATCCCGCTCTCAAAAACCCGTTCTTGTCACGAAATGCACGAAATTCGGTACCCAGGCCAATTCGGTAGCCATGCGCCACCGGAACGTTTGTCAATTTATTCGGAATTTTGAGGACAAAACCGTTGAGAAAAATGCTTCTCTACGAAATACTGAGTAGGTTGTAATTTTCGCCACTACCAATAAACGGCGTTCACAATCGTTGTGTTCGACGTTTAGCCCACACAATTTGCTTGTACAAGTAGTCTTTTTCTTTGTTTTGAGAGGTCGAGAACATGGGTAAGTCCCTAAGGCGGAGAAACCGTACAGGTTTTACGCTGGTCGAGTTGCTAGTTGTAATAGCCATCATAGGCATTTTGGTAGGCCTACTTTTGCCGGCTGTTCAAGCAGCTCGTGAGGCTGCGCGACGAATGCAGTGCTCCAATAATCTGAAGCAGTTAGGATTGTCGGCCCACAATTTTGAATCGGCAAACCGTAAATTTCCCCCGGGATTCAACGGAGAAAGGAATCTATCGAGCGGAGTGAATCTAGCCACGAACACGTACATCGGACACTTGATTTATTTGTTCCCGTACATGGAAGCTACCGCCATTTACGATGGCTTCACAGCCAAGCGGGACATGAACGTAGACAAAGATGGGGTTGGTCAGCCCGCTGCAGTTGCTCCTATGTTCCAATACTGGGGATCGCCAGTGCCTTCACCACCGTCAGCAGCCTCACCGATTAGCTGTTGGGATCAACATCAGTTCAAGGTATCGACTCTCATTTGCCCATCTGACGACCCCTACACGAATACCGAAACCACAGCAACCATTCTCAGGACCGTTAGCACGGGAATATCGATGGACGTCGAAGGAAGATTCGCGATACCAAACAACTTAGGCAGAACAAATTATTTAGGGGCTGCCGGGCAACTTGGATTCGGCATACCTTCACGAGACGGCAAGAAGGGTATTTTCTTCAATCGTAGTAAGACCAAAATGGGAGATATCTCGGACGGAACCTCCAACACCATTATGTTTGGTGAGGTGACTGGCGGCTTTACGAACCCTGCCAAGGGAGTAGGTCGTGTCATCTCTTTCGGTTGGAGTTGCGGCCCGATGATTACTGAATTTAATCGTCCAACGTACAACATGCAAAACCACAAGAATTGGCAGCTGTTTTCTAGCTTCCATACCGGTCTCATCCAATACGCTCTAGCAGATGGTTCCGTAAGACCCATTTCCATGAGCATTGACCCGCAGATTCTGATTGACACATCTTCGATGCAAGATGGAATCGTCACCAATTTGGATAATTAGTTCCTTCGATGGAAAGGTTGCTTCTAGATGAGATTTTG
>JANLRK010000502.1:0-4459 GCA_031361585.1 Pirellula sp. | reverse complement strand
ACGAATTGCGTGGTCACGAGCTTCTTGATTACGCAACGGAAATTCGAAGACTCCCAATACGACCCGTTTCCAGAAGGGGTATACATTCACGACAATCGTTTTGCTGATGGTGGGAAAAGCCCGCAGGGAGAAATTGGTAAGCTCTTTGAGCAAATTGCTGGGCTGCCGATGCCAGACATCGTTATCGACGGATTGAACAACCCGAAAACGATAGTGGATGGGATGGTCCCTGAAAAAGCCAGAATCTACATTGCTAACAATGGGGAAGCTACCTTTGCAGATTTAGGTTTTGCCGCAATGCTTCAAGGTGGTAAGCCGGAAATAACTCGCGATCTCAAGTCGCATGCAGGAAAACGAACTGCTCTGGAACCTATAGTCATTCCAGGGGTTAAGTAGTCGATGAAACGACTACGTTTATTAACAGTAGGTTTGGCTGCCATGGCGTTCAACGGCTGCCGCGAACAATCCAATGCCGTAACAAGCAGTTCAGCCAAGGTGAGTTCAACGGACAGCGGCAATGCAATTGCCAAAGTCTCAAGTCGACGCAGCCAGAAGAATCATCCGCAACTCCTTTCCGAGTACAAGCTTTTTCGAGGTGATTTGGCGAAACTGGAAGCAGTTGACAACGTCATTGAATACGACGTAAACACCCCTCTATTTTCCGACTATTCTTTTAAGCACCGCGTTATTCGATTGCCCGAGGGAACATCGGCCAAATACGAACCGAATGAAGCCTTTGATTTTCCCGTCGGCACAATCATCGCCAAGACCTTCTACTACCCTCACGACATGACCGATGCATCGCGTGGTCGTCGTCTCATTGAAACCAGGATTTTACGGCGAGACGAAAATGGTTGGATCGGTCTGCCCTACGTGTGGAATGAGGAGCAGACGGATGCGACGCTCTCGTTGGCCGGCGCTGCAGTGGAAGTCCAGTGGGTTCACCACGACGGGACATCGCGAACCAACACGCATCTTGTTCCAAATCTAAACGACTGCAAACGCTGCCATCAAAACGAGGTTATGGCCCCCTTGGGACCGACAGCCAGAAACCTCAATCGTGATTTCGAGTACACACATGGGTCCGAGAATCAATTGGCGAATTGGACTCGAACGGGGCTCCTCACCGGCGCCGAAAAACAAGAAGATGCACCTAAGTTGGCGGTTTGGGATGACCCGCGAACAGGCACGCTGGATGCAAGAGCCCGAGCGTGGCTGGACGTCAATTGCGCCCACTGCCATAACCCCAAGGGTCCGGCTCGCAATTCGGGACTGCACCTGAACGTCGATGTAACGGACCGGTATCAACTTGGAGTTTTCAAGACACCGGTCGCGGCGGGCAAGGGAACAGGCGGCAGGAGCTACGGCATTGTCCCAGGCAAGCCTGATGAGTCTATCTTGCTTTATCGGTTGGAGACGGTCGAACCGGGCGCACTGATGCCAGAATTCGGCCGCAACATCGCCCACCCTGAATCGATTGCGTTGATTCGAGAATGGATCGAGAGCATGCGAGACCCCAGTGTAGAACAGTTGTCTTCAACTGTTCCCTCCCTGCGTCACCATGTTCGTGCTTGTCGGACTGTGTACTGACTCCCGAGCAGTTGGACAAATGCTCTACTCTTTTTCAGGCTGTGAAAGCTGAGCCCGAGCGCGTGATCGCAGGTACTCATCGACCTCCCGCAAAAAGCGGAAAACGCTTGAATTCCGACTCGCTAACTCCTCGGCATTCCTTCTCCCGCGTCAACAATTCGTTCAAAATGGGCAAGGCTGCCTCTCGCAATTCAGCCATTTCTAAACGCTCAGGTCGCTATCCGAACTGCACTCACGGCATTGTGCAAGCCACCTCAATTGGTATCCAAAAACTCAAAATGACCGACAACGCAACTCGGAGATGGACTCGCTCGGCAACTCGTTTAGATTTCTTCACCATCGATTCATCCCTACTTCAATACACCAACACAAGGATCATTCCAATGAAGAGACCTTTATCGATGATGCTAGTCGAGTCCTGTGTCATGACGAATTCTTCCTTGATGAAAATGCCGACTCGATGATTCGCGCACTGCGCAGCGCCTTCTACAAACGCGGATTGCCTGAGCAACTTCTCGTCGACAATGGTTCGATCTACTGCTGCCAGGAGATCACGCTCATCTGTGCACGCGTGGGTTGCATCCTGCTCCACACGGCCGTCCGAGACGCCGCCGCCAAAGGAAAGATCGAACGCTTCTTTCGCCGAGTTCGCGATCAGTTCCTCATTCGCAATCTCGATTTAACCTCGATCCATGCACTCAATCGGCAGTTCACCGATTGGGTCGAACAGGATTACAACGCCACCGTCCACTCGGTGCTTGGAATGAGAACAAAAAGGGGTCAGGTCTCTTTCGAAAAAGAGACCTGACCCCTTTTCCTGGCCTCCAGTGCCAGCCTGAGGACAGGCTGACCACTTGGATGCTCATTCTCGATCCGTTGGTGGCTTAATGCGAGGTTGAACTTTCCATTGGCTATCGAAAAAATCAGCGGCGATGACCTTGCCTGCTGACTCGACGCTTGGAGCTTCAGTGATATCAAGAATCGCCCAGTCGGGCAACTTGGGATTCTGAAGTGAGTTGGTCTTGTCGTGAACCTCACGAAACGTGAGCCCCGAATTGAGAATCATGTACCGGCTTTGGTTCAACGGATTAGGATAACACAGAACCGGCACACTACTGCCTGACGGCCCGTGCTGACCTCCAATCTTGACAACCTGATCGTTCCAAGTCACCACCTGGCTGAGGCTCTTACTGTCTAAGATTTTTTGCATTAGAGAGTTAGTGTTGGGTGTTCCCCAAAGGACAAGATTGCAATCCTGAATGTCCTTTTCAGTGATCTCATTGGCCTTTCGAACGATGGCGTCGCCGCGCATGAGCGATCGCCAACGATTCAGAAAATGACTGGCTTCAATACGAGTCCATTTGTCGCTGGCTGTTCCGTCAGGCACCCTATCTGGCAGAACCACAACGAACCGCGATTTGAACCCATCATCGATCGGGCCTTGAAGCATAGGTCTCTTGACTAAGTCATCCGTTGAATGTCGTTCTTCCACATTCCATAACCAAGACGCAACTCGATCGTTGATCTTAGGCAATGCTTCCACACCATCAACCCAAACAGTTGGCAATTTTGGCAAGGCGGGCAACTGGATCGTTAAGGCACTGACATTCTTCGTTTTGACCTGGATCTCATTCTTTGCGTCGTCCCAGTTTGCTTCGGCTCGCGTGTCCTCCCAAGGCTCTCGCATGCCCAATATCTGCAGCCAATGTGCGCGACTATACGCTAGCGTGCGAGTCTGCAATGTCACTTTTTTTGGCAACGAATCGTTTCCGCTTTCCACGGCCTTTTCAATTCTCGATTGCACGTCCTTAATCACTTCGGGATGATATTTGTGGCCCATACCGGGGCCAATTAAATGCGGTGGACGCAATCCCTCTTTGTCCAGGACCTCCGCCATATACTCAGCCGAATCGCGTTGTGGATCGATCTCGCCAGAATAACAAATCAATGGAACGTTGAGGAAGTTGCGTGCATAGTTGGGGACATCGTAGACGCCCCAAAGTCTTTGCTCATACCAAGGTGGCATTTTCTCCGGGGCCACTTTTTGATATCGCTTCACATCGACAAAGCCCGCGCCGGTATGAACACAAGCCCATTGGTCCGCGAAGTGCGCCCCGATGTGCCAAGCTCCAGCTCCTCCCATACTGAAACCCGCCAATGCAATCCTCTTGCGATCGATATTGAAGCGTGCAATTGCGTCGTCTCTCGCTTCAAAAACATCGGTCTCTCCAGCGCTCTTCCAACCATTGCAATAGCGTCCAAAGGGATGAATGACAATGGTCGCTTTGGGTTGAAACTGACCGGGCTTCTTTGCGTTAAGGCGATTGAAAACATAATACATATCGGTATCTGTATCGCCTCGGCCATGCAACCATATCCACATGGGGGCGCTGGATTGGCCAGTGCCAAAGGCCAGGCTCTCTGGAACTTCAACACCATAGGGTTGAGCCGAGTCATCGATCTTGGAATAGAAGCCAACTATCTTCTGTCCGCTTCCGTCCATCCAAGGTGTTTGGTTCTTCTTCAAAAAACTGATTCGCTTTGCAGCCTCCTCTAATAAAGCGGTCGCTTTTTTTAGGTCTTCGTCAGAGTTCTTGCCATACCATTCATGGAATTCGATAGCGTATCTCACCGCCTTGAGAAAGATATCGGCGTCCGCAGCGCGGGAATGTTGTTTTACATCGGAAAAGTCTTGCGACAGCTTCTGGAGTCTGACCTCGAGCGTCTGGATTTGGTCGGGGTTGAGTTCAACAGTCGGTTTAGGTGGAAGCGATCCACGGAACGAAGCTGTCGCACCATCGGGCTGAGGTTGAGCATGCGCAACGGTGGAAAGAATAGCGAGTAGTATCAGAGGTTTCATGGGGATGCT
>JANLRK010000501.1:0-17331 GCA_031361585.1 Pirellula sp. | reverse complement strand
CACCCCGCGTTGCAGGTCTTCTACAATGTTTGGAACCAAGTTCAAGTAGCCGAATTCGTCAAAGTGCTGGACCCGTACCTGTTTGTCGATGACGACGACAGCCGTTGGACTTCGGATAGAGAACACTTTGCGAGTTAGGTTTTCCGTATCGATTGCCAAGGGGAATGCACAGTTCCATTTCTTGAGCGATTCCACCATCTCGGACGGGCTAGCTTGAGAGATAAGCACAATCTCGGCTTTGTTGAGTGAGCGTTTGTCGAGTTCATTCTGCATGCTCATCAGAACCTTGACGAAATTCTCACCAATTTCGTCGTTGGTAACCCAGCACAGGATAGTTATCCATTGAGTCCTTTGAGCAGAATCAAGAATCCTCTTGCCATCGGCGTCAATCAAATCAAACTCTTTGAGCTGTTTGCCGATGAGTGGCGGTGTATTTCGAGGCGGAGCAGCGATAAGCCTTCGAACAGGTATATCATCGGCTTGACCTGGTACTTGCCAAACTCGCCAGTCGACGCTCTCGTTGGCTTTGGCACCAACATACTCCACGCATAATTCGGCCTTCGACAGATCAAGTGTGGGTGGCAGCCCTGGAACCAATAGCTCAATCCATTGACTAGGCATCTCATACTTCCGCAGCAACCGAGTCTGCTGATCGATCCAAAAGACCCATTTCATTTCCTTGGTAATACATTGAACTCTATCGCATTTTGCCGAATCGAATTCTTTCGACTCGAGGATCTTAAACTCGACGTCGGGCTCCAATAAGTATGCAAGAGGCTTTTCATCGAAGAGCAATTGCAATTGAATCGGCGAGCCGATGATTGCATCGTCCAACAAAGCGCCTAAATTGTCGACAATCAACCAAGTCAGATCGATTGTATTCGGCAGCGGCCGCACTAGTCGTTGCTTCCCAAATGGCTTGAAATCATTTCTGCGGACAACTGCTTCCCAGGTATTCGCTTTACTTGACCACATTGCTTCCAGATTCCTGGCCTGAATTGCGAGCTTATTGGGAGAATCAAACGCAATCCGCATCGGCTCGGTAATCACCTTTGGAGACAATGGATCCGACGTAGGAATCCGTATTGTCAATGCTCCCAAATCCTCGTAGCTCGTGAGTTTTTTGTACCTGCCAACACAGGCCTCGAGAATTCCCCTGGCTTGTTTACTGGTTTCGACAACAACTGGACTGTCCTTCGAACCTGACTTTGCGTCTTGGCTCGCAGCTTCTTTCTTGACCACGGCCCTGTCGCAGCCTGTCAATGCAGTGCCGGCGAAAGCCACGCTAAACAACAGGAATGCTAATGGTAACGAATGGAAAAATCGAATCATTGCTGTGCACATACTCGCTAGCTTTTAATCTGACCAAGTCTTGCCTGGGCTTTTTCAACGATGGGTAGCATTTCTTTGTTGCCATTATAGAGATTGATGATCCCATCCCAAATTTGTTTGGCTCCAATCGCGTCCCCTTTCTGATACATTCTTTCAGCCTGGTCCAGTTTTTCCATGAGAAATCGTCTCAATTCTTCGGTACTACTCGGAGGCTTCGACTCGATCTTTGCGATCTGCCGTCTGGCCAAATTTACGTAGGGCCTTTCTTTTTCCTCGCCTTTAAGAAGGCTTACTATCCCATAGTACTTTTCAAAGGCTGTAACCCTATCACCAAACTGCTCAAATCGATTGGCTTCGATGTATTTACGCTCCCCTTCGGTGGATGGCTCTCGTCCGAATCTTCGGTTGCTCAGCATCCTAGCCTCCGCATTCTCCATGGCGATGGAATCCAGTTGCTCTTCGGCCCAAATAGCGCTATCACTACCAGGGAATCTCTCAATCAAAGGAAACAGGTATTTATCGCGAGCTTCGTTGTGAGAGCTCAAGTCTTCGTTGGCCATCAGCTTTTCTGCTCGAGCTCGAATTGTCTTCTCGCCAGCAGGCCATACCAGATAAGTGATTAGGCAAATTGCGGCCGCTAGGATTCCCAACAGTACAATTGGCCTCTCCATTATGCCCGTTTGGTCATACGCATCTTCGTCATCCAACCGCCTTTTTTTCTTTTTCTTTCTGCCCAGCGCAATTTCAGCTTCTGCCCGATTTGTGTTGAGTTGCAGTGCACTGAAGCCGGAGACTGCATGTTCGGCGACGCCCATTCCGTCGGTTGCTCGACGTTGCGCTTCTCGAAGCGCCATTGCGGTGGCCGCCGCGGTAAACGGCCGCTTCAAAGGATCCCTGTTTAGCAATTGCTCAACAATGGAACTGAGCCAAACCGGACAATCAAAAACGATGGACGCAACCGGAGCAAGACTAGTGCCCAGGATCGCTTGCTTAACCAAGCTGGGTGTGTCGCCTACGAATGGAGGATGGCCAGTGATAGCATGGTAAAGCACCGCTCCAACACTATACAGATCCGTACCAGCATTCCATTTCGGATGATCGACGAGTGTTTCAGGGGCCGAATAAGCTAACTGCTCCGCTGTCAGAAGAGCTGGAGAATTAGGCCCACGCCGAAAGTCGCAAATTTTTACTTTATTCGCATCCGGCGAAACAATGATTTTGTCCAAGCGAATTCTGCCATGAATCCATCCTGACTCGTGCGCGTATTGCAACGCTTCGCAAAGCTGAAGGCCATAGTCGAGGACCGATTCCCATGGAAGCCTTTCGCGTCGTTTCAATGAGACCGCAAGTGATTCCCCATGCATCAATTCGTAAACTAGATATGCGTCCTTGGCGTCGAATCCACCACCATAGCATCGAACTATTCCAGGATGTCGAAGCGCTTTGAGGCTCTCCAACTGATCAGCAAATTCTTGCTTCGATTCAGGAGTCATACCAAGCGGAACGGAAAAAACGCGAACAACTACTTGCGCACGTTGTTGCATGTGCACCGCGCGGAAAACATTCGAACCGCGTCCGCCAAGCGGCGATTCCAAAGCAAGGGGACCGATTTTAGAACGCGTCACGGAGTTAGAGTCCTCCTGTGCATTGGCCAGCAAATTTGAGGCCGTTGTACACGCATTCTCGGGCTGCGTCCGAATCGACGCTAGTTACGATTTCCAAGTCACGCCGGCACGACGCAAATGGACGTCTGTCCACAATCGTGGCACCCCTAGTGAGAACTCCAAACTCCTCGACATCCAGCGAAAATTGTTCCGACTTGAATAGAATGGGCTCCACCAGATAGACAATACCAACAGCTGCTTGCAACGCGATGGCCTCTTGAGCTCGATATTGCCTATAGGATCGAAACAAATGGGGCAACATCGAATGGAGCAATCCACCCGCTCGCGAATTTTTCGATGGCAACATTCCCAGCATGTTGATGTCAAATACGACCTGATTGGTTATTTCCAGCGGTATGAGGGCCTTGGTGGTAGGCGAACGAATGACCGCCGAAGCGCTCGATGGATCAAAGTGCATATTGAACTCCGCAGCAGCCGTTACGTCGCCTATGCACTGGGTCGATCCACCGAGCATGATGATCTTGTCCACCGCTTCGATGATACTAGGATCTCGTTGAAATGCCCTCGCAATGCCAGTTAACGGGCCTAAACATAAGATCGTGATATCGCCGGGTTCAGCCCTCAAACGATCAGCAATGAGCTTTTCGCTGGCCATGATGTGCTGCCGATTGACAGGTGTTAATCCTAAATTGCCTAAGCCATCCTCGCCGTGAATCTGGCGATTATCAGTTACCGGCGCATCCTCTGGATCGGTGCCTGAACCTACCCGCGGGAAACGATGTGGATCCAGTTTCTCTAAAAGACCCAGGATATTTTGAATGCTTCGCTCGGATTCCACAGTACCAGAGCAGGCGGTCACCGCAACAACATCTAACCTAGGATCAAACAAAGCCATGATCAAGGCAACCGCATCGTCTATTCCCGGATCGCAATCAATTATGACTTTACGCGCCATGCTGGACAAATATCTCTGAAATGGGTCAACTCGTATAAAGAAGCTATCCCTAGTTTTATGTCACTTACCCTCCGTTCGCTAGCCGCGAGTCTAGCTTCCTTCACCAACATGCTCGAAGAATTCCTAAGTCTTGCCGAAAACAATCAAGATCTCTCACCAGATCAAATGCAGCAGGCCATTACATGGATGCTGGCTGGAATGATACCAGATGAGCAAATTGGACAGCTCCTTCTCGCCCTACGAAAAAAAGGGGAGTCCGCCTCGGAATTGGTCGGTGCAGTCCGAGCCATGCGAATGATGATGACCCCTATCCGCACCAATCGCCTTGGATTACTTGACACGTGCGGAACTGGTGGCGACGGAGCGAAGACCTTCAACATTTCAACCGCCACAGCGATAGTAGCCGCGGCAGCCGGTGCCACGGTTGCAAAACACGGAAATCGTAAAATCACAAGCGCAACGGGCTCTGCCGACGTTTTGACAGAACTCGGCGTCAAAATCGACGCAACCCGAGAGGTCGTCGAAGCCTGCCTAAACGATTTGGGCATTTGCTTTTGCTTTGCTCCACAAATGCATCCGGCCATGAAGCACGTAGCAACCGTCCGCCGTTCGCTCTCCGTCCCAACCCTTTTCAACTACCTCGGACCTCTTTGCAACCCAGCCGGGGCTGCCTTCCAAATCATAGGCGTTGGTAATGAACATCTGCAAACCAAAATGGCCGCAGCACTCATCCACCTACCAATCGAAGCCGCCATCGTCGTTCGAGGCGAAGATGGAATGGACGAAGTCTCGTTGTCCGCGGACACAAAAGTGCTCCACATTCAAAGAGGCATGTTGACTCAGACTATCTGGACACCACTTTCGTTCGGCCTTTCGAAGATCAACATGGATGACCTCCAAGTTGACGGACCCAAGGATAGCGCCGCCGCTATCATCGCCATCCTCAACGGAGAAAGTGGACCAAAACGCGATATCGTCCTGGCAAACACATCCGCTGCTCTATTGGTCTGCGGCATGACCCATTCGCTAATCGATGGCGTCGCTCGCGCGGAACGTGCGATCGACTCCGGCAAAGCTACCGCGACCTTGCAATCGCTAGCTAATAAGTCTCACTCGATCGTCTGATACTCCCACTCCTTGACGTCTACAATCGACTGAAAAACGCAATAGCCCACCGGCTTCGATTTAAAGACCTCGCCTCGCAACGAAAACTTCTTGCCTTCGCGTTCAACATGGATCACTTCTTCGTCGTCAATCCATGCCGTAACATGCTTTTTGTCTACGCGAACGCGAAACGTGTACCATTGTTTGTTCTAGAACTGGCGAAATCCTGTCGTTTCGTTTTCGGAGGCATCATTGCCATTGATACTGCTCAGACCAACCAATCCCCCACCCCAACCACCACAAATCAACGAACAAAACTCTTCTCCAACCGGGAAAGTCACCCCCGCAAAGAAATCCGAACCCTCGACTCGCGATGACTTCCATCGCATCTCAAAATTCTCTTTCGGAAAGTCTTTACGAATGGTAGTGATGCCAGTAAGTGGCTCACCTCTCTCAAGTCGCAAAATACCCGCGCTCAAATCAACCGTACCTTCGCCACCAAAATTAGTGACTTCCCAGCCCTTGAGCGACTCTTTCTCCAAAAGCGGCTTCCATTTCGATGACTCCTTATCGGGGACAACCTTAGCGTCGCTCGGCGGTTTCGGAAGAACCTTTTTTGCGGGCTCTTGGGCAAACGAAATCAAGTTGGCGAATAGCGACACTGCCAACACGAGAATAAATCTCAGATGGATGTCGAGGTGTTCATATCCTAAAGCATGAGCGGGGCCGCGAATTCCTCGCTCACATCCAAGGTTTTTTTGCTTAATACGATTCCCTCTAAACAGATAATTCAAAATCATTATTAGCCTTTCCAGATGTCTTTTTGATAGTTCAATTCGGTTTTCAATCATGATATCAAAAACATCTCTGACCATGATCGATTTGAGATGGGAATTAGAACTAGTGCGCCTTCAATTCTTAAATTTTTGAGTAGTGGATCTTGCAAAAGATCCTTTAATCACAGGGATCTTTAACAAGATCCACTACACCCATCCCGATTTTTCGGTATTGAATACGCACTAGCTTAGCAAATAGCCAATTACCAATACCTTTCAACAACAACATGTCCTGGATTGGACTTCTTGTGCCGAAGCATTCCTCGATCTTTTAATAGCGCCTCTACATCGTCTAGCATCTGAGGGTTGCCGCACATCATCACCACACTGTTCGAGGGAGCCAACGCGTTTTCGGCATTGCTTTCCAAAGAACCATTTTCGATAGCCGTTGTGATTCGACCCGAAATTGCACCGGGTACTTCTGCCCTGGAAACCACCGCGATTGAATGAAAGCGGCTCGCAAACTGTTCTTTTACCTTTGCAAGCTCCTCCAGGTAAGCAAGATCCGTCGCGAAACGAACTCCGTGCACTAAAACGACATTCTTGTGGCGTTGCCAAATCGTCTCCTCTCGCAACATAGCAATGTAAGGAGCCAAGCCGGTTCCCGTCGCTAAAAGCCAAATCGTCTCAGCATCCGGCGTATGTGACAACGTAAAACCTCCCGTTGCCTTCGCAGATACGTCAATCGGGTCACCCTCTTTCAACGCCCATAGTCGTGGCGTCAGTTCTCCGCCGTCCACTTTTACAATGAAGAATTCCAAGGTATCGGAATGCGGTGATGCAACCGAATAGGGGCGATGCAAGTGTTTGTCCGGCAATTGCATGCCAACTTGCAGGAACTGCCCGGACTCAAACTGCCCAACACCCGGACAACGAATCGACAAAGTAAACAACCCGTCGGACCAAACATGCTTGCTTGCAATTGTGCCGGAGATCCACTGGAGAGCCATAGACCAAAGTTCCTTGCGGTGGGAGAGGAATCAAATTGAAAAGTAAGTATGGTATCGAATTTCCGATGCCCCCTCGAGGACTGAGTGCACTACCAAACATTTTTGACGGAAATTTTTTTGGTTCCATCCGCCGTGACCAGACGTGTCCAGACCGTGGCGATCATAGCAGCAACCGAATCGAACTTGGCCGAAGCCAAATTCATCGAATGCAACCTTTGAACTCGCGAGAACTGGAATATGACGACCATAACATCTCCAACGACTCCACAATATGTTCAGCAAGCCTTTAACTGGGATGACCTTGAAGCCAATCCTGTCGTTGCAAAAGCACAGGCTACAATCGCTTCCACTGCAAACAACCATTCACGGTCAACACGTGGCAGTCAACCACTGACAATTCCAATGTATTCCACCAGCACTTCAGCCCGACGGGGCCGATGCGAACACGTCGGAGGGATTCTCGCCTCAGTCCTCGAACGCTACGGCATCGGCCTTGACCAACTAACTGCCGAAATCGATGGATTGAAGTAGTATCACTCGGGATCTCCGTCCGATTTTGGGTTGGTGGAAGCACTGATCGGTTAAGCTACTCGAGTCCTTGCCATTTAACTTCCAAGTTCAATGGGAATCCACTTGAAGAAGAACGGCGGCGATCATGCATCGCCTATTCAAAACTGTCATTGGCCGACCGGCGGTTGCCAAAGCTCTACCTTGTTTCCTTCTGGATCGATGACCCAGGCAAACTTTCCATACTCGGAATCGTCGATCTTCTCAAGCACATTGCAGCCTTCTTCCCTCAAGGCCTTGAGCAAGGCGTGGAGGTCCTCCACTCGGTAGTTGACCATGAACGGAGCAGAACTCGGAGCAAAGTGATTGCTTTCTTGCGGATCGATTAACCAGGCAGTTGTGCCTGCAACCGGCTTGCCCTCGGCGTCGGTCCAAGTGAAGGCAGCTCCGCCCCAGCCCTGGACATCGATTCCCAAGTGCCGCTTGTACCAAGCCTGCAGTGATGGAGCGTCCTTGGCCTTGAAGAAGATGCCGCCAATGCCTGTGACTCGTTTCATGTGATCTCCGATGCGCGATGCGCGGTGGTGACAGGAATGTTTCTTCTCCAGCCTTCAGGCGGCGATGACCAAGTGCGAGCAGGAGACCTGTGTCATCCTAACATCCTAACATCCTAACATCTGGCCGGAGTGGGAGATGGATTTCGCAATGGCGTTTGTCATGCTTTCGCCCCGAAGGCAACCTCGCTACAGCCTGGCAAATGCGGATCGACGCCGCCCGGCAACTTCGCGTGATACCAGTCGCGGCACCACTCGGTGTGCATGGCTTGGTTCAGTTAACAGTTAAGACGCTTGCGCGACAGTTGAATAGTCAAGGGTAAAGCATTGCCACTCCCATCTATGGTGGCGGGCCTAAGTTACGAAATAATTTCTTTGATTACCTTCCCGTGAACGTCGGTGAGTCGCCGGTCGATCCCGTTGTTTCGGTAGGTTAGCTGCGTATGATCGAAACCAAGCTGATGCAAGATTGTTGCATGAATGTCAAAGACTTGCGTTGGATTGCTTCGGTCAAGCGGTTTGTATCCAAGAGGGTCGCTTTCTCCATAGGTAATCCCCCCCTTGATACCACCGCCACATAGCCAGTTGGTAAACACAAAGGGATTGTGATCTCGCCCCTTTCCACCTTGCGAACTAGGCATTCGACCAAACTCGGTTGTCCAAAGGATGAGCGTGTCTTCTAGCATTCCTCTTTGCTTCAAATCTTGAATGAATGCCGAACAGCCTCGTGCCATCCCGATGGCGAGCGGACCGTGGTCACGTCGCACATCTTCATGCGAGTCCCAATTGCGGCGAGGGAACCCATTGTCATTACCACTCCAAATCTGGACGAATCGCACACCTCGTTCCAGTAACCTCCTCGCTGCCAAACATTTTTGCGCAAAATGGAACGTCTCTTCCTCATCGCTAATCTCTTTCCCCCATTCCTGCGGCCCGCGTTCTAGGCCATACAGTTTCATTGCATGAGCCGATTCGGTCGTGAAGTCGAGCGATTCGGGCGCCGCCAGCTGCATCTTGGCCGCAAGCTCGTAACTGCGAACTCTCCCTTCCAATCTTGAATCACCCAGCCGAAGTGAAGCATGCTCGCGATTCAGTTGTCCCATCAATTCTAGCGACCGTTGCTCTCCATTTTTTGTGACGAAGTCACCTGACTTGTGCGGAAACAGGTCGGCGATGGGTTCTTGTCGGCCCGGATAAATGATGGTCCCTGCATGTTGCGCCGGCAGAAACGCGGCATCCCAATTCTTGACACCGTTCGACCCAAATCCGCGATGGTCCGGCAGAACCACGAACGCAGGCAAATTTTCATTGATGGAACCTAGTCCATAACTAACCCAACAACCAGCACCGGGGAAACCTGGCACCAAGAAACCAGTTGACTGCAAGAGCGTGGCGGCGCTGTGCACTCCTGATTTGCTAACCATGTTATGTACGAATGCAATCTGATCGGCGACCGCTCCCAATGGTGCAACTACATCGCTTAGCATCTTTCCGCAATCACCGTACGGCTTGAAGTTCCAGATCGGTTTCATCCAGGGACCGAGTCCATTTTGAAAGGCCTCAACCGGTTCGCCAAAGTCACTGGCCTCTCCATCTCTTTTCACTAACTCTGATTTGTAGTCGAACAAATCGATGTGACTTGCGGCGCCGGACATAAAAAAATGTACAACGCGTTTGGCTTTAGGCGCATGATGCAGCCCCATTGCCCCAGCATTCCTAGGGGCGGAATCGTTCGCGTCTGACTCCTCTTCCCCCGCGAGGAGCGCGGCCAACGCAATGCCCCCTAGCCCGCCACCTGAATCAAAAAGAAAAGACCGACGCGATCGCATATTCCAACTCAATCCACGAAAGTAAACGCATTCAAATTAAAAAACGTACGGCACAAGTATGGCAACCCATGCATCTTTGCAAACTCGATCAATAATGCTCTCTGACCACCCGTTGGAGCATACCCAAACGCCAATCGATGTGCGATTTCGACTTGGTCTGAAATATCATTCGATTGTTTGGCGACACGATCCGCAAAGTGCTTGGCCTGCGTCAGTATGAACCCATTGTTGAGCAACGCTAAAGCCTGTATCGATGAGAGGCTTTCATTGCGTTTATCAACTCGCATTGATGGATCTGCACAATCCAATGAGGTCATCCACGGCTGGGTTTGGGAGCGAACGATAAATCGATAGACTGATCTCCTCCAAGTCTTCACATCCTCTGGGTCGGCAAGCCCGTATTCATAATGTGGTGAGTGATCCGGAAACTCAACTACAAAATCTTGCCAACCAGGACCGCCCATCGACTTGTCCAAAGTTCCACTAACTGCAAGTACTGAATCGCGAATTGCCTCCGCCTCCAACCTTCGGCGGTTTTGCCTCCACAACAGAGTATTATTGGAATCAAGCCTTTCGCCAATCGCATTGTTAGAAGAAGACTGCCGATACGATTCGCTCTTTACAATGTGCCGGTGCAACCGCTTAAGCGATCCTCCGCTATCTCGGAAATCCGCTGCAAGCCAATCCAACAATTCAGGATGAGTAGGCGAGCCACCGTTGTGGCCTATGTCATTTGGTGTATCCACAAATCCACGCCCAAAATGATAAAGCCAAACTCGGTTGACAATGCTTCGCCAAGTGAGCGGATTTGACGGGTCCGAGATCCAGTGTGCCAACGCCACTCGACGCTCACCTTCGCTGCTATTCGGCCCTAGGGCAAATTCAAATGGCCGAAATGTTAGTGCCGACATGGAGCCTGGAGCCATCTCTGCTAATGGCTGAGTCACTTGGCCACGAGCGAGCATGTAAATGGGGCGAGGTTTGCCACCAGTTGCACCGGTTCCAATGAACGTACCACTTCCGTTGTGAATTGCGCCAGAATAGACCAAACTCGGCGCTGGAAGCTTCTTTAATTCGCTTGCTAACCGCTCAATCTCTTCAAGCAACATTTGCCTTCTGACCTTTGTTGCTTCGTCTGCAAACGTGAGCAGCAGCGCCTCGCGGTCCGTAACTAACCGCGCCCTGTCTTCACCCTTTGAAATCGTCGGAAAAATTCCATCAGTCAAATTGGACTTCCGCCAACGCGGCGCCGCCTCGGTCGAGTCGTATGCCGCCACTCTGCGGCCTGACGAAACGTTATTGTTTGTTCGATCGAACACCTGCAATTCACCTAGGGCGAGGATAAAATCATTTTGACGCAATGCAAGCTTGCTAGCGGTGACTCGAACATAGCGGGCCACGATGGCATCATCCTTCGCTCTGCTGGTAGTAAATGGTTGTAGCCCAGGATTCTTGAAATCCGAAAGGAAGGTCTGGGCATGCTTCAGCCTGAACAGCACGACTCCGGACTTGAACTCCGGATCATCGCTCGCCTCGATCTTAAAGCGAAGCGGAAAACCAAAACCTTCACCGACTGAGTTGAAGTCGTCATAACAGGGAAACAGAATTACGCGATCGAGTTCTACAGTCTGCCCAAGGTCAACCTGCACCCACTTTTCCGCGTCCTGCGTGGTCGCGATTTCGCTATGGTAACCGAATTCAGGCCCTGAGTTGGCGTTCTTGACCACTGGCTTGGAGGCACTTTCGATTCGCTTCGAGAGCGAAGCATAAGCTTCGCCTGCCAATTCTTTTAGCGGATCTTCGATCTGCATCAATTCAATGGCCGCGTCGCTTTTCAACTGCTCAAGTTGCAGGAATTGCTTCTGAATTGCTTCCTCGCGATGATACTTCCGATCCGTTCGATCCAACGCCGAAAAGACGGCATGCAACCGGTAGTAGTCTTCCTGGGAAATTGGATCGAATTTGTGCTGATGGCACTGCGCACAATGTACCGTCACGCTGCAAAATGAACCGATGGTGTTGGACACCATGTCATCGCGGTCAAGGTGCCGGGCAATCTTGCCATCGACTTTCGATTCGGAAACTTCTGCATGCCCAATGAAGTCCCAGGGACCCGCAGCGATAAAGCCCATCGCTTCGATCCCGTCGCGAGTGTTGGGCCAAAGGACATCGCCTGCGATCTGTTCCTCGATGAATCGCGAGTAGGGTTTGTCCTCATTGAAGGCCCGGATCACGTAGTCGCGATACGGCCATGCGTTCAATCGCGGTTTGTCTTTATCGTATCCATGTGTGTCGCCATAGTGCACGACATCAAGCCAGTGTCGAGCCCATCTCTCCCCATATTGCGGCATGGCAAGGAGTTCTTCGACCAACGTATTCAAAGCGGTTTCTGCATCGGTATTCGACGCGTTTACAAATGTGTCTATCTCTTCCGGCGTCGGCGGAAGTCCAATCAAGTCAAAATAAAGTCTTCGGCCCAAAGTGCGAGCATCGGCAGGACCCGACATCGCCACGCCTCGTTCGGAGAGCTTGGACTTTATGAAAAAGTCGATTGGATTCGAACTTGCGACTGGTATGGGCACCTTATGCAACGGCTTGAAGCTCCACCAATTCATGGGGTCTTCCAAAGGCACACTTTCCGAATCGGGCCATATGGCGCCTCCTTCGATCCATTCCTTTAAGCATGCAACTTCACGATGCGTTAATCGGGGTAGCCGACTTTCTTTTGGGGGCATAGCCAACTCCGAATTCTCATCCGCTACATAACGCAGCAGCAAACTCGCATCGACGCTTCCCGGTACAATCGGCGGTTCGCCATGATCGCCGCCCCTCAATGCTATGGCACGTATATCCAGCCGATAGCCGCTCTTTTGTATTTTGGGACCATGACACGACAGACACTTCGTCGCAAGAATGGGTCGAATCTGGTCCCGGAAGAAGCCGAGGTTCTCGGAGTCTGCCTGACCAAAGCTAATCCCTCCCAGCAATGCCAAGAATACAACAGCCTTGGGTGCATCGCTTGGTTTAGCAATTTTAGTCGCCAACACTATGCCACGACTAATAAGCACTTGAAATGAAGCTTCGGACTTTCGCAAGGCTTCGGTCACGTACGACCTGGTAGTTCCCAAAATTGCACATGAACCAAACCAAGTAACTCCCGGAAGCATAGATGAACAAGCGAGCAACTTGTCTTGTAGAATGATCCCCGACACAAAAGCCACGATTGCCGTGAACAGGCTGGCGAGCATTCCGATCCCAGTCGGACCCGTACTGCTTGTCCAAAAGCCCCAAAAGCTCAGGAGCATCAAAGTAAGTAACGCCGGTCTGTTTGCATGCAGGCTGTAGGCAGCTAGAACGCCGGCCGGCGCGAGCACAACGATAAAGCCACCTCGTAACAAAAGAACACCCTTGCCCCCAAGCCCGATGCGCACTGCCGAAGACCAGTTCGTTAATCGCCATTCGTAATGGCGACCGACGTGGTCATTGAGAAACTCGTCGTGTTGCAAACAATTCGCCTCCGTCTGCCGAGCGACCGCGGTAAACGGGCCGCCGCCAAGAAACTAAAATTACCGATTCCGCTTGAACGGCGGCTCCGGTTCACCGCTTGGTTATGACCCTGATTGAGCCATCGCAAACATGAGTAAGTATGGTGCGCATAGCACGTGATACATGCTGTGGGCGATGACTGATGGAGTAAGGCTTCGCTTCGCGGCGACGTAAAGCATTGCGTGCAGAGAGAAAAGCACTAATGATGGAATGAATCCAATCCATGTCAGATTGTGAAAAGAATGGTACGTTGCTGAGCACGCCCCAGACATGACAATCTGCGCCCAAGGCGGCACAGATGCATTGGACAGTTGCGTCATGAAGTATCCTCTCATCAACATCTCTTCCGCAACTGCCATGAATATGCCCAGTGGAATAAGGAAAAAGCGCACCCAATTTAATGCAAACGGATTGACGTTCCGCATCGATGGATCGTTGAGAATGCCCGCGTAGACGCCAGTTACGTACAGCCCACCGAGAATTACGCCACCCATGATCGCCGTCATCGAGGTTGGTTTCATCCAACCAATCTCAGCAAGTGAAGAGTGCTGAATGCGAGTCACGACAACGATGATACCTAGAATCATCGCTAAACCAACCCCGAATGAGAGTTGCCACCAAACAGCCGCCCAGAGCGGGTCTGGCATAGCCCGCAGTTTCTTGCCAATCAGGACAAAACAAACAAAACCAAGAATGCAACCCAGCAACCAAGCCCCGCCAGCGTTTCGCAACGAGGCGAGACGCGATTGCCGCAGGTGTGGGGTCTCCTGTAATGTATGCATTTCGATTCCGACTCTACGGCAGAAAGAATTCATTTAAGTCCTGGGTTTGAAGTGGGAGCCCTTCGAATAAAATCTGGCGACTCAGACCCGAGATGCTGACAAGCAACGTCAGTCTCAATTTTCCAACCCCAAATCCATGGAACAATACTATGATCATTCTCGCCTTCGACCTCCGCAAGTTCAATACCATGTGCTGCGTTTATAACTCAAAAACTCGGAAACCATTCGGTTCTTATTTCATTGAATGGAAACCAATCATGTTGCCTTCCGTGTCCTGAGCAAGAGTGAAGAAACCGTGTTCACCGATTGAGGTCTTATCCTTGAAGAGGCTACCGCCATGAGCGGCGGCGCGTGCGGCTTGCACAGCACAGTCATCGCAACCAAAGTAGACCAAAGTCCCACCTCCGCCAGACGGAAAGCCTTCCATTTTTATCAGCATCCCGCCGGCGCCATACGTGTTCATTCCCGTCTCTTTGTCCATGGGGAAGAACCACATTTCCATATCCATTTCCGCTGTTGGAGCCGGCATCTTTTCCAGCTTGACTCCGAGTACAGCTTCGTAAAACGCTTTTGCGCGATTCATGTCTTGCACGTAAATTTCAAAGTGCACGACTGTGTTACTTTTCATGTCGATTCTCCTTCTGTGTGTACATTGCGATGGGCCGAAATAATCCATGTAAGTCCTGGATTTGGGGCGGGTGTCACACGATTAAAATCTGACGACTCTGACCAGTGATCTTGTTCTGCGATTGCACGTAGAAACCTCACAAAATCCCCTACCCCAATCCCAAAGGACTCGTCAAACAGGAACATTCTCGCTCTCGACCTCGGCAAGTTCAATACCATGCGTTGTCTTTACAACGCAAAAACACGCAAACACGCATTCAGAGACTGGGATCCGAAACAGATCCTCCGTGTCACGGAGTCTTACGGCAAGGTACCGGAAAGCGAGTTGCAGCTCTGGCCCGAGTTGCTCAGGATCTTTCCCGAAGTGCTTGACGTGGCAGTCGACGTGATAGGTGAAGGAGTCGATGGTGCGAGGGGAGAAGTTTCGAACCTCCAATGGCATCGTCGATGGAAACATGTTCAATATCATCAAGCATGCGGATTGCTTGTTCGCGGGCAGGAAAATTACCGTTCTCGAGTTCCGACAATAGCAGATCAAAAGTCATCAGCGAGAAGAGGTTGTTAAACGCCTCTTCTGGATGTTGTTCGGCTCGACTTGTGATGCGATTGAGTCTACTTATGGAGACTGGTACGGGTTCATTCTGATTGTCAGTGACAGCAAGTTGGGCGTCTGGAGCGCAGCCATATAGGGCAATGCGAGCGCACCCTTGGCACATGAATGCCTGCACCACACCAGCAGTGGGGTATGCGCCCGTCCAGAAGCTCACGCGGTCATCCGGCAGTCGGTAAGTAAGCGGTCCGGCCACTGCGCGTCGGGTCTGACCAGGGGCAATGTCCATGATGACGATGGGAGCCATCGCCCCCTTGCACTCCACGCACGTTCGTACTTCAGTTGCCATTTTGCACCTTCGGAAAATAGTCTAAGGAATCAACGATCTCTGCCGACGAACGAATAGCAATCTATCCCAACTGGAGCGGGAAGGAATTCAGTAGAATTCCTGGGAGCGGAACGGCGGGATAGATTGTGCGTTGGACTGAGCCGCATCGTCGCCGCCCCTGTCTATATTACTGCGAATACAGCTCTACTCACTACGGGGTATACCGTCAGATTGGCTGCCTTTTCCGATTCTCTGTGCTTGCCAGTTCCGGTTGCTTGGTCGTGAGCTTGTATAATCTGCCGGTCCTGAAATCTCGCTCGATCTATCGCAAGTTACTGCTCAGACGAGTTTAATGGCACTTCGCTGCACTAAAACTTGCGTGAGACGAGACGTTTTATGCAATGGACGGAAGGTACGTTAGCGAGTTCCTGACACATCTAGCTGTAGAACGACGGGTCGCCGCAAGGACGCAAAATTAGGCACGTTTCGACCACCATGATTTACACTCATGTCAGCAAGCTTGAAAACAGTGGCGTGGAAAGTACGTTAGACGACCTTTAGCAATGTGAATGAAACGTTGATGCCAAAATTTTCAAATGAAACCTCGTGATCCACTATGATTTTTACAACCCTCGATTTTGAAAGACAAGGCAAGCAACAAGGTTTTCTGCAAGTTCCATACTCGCACAACCTTGGCGGCTGGGCAAACGTCATGATCCCCATGACCGTGGTTGCAAATGGACGTGGACCATCAGCTCTGATTCTCGGTGGCAATCATGGGGATGAATACCAAGGCCAAATCGCTGCCATGAAGCTTGCTAGAGAGCTGACGCCAAATAGGGTCATCGGCCGAATCCTTATTATCCCTTCGTTGAATTTCCCAGCCGCTCGCGCGGCCACTCGCTTGTCTCCGCTCGATGGAATGAATATGAATCGAGCATTCCCAGGCGAGGCCGAGGGCAACGTCACAAGCCAGATCGCTTACTACTTAACCAACGTTCTCTTTCCAAAAAGCGACGTGGTTATCGACATTCATTCGGGGGGACGTAGCATGGAATTTGTCCCATGCGCCCACATGCATTTGGTCGCGAATCTGGAACAACGGAGTCGAATGTTTGCGGCGATGCTAGCCTGGAATACCGATTTTGCCTTTCTATACGCCGACATCGCCGGCTCAGGATTGTTGCCTGTCGAAGCAGAAAATCAAGGGAAGTTGGTCGTGACCACCGAACTTGGTGGCGGTGAAGCGATCCCGGCGAGCGTTCATCGTATCGCACAGTGCGGTTTGCGAAATGTTCTATTACATGTGGGCGTCCTACGCGGTCAAGAAGTGACGCGAGAAAGCCTGGGACTGCCTCCAACCATCTTAACGCAAGCGCTAGACCGCGAGGACTATTTGCTCGCACCCGAATCCGGAGTTTTTGAAATTCTTTTTGATCTTGGCACTAGAGTGCGACGAGGAGATACGGTCGGATGGATTCATCATCTGGAGAGGCCCGATCGTGATGCAGAACCTGTGATTTCACAAAGTGATGGTTTCCTAATGACCATGCGCGCCCCGTGCCTTACGCAGCAAGGTGATTGCGTTGCAGTCATCGCGCAAGAAGTGAAACTGGAATCACTCCTCGACGGCATGCCAAGAATCGTACGGCAACCATGAAAACTGCCAGAAATGCAGCTCTGCTCGTTGCTTTCATGTGGGTGGCGTACTTCCTGAACTATTGTGATCGGCAAGCAATCTCTGCAATGTTTCCGGTCCTTAAGTCCGATCTAGGGATGACTGACTTTCAGCTCGGACTAACTGGG
>JANLRK010000466.1:0-1995 GCA_031361585.1 Pirellula sp. | reverse complement strand
CCGACTTTCTTGGCGCGAAGGATCTCAATGGTTTGATCGAAGTCAGTAATCGTGGTTTCGCCCATGGTGACCAATTGATCGCCGACTTTGAATGCGGCCTTCTCGGCTGGGCTCTTGGGCATGATTTGCGTTACAAGTGCTTTGCCATCGCGATTCGTACCGACCATTCCTAAGAAGGCAGCAAATGGGGCTGGACCTTTGCCAATGTCTTCGCAGTCGACAATTGCGAAGAGGGCATGTGGTGATTTCGTTTGCCAATCGATGCCGATACGACCCATGTTGTTGGAGGGAAGGCCCTTGTTTATTTTTCGCCAGTTCTTACCTGCGTCGGTCGATTTATAGAGCCCACTGCCAGGTCCCCATTTGCGAATAGGATCGTAGCCGTCGATGCCATCTGGCTTTGCGACAGTGCCTGGCCAACTATCGAAGCCATCTCGCTGGCGGTCCCAAAAAGCAGCGATTACGGTGTCAGGGTTTGTTGGGTCCATGGCCATATCGATAACTCCGGTCTTATTGTCAACGAACAGGACCTTTTCCCACGTCTCGCCACCGTCGGTAGTTTTGAAAACACCGCGGTCTTCATTGGGGCCATAGAGTCGTCCCGCCGCACCCACATAAACGATTTTGGAGTCCCTTGAGGAAACGAGAATGCGACTGATCTGATAAGTCTTCTTAAGGCCCATGTTCTTCCACGTTGCGCCGGAATCAGTCGATTTGTAAACTCCATCGCCATAGGAAACCGAGTTGCGAGGATTCGCTTCGCCTGTCCCTGCCCACAACACATTGGTGTCATTTGGGTCGACCGCTATGGCACCGATCGAAACGGTATCTTGTTTATCAAACAGATGAGATACCGTGGTACCTTGATTGATAGTCTTGAGGATGCCGCCGGAGGCAGTTGCGACAAACCAGAGCGATGGGTCTTTATCATGGATTGCGATATCCGTAATGCGTCCCGCCATATTAGCTGGTCCGATCGAACGCCATTTCACATTCTTGATCAACTCGGAGTCTATCTTCATCGCGGGCGGAAAGACGGTGGGTTTGGCAGGCGTCTTTTCGACGGGTTTCACGGCCGGTTCTGACGGTTTGGATTCGGCAGATCTGGGTTGTTTGAGCGATTGAAGTTCCAGGATGATTTTGCCGAGAGCCCCTTCGATCGCTTCCAATCGATCGGACGACTTGTCCGATGAAGGCTTGGCAGGTGCAGTTGCTTCTTGAGCGCTCAAATTATCGACAAATAACAGCGACAAAATCCAGTAGGCCAGTAGAACCGAACTCAATGACAAAGTGCCGATACGTTCGCGGGATGAGTTCATCGAAAACTCCAAGAATAGGGGGCTGGAGGTAAGGCTGATCGGGTTGGTTCAAGACTGCGATTAGGAACCGAGGACACCCAGTCTAATCTGTTATGGATGCGAAATGCAATTCACGGGAATTGGCCTTTGCCAAAGTAGAATCACGGAACACAAAGATCACACGGAAAAAACCAAAATTACATCTCTCTTCTCCAACCAAAACCGTACGAAGAGAAGTGCCCTTTTTCCGGGTATTCAGCGTATTCCGTGGTTGAAATCAAAAAGCTCAGAACAGTTTTGCGATTGGCGTGTCAACGGCCATAACGGAATCAGGATTGAATGCAATTGGTGATGGCGATCGGCGAGACGTGTCGGCACATCTGTTTTGGTTCCGCTTTGCTCGGGTGGCACGCTTGAACCGACTTGAAGCGAAGGACGACTAAAATTCTTCGAGCAATTGCACCACAAAAACGGAGTGGTGGTTCCCAACAGGCGTCGATGAGAGAACATAGTAATTGCCTGGTTCAATATTGACATCGACTTCAACTGTAGAGCCCCAGCCATCCCCGGGGGCTTTGAGCATTCTCTTTGCACGGATATCGACGTGCCCGTGGAACAACCGTGTGTTTTGAACTTCGTTGAAACGTGCATCGACCAATAGTTCTTGTGAACTATCTTTGAGGTCGACTACTCCCGA
>JANLRK010000456.1:0-9216 GCA_031361585.1 Pirellula sp. | reverse complement strand
CCGACTTTGATGGGGTTCGCTCGCCTTCTGGATTAGGGCTTCGATCGCGATCGCCCCTTCTTTGCCCACTAGATGTTCGATCTGGTCCACGATCCCGCCGCGAGCCGCTTCTTCCCCGAAGAAATAGCCGGCAACGGCAATAGCTATGATTGTGAGTGGCGCCAACGCCAGGGTCGTGTAGAAGGCTAATGAGGCCCCCAGCCTCTGCGCTCGATGCTGAACCCAGCCGCTAGTCGCCTCCTCGAGCACTAATCCAATCACAGCTATGCGCTTCATCGACCACCTCAGTAGGGCCCGCAGCAAACTTAACCGATTGCACTTTCCATCTGCTGCGAGGCGAAGGTATTTCTATCCCTGCGTCGGCGTTAAGCCAGGGCGCCCGTTGTCGCCCAACTCGTCGACTTCACGCATCGCTGCAGGGACAGCATTACTAGTGAGGCCAGTGGTGACGTTTTTGACTACCCCCACATTGCCGCGCAAGTCGTGTGCCGCCTGCCGAAAAAGCTCCGTACGCCGGCGCTCAAGTTCTCGCACTTACTCCAGCGTTTGTTCCATATCCCGGACGTGTCCTGCTGCCTCGACTTTTTCCAACTCAAAGGAGCTCAAGCACGATGATCTCACTCAAGCTAGATCGATCTGCGTCCCTGCAATAGGTTGAAAATCAGCACCACAAGCGCAACGACCAGGAGAATGTGGATCAAATTACCGCCAACGCTAAATCCAATTCCCAGCGCCCACATTAGCAGCAAAATAAGCAATATGGTCCATAACATAAGTCATCTTGAAAAATGGGGAACGAATAGTACATCAGTCATTTGTAAGTTGCTCTTAAGAGCCCCCGACCTGCCGACCATATTTGTACTTGGTCTCTTTTCCGGATGATAGGTCAGCAATCGCGCGCGTGCGAGCCGCCTTTCTACGGGACCAATTGACCGAAGCTTTGTTCGCTTTGTACGAGATGGAGCATTCCACCCATCGTTGCAGAATCTTCGAGAATTCTGAATCCGTTGGGAATACTTCGCAGCGGGATCGTATCTGTACAATGCGAGCTTTCGCCCCCCATGTATCCACTCGTTTTCCAGGAGAATCTGCGATGAAGACCCCATGCCACTTGGTTGTTGCCTGAATCGTTGGCGTCGCCACAACCAGCTGCGAACAGAAATCGACAACCGAAAAGAAATATGAGACAACCGTCAGAACCCCAGGCGGAGAAACCACGACGACCGTCCATCAAAAGGTCGAGACAACTCCGGACAGCGCGACCAAAACGACCACAGAGAAGGTTGAAACAATCGGGAACAATCCTCCTCGAGCTGTTAAACCGTAGCCCGCAGTAGAGTCGATCGCAACGTTCCGCAAAGGCCGCCTTTAGTCATTATTATTGTTCGGCTAATGAACCGAGGTTTGAAGGAAGTTAGCGCGCAAGCGGAAGCACGTTTGCGCTTTGCTGAGGCTAACCGACAACGAGACACTTGCGGACTTCGATGGCCACGAAGCCGTTGAGGTGGAAGCAACGTTCCGGCCCAGTGCTGTCTCGCGGGACACGACATCCCCCCATCGAAGCATGCATCTTGGGTCGCCTACCTACGTCGGTCACATAGCACAGAGTGACTTCGGTGTGCGCCGACCGGAGCGTCGAAAATTGGCAAATAATGAACCTCGCTCGTATCGACCGAAGCGAGCAAAATTTGAGTAGTCAACCGAGCTTCAATCGGTCTTCCACGACCAGCACCAAGTCCCCTCGATACGGATACCGAGCAGTGGAAAGCCGGCTTCGGCAAAAGCATTTTTTCTTCGAGCATTCTTGCTTCACCGCTACGCCCCGTTGCCGATCATCTCCATCGCCCGTATTCGTCACTGCTCGGATTGATATATTGGTGCTAATTGTTCCACTTTTCGTCGATGCTTGGCGTGATAAAACGAAAACCGCCGGGAATGCGCTATGAATAACAACCACGACGATCAACTTCCAGAATCGCCAGAAAAAGGCGACGATGTAGTGGCTGAACTCGACGAGCCGGGCAGCGGTGCTTCGTTCACGGTCGTCGGGGTAGGTGCCTCGGCCGGCGGGCTGGAGGCGTTCACGCAACTGCTCAAGGCGCTCCCGGCTGACACCGGCATGGCGTTCGTCCTCGTGCAGCACCTGGCCCCGTCGCACCCCAGCGCCCTGGCGGAGATCCTGTCCCGGGCCACGAAGATGCCGGTCCTAGAGGTCCGCGACGAGCCGACGGTCGAGCCGAACCATGTCTACGTGATCCCGCCCGACCGGAGCATCATCATCGTCGGGAGGGTGTTGCAACTCCTGCCGCGCGAGGGCCGCGGTGCCCACCATCCGATCGATCAGTTCTTCCGCGCGCTGGCCACGGAGCAGCGGCACCGGGCCATCGGCGTGGTTCTGTCCGGGACGGCCACGGACGGCACCACCGGGCTCCAAGAGATCAAGGCCGAGGGCGGTATCACCTTCGCTCAGGACGCCACGGCCCAGCACGAGGGGATGCCGCACAGCGCCATCGCTTCCGGGTGCGTGGACTTCGTGCTGCCCCCGGACGGAATCGCGCGGGAGATCGTCCGCATCGCCCACCACCCTTATGTGGTGCCGGAGGCCGAAGTCGGGGAGACGAGCAACAAACCGGACCTCGACCAGATCGTGCAGATCCTCCGCCACGGCACAGGCGTCGATTTCACCGGCTACAAGTTCAACACCCTCTACCGCCGCATCACCCGCCGCATGGTCTTCCGGAAGCTGGATTCGCTTACCGAGTATGTGCAGTACCTGCGGCAGACGCCGGCCGAAATCGAAGCCCTCTATGCGGACATTCTGATCGGTGTCACCAGCTTCTTCCGCGACAAGGAATCATTCGAGGCGCTCAAGACCCAGGTCTTTCCCCGGCTGATCAAGGACCGGTCCAAGCACGAGCCGGTGCGGCTCTGGACGCTGGGCTGCTCGACCGGGCAGGAGGCGTACTCGCTCGCGATGGCGTTCACGGAGGTCGCCGAGGCTGCGGGCAGTTCCGTCCCGATTCAGCTCTTCGCGAGCGACCTGAACGCTGAGGGGATTGAGAAGGCCCGCGCCGGCGTCTACCCGAAGGACATCGACCAGGACGTTTCGGCGGAGCGGCTGAGACGGTTCTTCACCGAGGTGGACGGCAGCTACCGGATCGCCAAGTCCATCCGCGACGCGTGCGTCTTCTCCCGGCACAACGTGCTCGCCGACCCGCCGTTCTCCCGCATCGATCTCATCAGTTGCCGGAACCTACTCATCTACCTGGAGCCGGTGCTGCAAAAGAAAATCATGCCGATGCTGCACTACGCGCTCAAGCCGGCGGGCTGCCTGTGGCTGGGCGGCTCGGAGACGATCGGCACTTACCGGGACCTGTTCGACGCCAACGACGCCAAGCACAAGATCTACTCCAAGAAGCCGGGTTCCGGTCCAGGGCACGGCCACTTCCCGCTGCAACCTGGCGGGGTACCGCGGTCCCTGTTCGTCCCCGGCGCGGCCAGGCCGAGTGACGGCGCGGACCTACATCGGGAAGCGGACCGCGTACTCTCGGCCAAGTTCGCCCCGCCGGGCGTGCTCGTGTCGGGCGACCTGGAAATCCTGCAATACCGCGGCGACACCGGGGCTTACTTGGCCCCAGCCCCAGGTAAAGCCAGCCTCAATCTGCTGAAGATGCTCCGCGAGGGACTCCTCGTCGCTGTCCGTGCGGCCGTGCTGCGGGCCGGGAAGGAGCAAGCCTCGGTGCGGGAAGAGGGCTTGCAGGTCCGGTCGAACGGCGGCTACCACGAGGTCGCTATTGAAGTGATCCCGATCAAGGGACAGGGGGCAAACGACGGCGGCTTTCTGATCCTGTTTGAGGGGCCGAAATCGACGCACGGGGTGGCGACAGCCACCCGGGCACCCGAACCGTTCGGAGCCGACATGGACACCACCCGCTTGGCGCAGGAATTGGCGGCGACCCGCGAGTACCTGCAATCGGTGATCGAGCAGCAGGAGGCCGCGAACGAGGAACTCCAGTCCGCGAACGAGGAGGTTCAGTCGGCGAACGAGGAATTGCAAAGCACGAACGAAGAACTGGAGACCTCGAAGGAGGAGATCCAGTCAAGCAATGAGGAACTGGCCACGGTCAACGACGAGCTGAACAACCGCAACCAGGAATCGCACCGACTCAACGACGACTTGGTGAACCTGCTCGGCAGCGTTCAGATGCCCATCGTCATGCTCGGGCCGGACCTCCGCGTCCGGAGGTTCACGCCGGCGGCGGAGAAGCTTCTCAACATGGTTCCTGCCGACGTGGGCCGGCCGCTCGCCGATCTCAAGCTCAACCTCGACAACCTCCCAGACTTGGAGCCACTCCTTGCGGAGGTGCTGGACACGGTCAGCGTCAAGGACCGCGAAGTCCGGGACAAGGATGGCCGCTGGTATTCGCTGCGGCTCCGCCCGTACAAGACGCTGGACAACAGGATCGACGGCGTGGTCGCGGTGCTTGTCGACGTGGACGCGCTTAAGCGCGCCCACGCCTACACCGAAAGCATCGTGGCGACGGTCCGCGAGCCGCTCCTAGTGCTGGATGCGAACCTGCGCGTGCGATCGGCGAGCGACTCATTCTTCCAGACCTACCGTGTCGCGCCCGAGGAAACGATTGGCCGCCTGCTGTACGACCTCGGCAACGGCCAGTGGAATATTCCCGAGCTGCGTCGACTCATGGAGGAAGTTTTGCCCCAGGCCAGCCAGGTCGAAAATTTTGAGGTGGAGCACGCGTTCGAGACCATCGGCAAAAAGACGATGCTGCTCAACGCCCGCCAACTCGTCCAGGGGAGCGGCCCCGCTCCGTCGATCCTGCTCGCCATCGAAGACATTACGGAGCGGAAGCGAGCCGAGGTACAGTTGCGGCTGAACCACGACACGTTCTACAATTTGATCGAGAACTCGCCGTTCGGCCTGTATATCGTCGATGCACAGTTCCGCATCATGAAAGTTAGTGCTGCTTCACAGAACGTCTTCCGCAACATCCGCCCGCTGATCGGCAGCGACTTCGAAGAAGTGATGCGGATACTCTGGCCCGAAGAGTTCGTTGCAATCGTGACTGGCCGATTCC
Organism: Pirellula sp.; assembly: GCA_031361585.1. Classification (GTDB taxonomy): domain Bacteria; phylum Planctomycetota; class Planctomycetia; order Pirellulales; family Pirellulaceae; genus JBKCUI01. The sequence goes on along the minus strand of JANLRK010000456.1, from coordinate 4,120 downwards.
GCCACACGATGGCCACCGGCGAGCCGTTCGCCATGCCGAACTTCAGCGAACAACGCCAGGACATTGCCGAAGTCGAGTCTTACGATTGGAAGATCGAGCGCATCACTCTCCCCGACGGGCAGTTCGGCGTCGTCTGCTATTTTTACGACATCACCGACCGCAGCCGCGCGGAGAAGCAGCTGCAAGAACAGGCGGCCGCCCTCGCGGAGTCCGACCGCCGCAAGAACGAGTTCCTGGCGATGCTTGCCCACGAGCTTCGCAACCCCCTCGCCCCGATCCGAAACGCCGCGCAAGTCCTGCGACTTTCCGAGGGCACTGGGGAGACCGTCAGGTCGGCGTCGGCGATGATCGAGCGTCAGGTCGGTCAGATGGTCCGGCTGGTGGACGACTTGCTCGACGTGAGCCGCATCAACCGGGGCAAGATTGAACTCCGCCGGGGGCAAATCGAATTGGCGTCACACGTCCATCACGCCATCGAAGCGGCCCGTTCGATGTACAAGAGCATGGGTCACGACCTGATCGTCACGCTGCCGCCGAAGCCGATCTACCCGAACGCTGACCCGACCCGACTGACCCAGGTGTTGGGCAACCTGCTCAACAACGCCTGCAAGTTCACCGACAAAGGCGGTCGCATTTCGCTTGCCGTGGAGCAAGAGGGCGGGCAGGCAGTCATCCGGGTGCGGGACACTGGTATCGGCATTGCCGCCGATCAGCTTCCCCGCATTTTCGACATGTTCACCCAGGTCGATACGTCTATAGAGCGTTCAGTGAGCGGATTGGGCATTGGTCTTACATTGGTAAAAAGACTGGTGGAAATGCACGACGGCACGGTGGAGGTCGCCAGCGCCGGTCTCGGTCACGGTAGTGAGTTCGTGGTGCGTCTGCCGGTCTTGGCGGTGACGCCCGAATCGCCGCCGGAGCCAACCCCCGATGCACCACCGCAGCCGACGACCGGCCGCCGTATTCTCATTGTTGATGACAACCAGGACTCGGCGATCAGTCTCGCTATGTTGCTGAAATATACCGGCAACGAGACGCATACCGCGTTTGACGGCGTTGAGGCCGTGGAGGCGGCCGCAAAGTTCCAACCCGAAGTAGTGTTACTCGATATCGGCTTGCCGAAGTTGAATGGATACGAAGTTGCCCGCAAGATTCGGGAACAGCCTTGGGGGCAGGACGTGGTACTTGTGGCGCTAACCGGCTGGGGCCAAGAAGAAGAACGCCAAAAATCCAAAGCGGCCGGGTTCAATGCACATTTAGTCAAACCGGTGGAACAGTCGGTGCTCATGAAGTTGCTGGCAGAGTTGTAGCCAAGGGCTGATGTGATGGGCCGAACCCTACGAAAAGATAAACCAATTTATCTTATCCAGAGTTGCGTTGCCGCGTTCCATCTGATTGGCACAGTTTGGGCGGTTCATGGTGCAAACGTTCTCCACTTGGTTCAAAAGGCTCGACCGCTCAGTCAAATGACGTTTGGTTGAAATCCCAGTCATCCCAACATTTTGGACATTGGTCTTCTACCCTCTACGACGATGCAGATGCTCGCTCCAGCCGACTCGAACCTGTCTCGCCATCGGGCCAGACGATGCTTCGAAGATCGACCGAGTAACAGGACACCTCGAATTATTGTGATCTCCTTCTTATTGACGGAACACGCAGAGATTAGGTTGGCAACTCAGTCCGAATGAGCCGCGATTGGTGGTAGAATTTGGTTTTGAGTATTTCTACAAGCTCGACTCAACTCGACCGTATCCGCGAACAAACCGTATCGAATCCCGATGGATGACAACAATAAATCAATCAAAGCAAGACTAGCCAAATTAGAGGCGGAAGTTAAATTTCTGAAGTCCCACTCTGTGAATGATCGGTCAAACTGGATTGAAGAGATTTCCGGCATTTGCAAGGATGACCCAGACTTCGAGCAAATCATTCGCCTTGGCAAGGAGGCTCGTGGCACAGAGCAGCATGATGCCGAGGCCACAGGAATCTCGGTTGATCCACAGTAGCTCATGGCAGGCCATGCGTCGAAGGAACTCGGATAACCGTCTCCGTTGTTCTGGATAATCTAACGGCCGGGATTTCAGAAGATGAGATTTTGAGAAGTTACCCGTCTCTCACGCCAGAGGGTATTGCGGCTTGTCGGCGGTTTGTCTCTATAGGTCTGCCCACAACAGCCAACGCAACAAAGGCATCGCTACTCGATGAGCTCGCGACCTTCTTCGCATCGGGCCGTGCGCCGAGCGCCATCCTCGAGTTTCGTCCCTCACAAGCGACCGTGGAGCGAGCTAACCAACTGCTCGAGTTGAACCGCTCCGCAGGACTCGACGATTCCTCGCGGCAGGAACTGGGTCAATTTGAAATGGCCGAGAGCTTGATGCGGCTGGTGAAGGCCCGTATTGGACGCATGAGGACTCTTCAGCTCTGGTGGCGTCATCGTATTCGGTCAAACCCCCGGTTGGGAAACGAGTTCTTTCACGGTTACCATTAGGAAACGGCATTGTACCGTTTATGGAACCGCAAAACAGGGTTCGCAGAGGACGAGATCGAGGAACTGGATGTTGTCGTTGCGAAAACCATCTGCTGAATCCGTGCGCCGTTTCTTGATGGAACAGGCACCGTTAAACTTCAGCTATTCGGCAGTGGGGGCAACCGCAATGGTGCCGCCTGCTGGTTATGTTGTGGACCGCACCAGGATCAAGCTGGGGCAAGGCGAGGCCGTAGTCCATTTAGCGAAAACTGCTTTGCAGCACTGGGAGCAGTTTCGATTGGGGTGGGTTGAAGCATGGTCGCCGGATACGTCCATCAAGGCTGGCGAAGTGGTGGCTGTGTTGGGGGCGAGCAATTGGCATCTGGTGGCTAAACGCCTGCCGAGTTGTATATGTCGTGGATGAGCAAGGACCGATCAGCAAGTATGGCTTTGCTTACGGAACCTTGCCTGGCCATGTTGAAAGCGGCGAGGAATGCTTCCTGATTGAATGGAACCATGCCGAAGACGGCGTATATTACGACATTCTGGCGTTTTCCAAGCCGAACCACTTTTTGACACGATTGGGCTACCCCGTCGTGCGCCGCATGCAGAAACGCTTCGGGCGGGACTCAGCAGCGGCAATGCAGAAGGCAGTTAGTCCTGGCGATGAAGTGAAGGTCGGTTGATAATCTTTGTGTGAACGAATCGGGAGTAGAAAATGGTTAGCAAGTGCAGCGTCTCTGTAGCATTCATTCTTCTCTTCTTTGGACCGTTCATCATGGCTGAAGAAAAGAAGAAAACTCTATTCGACTTCAACGTAGCCGACTCAGTAAAGGATTGGCAGGCCGTCAACGATGGCGTTATGGGAGGAATCTCTGAAGGCAAGTTCAGGATTACAAACGAGAAGACGCTGGAGTTCTTCGGAACGCTGTCGTTGGAGAATAACGGCGGCTTCACATCGGTGCGGACAAAGGCCAAAAAGCTCGACTTTGAAAAAGGTGATATTGTGGTCGCCAAGGTTCGGGGCGATGGTCGGGAATATATGCTGAATCTCTATCCCAACAAGCAACGGGTGGCTTACTCGTTTCGGGCCACGGTGCAAACCAAGAAAGACGAGTGGATCGAAGTCAGAGTCCCACTCGATAAGTTTGAGGCAACTTCGTTTGGTAGGCCGGTGAAGGACGCAGGAGTTATTGATTCGAAAGAGATCAACGCCGTGGGCTTCGTGTTGAGCGATAAGAAGGCCGGGCCGTTCAAGCTGGAGATCGAGTCAATCAAGTTGGAGCGGGTGGGAGTCGAGAAGTGAATCCGGTCCTGCGGCGTACACGCTTTGCTACTTCTTCATTAGCTTGGGGCAACATTTAGGAGATCAGACCAATGGCAACTACCTTCAAGCGCGGCGATCACGTTGAGTGGAATTCAGAAGCAGGGCTGGTCCGAGGAACGATCCAGAAGAAAGTAACCTCGGAGATCACCTTCAAGGGCTACCAGCATCATGCCTCCAAAGAGGAACCGCAGTACATCATCAAGAGCGACACGACTGACCATATTGCGATCCACAAAGGGTCGGCCCTCAAGAAGCTCAAGAAAGGCAAAGAGTAAGGGGTCGGAGCGGTGACAATCATTCCGAAAATAATGAGGGTTGACCTGTTG
>JANLRK010000446.1:0-7213 GCA_031361585.1 Pirellula sp. | reverse complement strand
CTGGACCGATTTTGATTGTGCACTGCGAGAATTTCATCGACTGTTACGCCCCGGCGGCTGGTTCACTTGCCTTTGGAACCCGCGTGCGGTCGAAGCGCACCCGATCACGTTTGATATCGAGAACGCGATAGAACGAATCGTACCTGAATTACAACGCAAATCGTCCGGACGTTCGAAGTTCACTAGCGAATTGACAACACGATTGCCATCCTCGGGGCATTTCCAAAGCCCCGTATACATGGAGGCGCAGTTCACGGTCGATATGACGAGGCATCAGTATCTTGGCGTTTGGGATTCGGTAAACGACATTCGTGCGCAAGCCGGTCCGGAGCGATGGGAAGAGATTCGAACGTATATCGAAGAAAGGACGCGAGGTATTGAGCAGATTCCTTGCGTCTATTGGACGCGCGCTTGGAGTTGCCAACGTGTCGGGTAACATCATGCTCATTTTCAAAAGTTGCAGAATGGACACAACGACATGACTCGACTTTTTTGGATAACAGGACTCGCCGGGGCGGGTAAGACAACGCTTGCCCGAGCACTGGTGGGGTCGATAAGAAATCGGCATCAGTCTGTCGTCCTACTTGACGGAGATGAGTTAAGAGAAGCATTCTCCATGACGAATTGCCATGAGCTAGCGGACCGACTTCGACTTGCGAACTCCTATGCGAGAATCGCCAGACTGATACACACACAGGGGATAAGCGTCGTCTGCGCGACGATCTCACCCTTCCCTGAAGTGAGGCAATGGCTGCGTGATCATGTTCCAGGTTATGTCGAAATTTTCGTCCGCGTTTCGAGGAACACGCTTACAGATCGAGACCAGAAGGGGCTTTATAGCAGTGCGGCTACGAACGGCAGGGTCAATCTGGTCGGCTTTGATATTCCTTTTTTGGAGCCGGCGACTCCGGACGTTGTGATTGATAACGAACCGGGAACGAATATGGCAGATCATATTCGCGATATAGATCATTTCTTAGACAATACTCATCGCCTCTCTGCATGACGTAGACATTGATGGCAAGACTGCTCATGTTCAGGATCCAAGAATAGAAGGCCATGCAAGTACAATTTGGTAGCAAAGCTGAGACGCTAGAACGCCTGGCACCGATAATGACAACAGCGCACGTCCTGCCCCAAGTGCGGGCAAGTGCACATGAATGGATGCGTTCGCCTGATGCATTTTTGGATGCTGTCACCTCTCAGACATGGGGAACAAATCTCCTCATCGTCCGAAGCAGCGCGACCGATGAGGACGGTGATGGACATTCACTTGCCGGACATTATTGTTCCATTGCTGGGATTCAGGGTATAGACGAACTTTCGCGAGCTATCCGCGAGGTGATCGCATCGTTCACCGACGGTGGAATGGGACATCAAGTTTTCGTACAGCCTTGTTTGACCGACGTCGCTCTCAGCGGAGTTGTCTTCAGTTGTGATCCGAGCAACAATACTCCCTATCTCGTGATCAACTACGATCGCAGCGGCTCGACGTGTTCCGTGACGTCCGGCTCAACCAACGACGTTGAAACTTGTTACTGCTATCGCAATCGAGTGGACAAGGTTCCCGAACATTTGAAGCCGGTTTCGTCGATGGTGTTCGAGTTGATGTCGCTACTTGGATCCGAGGCGCTCGACATTGAGTTTGCGATTTCCAAAGAAGGTCAATTGTACCTATTGCAAGTTAGGCCACTTGCCGTTTCCCGATTGCCGGTTCCAGAACCGTCCAAACACACGAGTTGTTTAGAAACGATTGCCAACAAAATATCGCAAGGAATTCAGCGGCACCCCTATTTGCACGGGGAAAGAACACTTTTTGGCGTAATGCCCGATTGGAATCCGGCCGAGATTATCGGTATTCGTCCTCGTCCGCTAGCGCTTTCGCTGTACAAGGACTTGGTCACGGACAGCATATGGGCCTACCAACGCCATAACTACGGTTATCGTAATCTACGCAGTTTCCCGCTCATGGTTGATTTTCATGGTCTGCCGTACATTGATGTTCGAGTCAGCTTTAACTCTTTTATTCCGGCTGACGTCGAGAGCCGGCTGGCTGATCGACTGGTGAATCACTACATCGATTTGCTTGCTGCCAATCCAAGTCGGCACGACAAAGTCGAATTTGAGATCGTGCATTCGTGCTACACGCTCGATCTTCCCGAGCGGCTTGAAAAACTACGAGAGTACGGCTTCACCGTTTCCGATCGTGCACAGATCACGGAATGCCTACGAAGGCTAACCAACCGCATCATTCACGGCAAGTCTGGGCTATGGCTCGAGGACACCCTTCGACTCGATGAATTAACACAGAGATACGAAACGATAAAATCAAGCTCACTAGATCCCGTAGCTCGCATCTATTGGCTGCTTGAGGACTGCAAACGCTATGGCACTCTCCCTTTTGCAGGCTTAGCTCGTGCAGCTTTCATCGCCGTGCAGTTCTTGCGATCGATGGTCACCGTCGGTGTTCTCAATCGGATCGAAATGGCGTCCTTTTTGGCTTCGCTCGACACCGTCAGCTCCCAAATGTCGGTTGATGGTGATCGTCTTCGCCCAACTGCATTCCTTGAAAAGTACGGACACTTGCGTCCTGGAACCTACGACATCACCTCCCCGCGATACGATGAGGCTCCCGAGCAATACTTTGACTGGTCAACCTCGCGGGCCAATCGCCCTCAGCATGACGAACCAGAGTTTGCCCTATCCCTCCGCCAACTCGGGCAACTTGAATGCCTGCTCCAGCAACATGGATTGGAGCATAACGTCCTAAGCCTGTTCCATTTCCTCAAGAGCGCTATCGAAGGCCGCGAACACGCCAAGTTTGTCTTCACTCGCAATCTCAGCCTCGCCATGTCGCTCATCCGTGAATTGGGCTCTGAATTTGGATTGTCCGTAGAGGACTGTTCATTCCTAGATATCGCTTGTATCCGCCAGCTAACCACTTCGGGAGTGGATATCGCGGAGACACTTCACCGAAGCGTAAGCGATGGAAGAGAACGCTACGAACGCACCCAACAAATCCTGCTGCCACCGTTGATAAGTTGTCCAGACGATGTTTATCGTTTCCATCTTACCCCATCGGAACCAAACTTCATTACTCTCGGCCGTGTTACTGCTCCGGTCTGCTCGCTCGACGATGAACGAGCACTGCTGCCGGGCAGTATTTTGTTCATTCCGAGCGCGGATCCAGGATTCGATTGGATCTTCTCACATCGCATCGGTGGCCTCGTGACGATGTACGGTGGTGCGAATTCACATATGGCAATTCGCGCAAGTGAGCTCGGAGTTCCGGCCGTGATCGGTGCGGGAACTCAACTATTTGAGCAATGGATGAAGGGGGAGATTGTCGACATCGATTGCGCAAATCGTCAGGTACATATCCTTCGCGCCAAGTCCTTTGCCAAACTGCGTTCGGCGGCATGACAAACGTATATCCCAGGAAAAAAACCATGCCTGTCTTGATCGGTGTCAGCCAACGGGTTACGACAGTCACTGAATACGTTGAACGCCGAGATGCACTCGACCAACGTTGGGCCGCCTTTTTGACTTTTTGTGGACTCATTCCAATATTCATACCCAACCATCCTCCAACGGTTCGTCTTCTTCTCGAGGAAGTCCCCCTGAATGGGTTTTTGCTAACTGGCGGGAACAACTTAGTAGTATTAGGGGGAGATGCTCCCGAACGAGATGAAGCGGAGCTACTACTATTGGAGTATGCCATCACCAACGGCAAACCGCTACTTGGCGTTTGCCGTGGCATGCAATTGATACAACACTTCTTTGGCGCCCAATTGGAGCAAGTGTCCGATCACGTCACCGCTGGCCATCGGATCTTAGGCATAGGGAGTGAGAGAACGGTGAATAGCTACCATCTATATGGAGCCAGAACGAGCCCGCTTGGTTTGAATGCAACGGCTCGCGCCGAGGATGGAATCGTGGAAGCCGTTCAACACGTCAGCTTTCCACTCAAAGGGATCATGTGGCATCCGGAACGTTGTGATCCATTTGACGAAATGGATCGCAACATGTTTTGGAACTTCTTTGGCAGTCGGGTTTCCCTCAAATACTTGAAAGGTGCTGGTTGATGAAAGGAATCATTCTTGCGGCAGGTCAGGGAGTACGATTGCGCCCACTGACGGACGACCGTCCCAAGTGCATGGTTGAATACCAAGGTGTACCATTGATCGATCGAATCATGGACACGCTTGCCGAATGCGGTGTGACGCAGCAAGTCATCGTTGCTGGATATCTGGCTGAAGTTCTTGCGAGGCACATTCGGTCACGTAATGCTCGCATTGTTACTAATTCGGACTTTGACTCGACCAACATGGTCCATAGCCTTTTCTGCGCGCAGGACGAATTGAATGGCGATATTCTCATCAGTTATTCGGATATTATTTACAAGCCCGAGATCCTATTCGCAATTTTAAGCTGCCCTGCGGATTTGGCGATTACCATCGATACCGAATGGCGATCGCTTTGGCAGCGCCGGATGGACGATCCGCTTGCCGACGCGGAAACGCTGCAATTGGATGACCAAGGCTGTGTGATCGACCTTGGTCGTAAGCCGCGTTCCTATAATGAAATCCAAGGGCAATACATGGGATTGATCAAAATATCTGGCCGGATATGGAACCAAGTCAAAGCTATCTACCACGGACTCGATCGCGGGAGACTCTATGACGGCAAGCGATTCTCGCAAATGTACATGACAACATTTCTGAGGGAGTTGATTCAGTCCGGAATAGCTTGTCAATCCGTACCTATTCAAGGTGGTTGGCTGGAAATTGATGCCCCATCTGACCTAAGCTTATGCTTTTGATCTAGCGAGTTGATCAAGTGAGGCAGCGATCGATTCGAAATTTTTTCGCAGGTAGGACTTAGAAAAAAACTGGTATTGAGTTGAATCGGATTTTCTTGTTAAGAATTGTTTTCGTGTCTTGGTCAATGGGCATAAAGGACAGGAAGTCGTTTCATGGATGGTGAGCCATATATGCTACAAAGCGGTTCAAGTTTCTCGATTAATACAGTATCGACCAGCAGTCGTGTTCGCACGCCAGTCGAATCGGTTTTGTCGACGCTCGACTGCCTCTCCAATGCTGTCGACAATGAGAACCGAGCCTCGCCAAACGCAGTAACTGTCTCGATGATCACTCCCTGGAAACAAGAATGCGGAAATGCCGAGTATGCGGAACGACTTTGCGTCGCCCTAGAACCTTTTTCTCACGTCACGCCGTTCGATTTGCGCAACTTTTCCGAGGACTTTGAGTTGCGATCTAGGGCGGGTGTGCGAAAGCACTTCCAAGATCTGATCAAGTGTATCAACCAACAAGACTCGGATATCGTCCACATCCAGCACGAATACTGCTTTTTTGGACGCAGCATTCAGCGATCGAACCATGAGTTCCTTCGATTCACTGAGAAAATCAAGAAGCCCATCGTGGTTACCCTCCATACTTGGTTGGAAAGCAACGTGAATCCGGGGAGGAAGCTCAAGTCGTTTTTGAAGAATCCTCTCAACTTTGTTCGCGAGAAAATTCAGCGAAAAGACTATTACAAGGCATTGTGTCGCTGCAAAGCAATCGTGGTCCACTCCCACGAAACCTACACGCAATTGGTTTCGACCTATCCTAGGTTGCGCGATCGGGTTCGTATTATTCAAATCCCAATCTCTCCTGTCGAGTCGAGCCTTCAGGTTCCACCCATCACAAAAAAAACCGGAGAAGTTTGGATGCTTCTCCCAGGCTTCGTTAGCCCCTACAAAGGTCATCACGATGCTATCATCGCATTGGAGCACTTGCCGGAGAACTACAAACTAGTCATCGCCGGTGGACGGCATCCGAAAGATCGCGGCGCGTCTCGCTATTGGATGGAATTGCTTCAAACCGTTGAGGGAAAAGGATTTCAAAACAAAGTCATTTTTACAGGCTTTTTGGCAACGGGTGGCGAACAAGCATCGGTACTGAAGCAGGCGGATATATTTATCTTGCCCTATAAAGAAGTTGGTCAATCAGGATCCGCTGTGCTCGCCGATGCTCTTGCCTATGATCGACCCGTGGTCACTTCGCGTGCAAGGTCCATGTTTGCGTATCGAATGGGTCAAGATTGTGTTTACAGCAGTGTTAGCACAGACGTTACCGATGCCAAAGCATTTGCGGCTCACATCATAGATTCATTGGAGAACAAAGCTGAGGACTCGCATGTCGCGAGTCACAGAATTGCTGCTATTAAGCGATATTCATTGGATGCAATCGGCTTTGAGTACAAACAGCTTTACACGGATGTAAGGAGTGAAACAGAATGCAAATCTGCATAACCGGGGGGCGAGGCTTTCTCGGGAACGCGGTATTCGAAGCGTTACGTGGAGCTGACGGAGAGGTTCGGGCGCTAGGCCGCAAGGATGGCGATCTAAGCGATGTGCAGACGGCGCAACGCTTGTTGAAGAATGCAGACGTGATTGTGCATTTGGCCGCAGATGTTGGTGGCGTAGGGTACCTTCGATCCTGCGCAGGGAAAGCGTTTCATACCAACTTTCAACTTGGCTTAAATGTTGTTCGGGCAGCTTGCACCGGCAAAGCCAAACGAATTGTCATGGCTGGAACGCCATGCGCCTACTCGGGCGACGCCGAATTGCCCTTGAGAGAAGAAATGCTTCGAGTCGGTGTTCCCTCCGGGGACACCGGTAGTTACGGTTACGCAAAACTAGCCAGCAGTCTTGTCGCAGATCATTTCTGCCCGTCCCATGGCATCGATACCGTGACCGTGATTCCTTCGAACCTTTACGGCCCGGGTGACAACTTCGATAGCGAACGTGGACACGTGGTCGCGGCTCTCATCCGCAAGGCCATGATAGCAAATTTCTTGGGACAAAAGGCATTCAGCGTTTGGGGAGATGGCGCTGCAACGCGCGATTTCGTTTTTGTACGAGACGTCGCTTCGGCTATTGCGAAAATTGCTGTAGGTGACGAGACATATGATGGAGCCGTTTTTAATCTCGGATCGGGAGTGGAAACATCCATTAAGGAAATTGCACACGAAGTCGCTGCTGCAGTTAGCGACAGAATCCAACCAAGATTCGATGCAGACAAACCCGTCGGATACAACCGGCGCGTTATGTCCATCGAGCATGCACAGCGTTCAACGGGCTACCAGCCCTCGACCTCGCTGCAAAGAGGATTGGGTGAGACGGTCGCTTGGTTGCGAAAAGAAAAGT
>JANLRK010000401.1:0-3413 GCA_031361585.1 Pirellula sp. | reverse complement strand
TGGGCATTCCTGCGCAAGTGTTGCTGCAAGAACGAGGTGCGGTTCTCCGTGCAAACACGTCTATGAGACAAGAATAGCCGAAAATGGGATCAGCAAGATTGCTAATGCTCAAGAGACAATTGTTTCATCGAAGCCTTTCGGTCGCGTTCAGGGAATTCTGAACGGTCGCAAATCGAGACGGTCGTATCGACCCGTCTCCTATGGCTCGGGGTTAAACGATTTGAGCTTTTCGATGGCTTGCTCGGCTGAATCGCGTTGCGACACTAGCTCACTTAAGGCTTGTCGTTCTTTTTCGATGATATCGGCGGGGGCTCGGCTGACAAACGATTCGTTCGAAAGCCTGCCTTCTTTGCCTTGTATCTGCTTGACCAAGTTGCTCAAGAGTTTTTCGTTGCGAGAAATCTCGGCCGCCACGTCGATGAACTGCGTTAGATCCACGTAAACATCCATTTGATCGATCCCAATGTGGGCGTTAATCGATGGCACGCTTGGGGCCGTGCTCCACTGTGTCGCGATAGCGCCGGCCATGCTTTGAATGAAGGTAGACATCGGGGCAAGCAATTGTTTCATCGCGAGTTCGGAGCGCACGCTGAATTGGAGCGACTCCTTGGGCGCGATGTTCTGTCGAGAACGAATCTCGCGAATCGCACCAACCAAATCAACAAAGTGCGCAAATTGCTTTTCCACTTCTGGCCGAATATGCTCCTCGTGAACCGTTGGCCATTCCGATAAAATAATCCACTGACTCGGCGCTGCATTGGAATGCAAGTCGCGAGTCGGCGCATATCTCGCAAGCTGTTGCCAAATGGACTCGGTGACAAACGGCATAATGGGATGGAGCAATCGTAGCATCGAGTCCAAGCAGTGAGCCAGGATTTGCTGAACGAGAGGTCTAGCGACTGGATCTTGTAATCGCGGCTTGGCCATTTCAACATATAGGGAACAGAAGTGATCCCATGCAAAATCGTACGCGGCTCTGGCCGCTTCGGCATAGCGAAACAATTTGATTTCCGATTGGACCGTCTTTGTTACCGTAGCCAGACGGGACAGTATCCACTGATCCTCGAGGGGCAGCGTACCGAAATCGACCTTCGTCGGTTGGAAGCCCTCGAGGTTCATCATGACGAACCGAGAAGCATTCCAAAGTTTGTTCACGAAGTTCCTCGCTACTTCAAAGCGTTCGCTAACAACAGGTGCCTTGGGCAGTGACTTGTCTGCTTCCGTTTCCGCCCACTGGGTTGAAAATTGCTTTTTGCATTTGTCGCAACTAACGAGCGGTTTGGAACGATTCTCTTTGGTTTGATTGACCAACGTCTCGCAATGCGGACATTCGAACTGGACAGGCATGCGAACATCCTGTGTCTCTGTACATAGCCACGTCAATCCAAATCGCAAAGCATCCGGGCCAAACTTGTTGATCACGTCCAATGGGTCTACACCGTTGCCCTTGCTCTTGGACATGGTTTCGCCGTAGCCGTCAAGGATCTTTGGATGGATAAAGACCTCGTGAAAGGGAACCTTGCCCATGTTATTGAGACCCATCAGGACCATGCGTGCAACCCAGAGTGTGATAATATCGCGTGAAGTGATCAACGTACTTGTGGGATAAAAGTACTCTAGTTCGGGCGTTTGTTCCGGCCAACCAAGCGTCGAATGCGGCCACAGAGCGGACGAGAACCACGTGTCTAGCACATCCTCTTGCCGAACCAGTCCTAAAGATTGCAATTTTGTCTCGAGCCCCGCATCTTCATTCCGGATACAAACATGCAGGGTGGCTGGCTCTTCGATGGAGACATCGATTAACCCTGCAGACCGTTCCGGCATCGCTTCGATTTTGAACTTAAGCGATTGAGCATCCGCTGGCCTTTCGAAGGTCCTGCTCCAAATCGGAATCTGATGTCCCCACCACAACTGTCGTCCGACTGGCCAATCACGCTTTTCACCAAGCCAGTCCAAGTAGCCGCTTGCATAACGCGACGGGAAAATCTTCACGTCGCCACTGGAAACCGCGTCCATGGCGGACTGCGCCAGATACTCCATGCGAACAAACCATTGGTCCGCCAAATAGGGCTCGATCGGCGTCTTGCTCCGATCGCTATGTTTCAGGTCGATCTCTCGATCCTCGGTCTTCTCGAGAAGTCCGAGTGCATCCATTGCATCGACCACTCTTTGCCTTGCTTTTGCCATGGGCAAGCCAACATATGCGCCGCCGTTCTCGTTGATCGTACCGTCGGAATTCATGATATTGATCATAGGTAACGAGCAACGGAGTGCGACGTCGTAGTCGTTTGGGTCGTGTGCCGGAGTGATCTTAACGCAACCGCTACCAAGCTCAGGCTTTGCCCATGCATCGGTGACAAGCGGAATTTCTCGATCGACCAGTGGCAAACGAAGCTTTCTGCCGTCTCGAGCCATATGGGCAAGTAAGATCAGTTGCGGCAGTACATCGATTCGACGCGTAGCAAGCTCATCCAGTTGCGATTGGATGGCAGCATGGTCCTTGGCGCTCGCAGCATGTTGTTTTTCTTGAAGCTGTCTCTCGTATTTATCGAGGGCAGACGCTGGATCTGGATGGACGGCAACTGCAGTATCGCCCAACATCGTCTCTGGCCGTGTTGTGGCGATCGTGACAAAGGTTGGCTCGCCAGCTTTTGGGTCGATAAATGGATATCGCAAGTGCCAAAAACTACCCTTGACCGTCTCGGTAAACACTTCGTCATCGCTAACGGCGGTCTGCAGAAACGCATCCCAGTTGACCAACCTTTTTCCGCGATAGATGAGGCCCTTCGAAAACAAATCGAAGAACGTAGTCCGCACCGCTTGTGCGCACATTTCATCGAGTGTGAATCGAGTCCGGCGCCAATCGCAAGAACATCCCATGCGTTGCAATTGACCGAGAATACGCTTTTCATATTGTTCTTTCCATTCCCAGATTCGTTCAACAAGTCTTTCGCGACCAAGATCGTGACGCGTCTTGTTTTCAACCTCTTTCAATCTACGTTCGACAACTGCTTGAGTCGCGATTCCGGCATGGTCAGTTCCAGGCATCCAAAGTGCGACGTAGCCTTGCATGCGGTGCAGCCGAATCTGAATATCTTGGAGCGTATTGTTGAGCGCATGTCCTAAGTGCAAAGCACCTGTCACGTTGGGGGGAGGAATGACGATCGTAAAGGGCTTTTTGTTTTTGTCGACGTCGGCGTTGAAGCAACCATGCTCAAGCCAACTATCGTAAATTTCCGTAGCGCTGTTGGCGAAATCAAATCGGTTGGGTATCTCGTTGGTTTCAGCGTTCATGTTCGTGTCAGGTGTCAGGTGTCAGGTGTCAGGTGTCAGGTGTCAGGTGTCAGGTGTCAGGTGTCATTACTGGGGCTGTTCGTTCAGAGTAGCTCGGCACTCCGTGCCGATTTTCTCGG
>JANLRK010000386.1:0-14567 GCA_031361585.1 Pirellula sp. | reverse complement strand
GCGACTTCGCGGCGCGCGCCGATCGTCGATGCGATCAATTCCTCAATCGTTCCGTCTGCAACGACTTTGCCTTGATCGATGATCACAATCCGATCGCTACGCGATTCCGCTTCATCGAGATGGTGTGTAGTAAGGACGATGCTCGTGCCCTGTTGGCTTAATTCATCGAGCATGTCAAAGATGCGTTGCCGGCTTTGAGGATCGACGCCAACGGTGGGCTCATCCAACAGCAAAATGTTAGGTCGATGCAAGACACCACAGGCGATATTGACGCGCCGCTTCATGCCACCGGAGAAGCGACTTGTCAGTTCATCGGCTCGATCCTCCAGTCCAATCCATTTCAAAGCCCAAGAGACCCGTTCTCGCAATCGACGGCTTCGCAAACCGTGCAGTTGTCCAAAGCACTCAAGATTCTCTCTAGCCGTTAAGTCTAAATAGATTGCGAGGTCCTGAGGGATTACCCCCAATTGCTGTTGGACGTCGGGTTCGCGAATGGAGCGGCCGAACAATAGCACTTGACCATCATCGGGTTGAACCCGACCACACATCGAACGAATCAAGGTGGTTTTGCCGGCACCATTCGGGCCCAAAAGTGCAAGCCGTTCTCCTGGAGCGACGGAAAAGGAGGTTCCGCATAGAGCTTGGGTGTTGCCGTATTTTTTCCAAAGATTCACGACAGCAAGTGCTGTCGTGGTGGTACTCGCGATGGGTTCAATTTGAGCTAGCATAGATTTTGGACCAGGCACTGAGTCGGATTTTTTGAATCGTGGCGGATGCTGCCAGCATCCGCGCCGACGCTAGCAGCGTCGGCCACGGAAACACTCGCCACGACCTAGCGTCAATGAGAGTCTAGCAGTTCGTTGGCATGAGTCATCAGCATGTCTCGTTCCTTTTGGTCTAACCAGACGTAGGAACCAACTAAATCCCCCTCGGCGTTGACTAGGCAAAAGCGGTCCGGATGGCCACGTTTCTCAATACCCCCCAAGAAAAACTTTTCGGTACCGACTCGAATGATGTAGTCCAGTGGCCCGGTCAAGAACAACCACTTGTCTTTGCTGGCTTGAAATTTTTCGGCGTACTCGGACAGTACTTCCGGACTATCAATATCGGGGTCGACTGTGATGCTTACCAATTTGATGGATTTGTTTTTGAACTTGCTTTGCAGCAATTGCATCTGATTGCTTTGCCGCGTACAGGAGCCGGGGCATGTCGTAAAGAAGAAACAAGCGATGTAGGGTTCGCCCCTCAAGTCCTCCGATTTGATGTTTCGACCACTTCGTTCGGTCAATTCAAATTCCTTTAACCAGCCGTCTTCTTTTTTTGCTTCCGCAACCATACGTTTCAGTTCGTTTCGGAGTCCCGGATCCGGAAGTGCCTTTCTCGATTCCAGTTCATCCACGTCCAATTCAGCGGACATCGCGTTCGTGCTAGATTGAGCCGTTCTGCCATGATCGTGCATGGCAGTTGATCGCGATGGTACGCGGAACAAGAGAGCCGCGATGGTGCCTGCCAAGATGCCGGCGACGACCCCTAGAATCCGAATTGAGTTGCTACTCACTGCAATTCCCCTGATTGATTTTTACGTATCGCAGTCTAGTGATGAACTTGCTAGTTGTGCTAAACGGTTCCGTCCAACAAGTCCCCTTCGGTAATCATTCGAAAGCCTTTGTGAGCGAGGGTTTCAAGGGCGTTCTCCGTATTGTCAACCATGATCGCGACAGCGGGCTCGCCATTGGGCCGGAAAAGCAGTGGGTAGGCTTGGATAATATTAATCTCGGCTTGAAGCAGGGCAGTACAGATCTGCAAAAGGGGCTGTGAACTTTTAGGGAGTTCTACTCCAATCAAATCACTTTCAATAATGGCAAGCCCAGCACGTTCCAGTATTTCTCGACCGCGTTCCGCATGGCTCAAGAGGAATCGAACGAATGCACATTCTGCAGAATCGTTGATCGACAAGGCTACGATACGAATCCCGGTACCTTCGAAACGACGAACTACCTCGAGCAATTGTCCAACTCGATTTTCTAAAAAAACCGTAAACTGACGAAGGGTAGGATAATTGCGACCGTGAATGGTCTCAAATGACGTGGAGGATCCCTCTCCCGTACTCATGTTGCGATCTTTCTAAAAAAACTTAGTCATGGCGACAATGCACATTGAGTTAGTGTACCAGAAAGGGAGTGGACTGCAAAAAGCTGGTTTTGTTGGTAAGACCAGCACCAGTCGAAAATGGATTTAGCGATACGCTCGATTGAAAGATTCTGAATCGAATGGATCTTTCTTAGCCTTTCCGTTGGCGGATGCACCATCACTCAACTGCCTTTCAAATTTTGCAATCGCCGATTCTAGATCAGCGATTTCAGACATGGAAAGGAATTCCGTTGGCGGCGCGGATTTGGCTGGTTTAGATAACTTAGCATTTCGGTCTTGTTCGACCTCGCCAATTAGTTTGGAATTGCTTCTAGTCTGTTTGTTGACGGCAACGTTGGCGACTGCGGTAGAGACGTTGGAATTGGCTTGCGTCGTGGCGGGGAACTGAGCAGGCATAGTCGAGGCTGGCGTTTGCGAAAGCGAGAGAGATTTGATCCAGAAATGGATTCGCTCGACAAGCGCTCGTTCGTCGTCGCGAGAAGGATTTAGACTCGGACTTCGCTGAATACCGTGGGCTTTCGTTGCGTAGGCAAGTAATTGGCTATCTTGAAAGCGATTGCGATCAACGTAGCGCAGGACCTCATCCAAATCTCGGGCCAACATGTTTGCTGATTGATCTCCAACAGGTTGGTAGAGATGAAAGTCCGACTTTCCTAACATCCCGTGACATCCGGCCTGTCCACAGCGCGAGACAAGAACAGGTAAGATCGAGTTTTGAAATGTCTTTCGAATGTAACCAGGAATTTCATGTTTGTTCCATGATTCCGAAGATTCGACATGAGTGCTTGCGCTCGCTTGGGAAACATCGTTGGCGTCTGATTTTGGATGACTGGTTGTTGTGTTCGAAGAGGCTGCAGATTGCGTCGGCTTCTGAATGGACTGCTTCACAGTCTCGTCTGCTAGCAATGATTGTCTCAGTAAATACTCGAGCTGTTTGAAACGGGGCGAATCCGAAGCAGAAGCCTCGAGAATCTGGTAATGTTCGATCGCATGATCGATAAGGCCCTGTTGGATGCACCAATGAGCTAGACTCCAATGCTCGCCCGTTCCCCATTGTCGAATGCCTTCGCGCTGATTTTGATAGAGGGACTCAAGCGTTGGACCTACAAAGGCAACTTGCTCAAGCACTAGCATAAGATTGCTATTTCCATCCACAGCAACAGAAATGCGGTCCTTTTCGGCGCGCACAATGCCTTTCAGCACATTTCCATTCCTCAAAAGTACAAAGCTTTGGTCACGCGGTGCTGGTTGGTTCGCGACAACAGACGCAATAACCACGGAGGAGCAGACAAGCAGGCAAAAAGCAACGATTCTTTTAAAAACCATGATAGCTCGACGCGAAAGGCGGAATGAGCAATAAGTCATTTCTCGCCAGGATTCTAGAACCGCGTGCGAGCAACCACGCGGGAAAGTATCAAATCGCACTCCATCAACGCAATACTATGCGGTAACGAATTTCTTATCATGCTTTTCGCGTTGAGCGAGTTCCAAGTCATGCTCTACCATGATGCGAGCGAGTTCTCGAACGTCGGTTTCGGGAACCCAACCTAGTTTCGATTTCGCTTTGCTCGCGTCGCCGAGCAACAAATCGACTTCAGCCGGCCGAAGATAACGCGGATCAATTTCAACATACTTATTCCAATCCAGATCCAGCCGTCCAAAGACCATGTCTAAGAATTCGCGAATCGTTCGTGTCTCACCCGTCGCCACAACGAAATCGTCTGGTTCGTTGTGCTGTAGCATGCGCCACATGGCGTCAACATAATCTTTGGCGTATCCCCAATCTCGTTTCGAATCGAGGTTTCCAAGGTAGAGTTTGTCCTGCAATCCGAGTTTGATCCGAGTTGCGGCTCGCGTAATTTTTCGCGTCACGAAAGTCTCACCACGTCGCGGCGACTCGTGATTGAATAGGATGCCGTTGCAAGCAAACATACCGTAACTACGTCGATAGTTTACGGTTTGAAAAAATGCGTAAACCTTCGCACAAGCATAGGGAGACTGTGGATTGAACGGCGTTTTTTCCGTCTGAGGCGTTTCCAGAACCATTCCAAACATTTCCGAGCTACTCGCTTGATAGACCCGAACCTCTTTCCTCTTATTCAATAGTCGAGCAGCTTCTAAGACGTTCAATGAACCAACGCCGTCACTCATCAAAGTGTAAACAGGTTGGTCGAAGGAAACGCGAACGTGGCTTTGAGCCCCCAAATTATAGATTTCATCCGGTTCGACTTCTTGCACCAAGTTGGTTAGAGATTGTCCGTCAGTCAAATCACCGTAGTGCAACAATAACTTAGGCTTTTCGTGAATGTCACGGTAAAGATGGTCAATTCGGCCCGTCGAAAAACTACTGGATCGGCGAACTAGCCCATGTACCGTGTAATCTTTTTGAAGCAATAACTCCGCGAGATAGGACCCATCCTGTCCCGTGATTCCAGTGATAAGGGCTGAACGTGACATAAGGTGATTTGGCTTTGGATGAAGGGATAAAATGGGATGATTTGTGTTGACTCGATGCCAGACAAATTCGACTGATTTAATAGTTTACCGAAACCTTCTCAATTCGACATAGGCCAGATTGCGATCATTCCAATCACCAGCGATCTCATTCGACAAAAAAACCCTCGACCAATTCGGCGAGGGTTTCTGATTTAGGGTTGCCTAATGCATTACTTCATCGCAACCTTATTTCCACCATCGGTTGCATCGAAATTGAAGGTAAATTCCAGCTTGTCGCCAGCGAACAATCGTATGGTTTTTTCCTTGGTTACACCTTCGTATGTCACCTCGATTTTATAATCGTCCCAAGATTCGCCTTCGTGCAGCTGTTTAGTTCGAAAAACTCGCGAAGCTCCTTCGCTTTTAGTTGAGTTTTGAGCCAAAACTACACGTGCTTTTTCCGGTACATTGAGGGTCAAAATGGTCTCGATCGGATCGTCCGAATTGACCATCTCAAAACTCAATTCTTCGCCATTTCCACTTTCTACCACTACGGTCTTGTTTTGAACCAATTCGGTGCCATCTTCCTTGGTCATTACGGCCTTGACCTCAAATCGATAAGCGTCCTTCGGTTTGAGGTCACGACTGATAAAGTGCCGTCGTGATCCCGTTGTGCTAGTGAGGTTGCCATTCACATAAACCTTTGCAGATTCAGGCAAATTGACGGTTAAATGCACTTCGTTTGGCTGGATGGATTGGCTCGAAGCCAGCTTGTTGGATGTGCGCGTGCTCGAAGCAGTTCCCGAAACAACGGAACCGTATGAAGGGGAAACCACAGAGCCCGAACTATATCCGCTATCGAGCATTGGTACATCGGTAGGATACGAATCATACCCACCGTACTGCAGGTTGGTGCCAGTGCTTCCGCCACCTGTGCTTCCGCTGCTATATGCAGGACCATAGCCACCCGTGGAACCACCTGAAGAATAACTACCTCCGTGGTATGCACCCCCAGAAGAACCACCCCCAGAAGAACCTGCGTATTGAGTCGTATATCCACCATGTGAACCGCCGGAACTCCCATAATTGGCTGTGTAGCCACCTGAGGATCCGCCCGACGTGCCATAGGAACCATACGATGCGCGACGTGCGACCTTTGCATGGAAGTGATCGTGAAGACGGGCACCAAGCCGTCGTATTGGCCCGACTTGTCCGCCCGACGAACCGTAACCACCCCCGGATCCGTAACCACCCCCGGATCCGTAACCGCCGCCCGATCCGTAACCGCCACCCGATCCGTAGCCGCCACTGCCGCCGCCCGATCCGTAACCCGCCTCAAGGGGGTTAGAAGCTGCAAAAATCAACGCAAAAAGCGTCGAAGCCGAAAGCCATTTCATCAATCTAGTTTTCATGACGTTCCTCCAAGTCCAGGCATAGGACTGCGTTACCTCGCAATCCAATTATTCGTTCCTTGAGAATACCTAGAAACAGCGGCAATTCAAGCAGACTGGGTTGGATTTAGGGAATGGGTGATCTAGAAGGCTACGTGTTTTCAACGATCCTATTATAAGACCACCAGCAAATAACCACACATAGAGCAATCAATGCCGTCGTGTACAGAATGTTCACTAGGGACCAAAAGTACTTTTCGTTTCGGGAAAATCGAGGACTGATCCAAAGAATTGGCAGTCCCAAGAAACCCGTGACTCCAAAAAGAATAACGAATATGAGAAGTCGGGAATCGAGAAGTTGCGCCAACAATTCCGAATTGGTGGTCACCTTTTTTTTAAAAAAATTGGGGGACTTCATGCCTAAAATTTGCTTCACCGAACTTCCCTGGTTGAAGTTCCCTTGCACGCCTGTTGGGCGAGCAGCAGGAGTTGGTTTACCGTAGCTTTGGTCCCTGGCCCGAGTTTCGCACGGCCCAGGGGGCCATGCTACTGGTAGATTTCAGACTGCCGCTCGCCTTGAAACAGATTGCTAATCTGGTAATCGACCTTCAGCGATCTCCTGTTCCCATTGTTTCATCAATGGCCAGTCGATGGCGCAGGTTCCAAAATCCGATAAATGCAAGTAACAATTCAATCGCTCCAGGACCTTGTTTATCATGGAAGGGTCTTTTCGAAAATAGGGCCCGTGGCTGGGCAATAACCATTCGACATCCGAATCCCGAATTCGCTCTAGCGACCGAATAAACGAGGGAATATCGCTGCCATGATGTGCGTCGATGGCTCCAACGCCGCCGTCCCGGTAGATGTTGTCACCGCTCATGAGTAGGTTGTTTAATCGAAATGCCAATTGACTATTTGCATGCCCCGGCGTAGACCAAACCTCGAGCTTGAGCTTTCCAATTTGGATGATATCACCTTCATTTACGTGCTTTTCCACCGTTACCGGAGGCATTGCTTCGCTGATACCCTGCGCATGTATTTCTGCGAATGTTTGCAATCGATCGCCAGCTTCGAGCAATGCGGCTGCATTTGGATGGGCGGTAACGCTTGTTTTTAGAATCTGCTTGGCTTTGGCAAAACCTTGGCTATGATCCACATCGGCATGCGTGGCAATCAACGACTTGCATTTTGATAGGGGGAAATCGAGCTCGCGAATGAGATCGATCACCTCTTCCACGGAATCCTCGTAACCTATGTCAATCAGCGCCCATTCATCGGAGTCGTGGATTAAATACACGTTGCAACCGATCAAGTGACCGGCCTGAACGTTGAGTTCGATTACATTCGGAAATATGGGTTTGCGTTGTAGCATCTAGTTCCTTTTGACTCGGCCGATAAAGTAAAATTGCCGTGCGAGATTTTAGGCTGCAACAACCATCAAGGGCAACGGTCCAACAACGTTCCTTCGAGGAATTGTTCCAATGTCTCTAGAACCAAGGCTTATTTCGTAAGTCGCCGAGGAGCGATTTCAGCCCTTCTCGGTAGTTTGGGTACACAAGTCGAACACCAAGCTCAGACTGAATTCGGTTGTTTTTAACCCGTTTGCTTCCATCACCGCGAGAACCTATCGGCACCAAACCGGCGCATTCAAGTGTTTCAAATACGGGCGGCGGCCAATCTCCGATTCTGGAAATGTATTCGTAGTATTCCATTCTTCGAACTGGCTGTCCGTCGCTGACGCAGTACAGCGTCGATCGCATTTTGGACGAGGAAATTGCCAAAACGATGGTAGCCAAATCGTCGATGTGAATGAGGTTCAAGTAGCTTTCCGGATCTGCAAGCAACGGAATTTTGTCGCGTAGGGATTGCCATCGCGGGACTCTTCCTGGACCATAAATCCCGGCTGGACGCAATACGACTCGCATGTCGCTGGTCACATTCGAAGCTAGCCAATGCTCAGCTGCCAATGCCGCAATCGAGCCGGGCCGCCTTGGGCAAACGGCAGATTCTTCATCTACCCATTCACCCGCGTTTGTTGGAGCAAAAACACCCGTGGTAGAGGTATAGATCCACTGGGTTTGCGTTTCCCCAACATCCACCGCCCCCGTTTTTTCCAATAGTCTGAGTAGATGGTTTAGCCCTAGTGTATGCGTTTCTAGTGGTAGCAAACCAGCTTGCGCCGAGTGAGACACCGCGATCAAAATGGTGTCGAATTTGGCGTCTGGCGCCATCGAGGGGGAGAGTCCACCATCGATCCAGTCCCAAACAATTGGTTTAACACCGATTTCACACAATTCGCTAGCGCGTTTTTCGGAACGAGTCGTCGCGTACACTGAATCTCCTTGGTTGAGCCATCCCCTGGCGACCCGCATTCCAAGGTATCCACAACCAACGATGAGCCTATGTGCCACGCCGCGCACCCCCGGACAAATCGGAATGATCGCTACAAAATCTCAGCATTTGGGGCCGCCGTCGGGTGCTTTCTTCAGTTTCTTTAGTCAAATGGGTTTCATTTTGGAGTTTGTTAGCGAATAATCGAAGCCGTCTAACCAATATGCGGATTTTAATTAGTTTGCTTTCACACATAGCCATTGGAGTCTATCTTGCCCAGCAAATGCAGCAACTTTGGCAAACTTCCATTGCTGTCCATTCGCTCGCGATCGCAGGTCTTGTCTTATATTCTCGCAGGCTGGTTGATTTATTTCCTGGGTTCAATGTCTGTCGCTCAAGACTTTTCTCGACCCTCCAAAGTAATTCCTTCTCCTCAGGGAACCGATCGAACCTCGTTCCGACCCTCGATCCCCGAACTTAAATCCAGTAAACCGGCCAAAGCGATTGGGTTCACCTTTGTAGGATTGGAGCCAGGTCTTGGAAAGATGCTCAAGGGAGAAGAGCCACGCAATCAGATCGAATTGATATCGCTTGAAAAGCAGCAAACCAAAGTTGCCGAAAAAGTGAATTTGGTCACGGTAAACCTGCAACATGGCAGTACCCAAGGGAGTGGAGTGATTATTACTGGCGACGGGTACATACTTACAGCAGCACACGTTGCTGGTCGCAAGAATCAAAAGATCAAAATAATCTTGCATGATGGTACTCGGATCGAGGGTATTACCTTGGGGGCCAATCGAAATATGGATGCCGGCTTGGTGCGTATTATCACAGCCAGAAACACTGCTACGGATCCATGGCCGCATGCATCGCTCGGAGCTTCGGCAGATTTGCAACCAGGACAGTGGGTCATTGCGACAGGCCATCCAGGCGGATGGATGCACGACCGACCAGCTGTAGTTCGAATCGGCAGGGTGCTTCGCATGTTGCCATCGACGCTCGTTACGGATTGCTCTTTAATCGGTGGCGATAGCGGCGGCCCGCTATTTGACCTTCAGGGCCGCTTGGTCGGAGTCCATAGTCGGATTGGAGTCGATGTCGACGACAATATGCATGTTCCGGTTGACGTTTTTGACGACAGTTGGAGCCGAATGGTTAAGGGTGACGAATGGGGCAGCTTGCCCGGATTCAAACCGGCCATTGGCGTGCTGGGCTCTTCCGACCAGGAAGCGGAAAAGAACTGCAAAATATCGCGTGTTGAACCCAAGGGTCCGGCAGACAAAGCCGGAATTCGTGCGGGAGACGTCATTTTGAAATTTGATGAGCAGCCGATTCAGAATTTCGACGACCTCAAATTGGCAGTCGATTCGCTCACACCAGGCGAACAAGTCTCAGTCGAGTTGCAACGGGACGGAAAGCACATGTCGCTCCGATTAATCGTTGGCGTAAGAGAATAATTTGTTCCAATGTCGGGTTCGTCATTGTTATAATGAGCCAGGGAATTTCTCGAATCGAAGCAACTTAAGGCAAGTCCCGATGAAGAATAGGTTTTCTTGGATTATTCGTGGAACCGTCGCCGCCGGTATAGTCGCATACGCCACGCTTGGCGATCCATTTTTGGATGCTTGGGTCGCATTGCAGACGGCCGAACTAAATAACCATTTCCAAAATAACCATGTCCAAATCGGAACGGGCAACAACGACGATTCAGTCGCTTCGATCGAGCAAGAACAATCGTCGAGTTCAGGTTGGAAATCCCGCTTGGTCCAGCAGCAAGGTGCGAGTCGATTTGGGAGAGAGTCTCAAAACAGTACCAATCGAAACCATCAACGCAACAGCTTCTCGACCCTTCGCGCGTTTAAAGATTCCGTCGGAGACAAATGGAAGTCGACCGTACAGGTTTTAGATAAGAATCGGCAGGTCGCTTTAGGCGCCATTGTGTCAAGCGACGGATGGATCGTTACGAAGTCCAGCGAAGTTCCAGACCGAACAATCGAAGTTCGCTTGTACGATAGTGTTACCGAAAAAGCGAGTGTCAAGTTCCGAAGAAACGACCTAGACTTGGCGCTGATCAAAATCGATCGTAAAGACTTGACAAGTATTCAATGGAATACCTCGGCCGATGTCCGCGTCGGAGGATGGCTAGCTACGACAGACGTCCGAAATCTGCCTATTGCGATTGGGGTGATGAGCGTTTCGAGTCGCAACGTTCGAAGTGAGAAAGCCGTTTTGGGAGTTAAGTTGGGCTATACGCTGAATGGAGAGCACGGCGCCTTGGTTGAGAATGTGATTGACGGAAGCGGAGCAGATCGGGCCGGAGTCCAAGCCGGTGACTTGATTACATCCATTGACGGTGAATCGCTCAAGTCTTTTTCTGAGGCCATCGATCGACTAAAGGGATTTTTGGCTGGACAACGGGTGGACGTCGGAATCCTTCGCGATGGAAAGAAGGTTTTGATTACTGCACAGATGATGGATCTCAACAACTCTCTGTTGGATCCAACCGAGATGGAAGTCAATGGTGAGATTAGCTCTCGTTCGACAGGCTTTCAAAACATAATGCAACACGATTCCGTGATTTCGCCGCATCAATGTGGTGGCCCCATCGTAGATGTCTATGGAAACGCTGTCGGACTCAACATTGCGCGCGCAGGGCGTGTTTCTTCTTATGCTATCCCGGCTCGTATTTTGGTTCCCGCCGTCGCGGAGATGATCGCATCGGCGACTGGTCTGAAATCACCTTTCGACGAGAATGTCGCTCAGTCGCCATCGAAATCACCAACCGTCCGTGCCTCTGTCGAGTTGCCTGCATCGGTTCCAAACGGTATCGCAGTCGAATCCTCGAAGCCCGAAGTGATTCTTCCTAGCAATGTTTTTCGGCCGTAACCTTGATTGCATTTCGTTCCATGGCTCTGCTTGGGAACGCTCTGTTTCTCGCTGTTCTTCAGAACCAAACTAACTCGCCTTTTTTTAAGGAACAACACCCATGCGGATCGATTTTGGCAGCGTGTTGCCGATGGCTTTTGTCGCGATGTGGATCTGCCTGCCTTTGAACGCGCAGGAAAAAAAAAGCAACCTATCCATTCGCTAACCGAATCAAACGTTTCGATAAAACTTTTGCAGACTGGTGAAGCTTGGTCGCAGTGGCGCGGAGCATTTGGCGATGGTCACGGATCGGGTTTACCATCCACATGGACTAAGCCCAAGCGATTGTGGAGACATCCATGTCAAGCCCAAGGCATCGGTGGCGTCGCCGCAACGCCCGACTTTGTAATCGTTTCGTCACGTGATGCAAACGACAAGTCAGATTTGTTTGAAGTCCTAGATGTCGAATCCGGCATAGCTCTATTTAAATTGTCTTATCCTGCTGCGTCGGAGTTGGACTACGGGAATTCTCCGCGTGTCACACCCATTATTTTCGATTCCTATGCTTATTGTTTGGGCGCACAAGGCCAGTTGCATTGCCTCGACTTGGAAACCGGAAAGGTTGTTTGGAAGCAACACCTTGTCGATGACTTAGGCGGCAAGCTACCTCAATGGGGCTTTGCGGTTTCACCGGTTCTTTTAGACAACCAACTAATTGTGCAGCCAGGTGGACTGGAGGCGGCTTGGGTTGCGCTGAACCCCAAAACCGGGAAAACGCTTTGGCGAACCAAGGGTAGACCATCAGCATATGCTTCGCCTATTGCAATTGAGTGTCGCGGGCAAAAGCAAATCGTCGGCTACGATGCGGTCTCTCTGGGTGGTTGGTCGGCTACCGATGGTAAACGGCTTTGGGAAATGAAACCCGAGTTTCCTAAGGACTTCAACGTTCCTACCCCCGTGCTCATTCAAGACAAGATCATTGTGGTCACCGAAAACAATGGCGCACGGGTTTACTCGCTGTCGCCAACTCAAGGCGACTATGATTATGCGCTTCAGCTCGAAGCGAGCTCTGACGCACTCAGCGGTGATTCGCATTCGCCAGTCCGAGTTGGCAAATGGGTAGCTGGAATCGATCGCGATTTAGTGGTACTGGATCCACTGGATCAGCTTAAAGAAGTGGCTCGGTTTTCTGACGTGGCTTTGCAAAAGTACTGCTCGTTGATGGTAGACGAAGATCGCGTATGGGTTTGCACCGGCAGTGGATTGCAAATTCTCGTACAGATTCAATCCAACGGCATTTCCGAAATTGGACGTTTCCAAGCCTTAGAGGGCCCGGGAGAAATATTCTCGCACCCCGCTCTCCACAACGGCATACTCTATCTGCGCGGCCCAACGTGGCTGGATGCGTATGAACTTGGCGGCAACAATGGACGATAGTTGAATCAACAGTCCAATAGTGGCAATTGCAAATAAATAAGGTACGGAAAAATTCATGTTTGGACGCAAAGGAGTGAAGCGTGTTGAGTCGATCCAGACCGACGAAACGGATGTGGCCGCAAGCGAAGGTTTCTCGTTGGAGGAGCTTGGCTCCGCCTATGCAATAGCTATTGAACAAGCTTTGGTCGAAAGCAACTCCGCAAGCGAATCCGCAATCAATGCGGAAAACATGCCTTCCAAAAACGTGTTTTCCGAAGTGGATCATGAAGAAATGCTCCGAGCCCCCGACGTCACGGAGACAGACGGCGTGCCCACAACGCCTGAGACCATTTTAGAGGCAATGTTATTCCTTGGAACCAGCAACAATCGACCCTTGGCCGTTGACAATTTGATGGAATTGTTTCGTGGGATCACAGCGGCCGAACTCGACGCAGCGGTCGATTCGCTCAACGCCCTGTACCGGGCGCACAATCGGGCCATGATGATCGTGCGCGAGGCAGACGGCTACCGCCTGCAGTTGGTACCGGAACTGCATTTGATTCGAGACCGGTTTTACGGCAAAATCAAAGAGACACAGCTGACCCAGTCGGCAATCGATTGCTTGTCGCTGGTCGCGTATCAACCTGGAGCAACGCGAGAAGAACTGGAGAAACAGTGGAATCAACCGGCAGCAAGCATGCTAGGTATGCTAGTCCGAAAGGGACTGCTAAAAATCGAGAAACGTCCGTCGCAGAGCGGTTCTGGCGATCAATCGCACTACTTCACAACGGATCGTTTTCTAGAAATCATAGGCCTAAAGTCTCTAGATGATTTACCGCGGTCAGAAGACATTTGATTCGAACGGCGGTGATGCAATACACATGGCCTCGCTCTACACGTTATATTGTTTTCTCCGTTGGAGTCCGATGGCTCGGCGGCCTGTTCCGACACTTCCCTCTCACAAGAATGGCCCACCATGCGGACTCGATTTGCTATCCTAGCTTCCGTCTTTTTTTTCATTCCATTTGCAGGTACTAATTTGACCACTCTCGCACAAGCGCCTAAGCGGACCCTTGGCAAAATCGAACGACTCGACAGCCAACTCGACAACTTGCTCGCGACAGATGCCAAGCTTGAAGTCTTGGCCGATGGCTTTACTTGGACAGAGGGGCCAGTTTGGATGGGCGACGCAGGGAACGGTCATTTGTTGTTCTCTGACATTCCTCGCAACACGACTTTCAAGTGGACGGCCAAAGACGGAATTCAGGTATTCATGAATCCGTCGGGATATACCGGAGTAACGTATTATGGACTTGAGCCAGGCAGCAATGGTTTGCTTAAAGATCTCGATGGCAACTTGGTCTCCTGTGAACATGGAGATCGACGCGTTAGTGTGCTCACGCCAGGCGGCGGAAAACGCACCTTGGCGGACAATTATCAAGGCAAGCGACTGAACAGTCCGAATGATGGCGTGCTCAAAAGCAACGGCGACATTTATTTTACGGATCCCCCTTACGGCCTTCCGATGCGAGAGAACGATCCACGTCGCGAATTGGAGCACTTCGGTGTCTATCGAATCGCCAAGAAGGATGGATCATTGACTTTGCTTACGACTGAATTGCAACGACCCAATGGGATCGGCTTTTCGCCCGATGAGAAAACACTATACGTGGCTCAAAGCGATCCTAAGAGTGCAATCTGGATGAGCTTCGCGGTTGCAGCGGATGGAACCCTCAGCAAAGGTAATTTGTTTTATGATGCGACCGCTGAAGTTGGAAAGATGCCGGGATTGCCGGATGGATTATCCGTGGACGTTCAGGGGAATTTATGGGCGAGCGGACCAGGCGGTATTTGGATCTTTAGCAAAGAGTCAAAACTTCTCGGACGGATTAACACCGGCGAACGAACGAGCAACTGCGGGTTCGGCGAGGATGGGACCACACTATTTGTGACAGCCGATAGCTACCTTTGCAAAAT
>JANLRK010000376.1:0-4529 GCA_031361585.1 Pirellula sp. | reverse complement strand
GCAACCGCCGATTCGTTTTTGCGGATTTTAGCCCCAGACCAAACGGGTTGCATCGTACTAGACATTTGCATGCCTGGTATGTCCGGACAGGATTTGCAGGATCAGCTGAATCAACGACAGATAAGGCTTCCCATCATCTTTGTATCCGGATTGGTTAACGTATCCATCGCTACACGAGCGATACGACTGGGCGCGACCGATGTGCTCGAGAAGCCCGTGTTTCCGGAGCGACTGTTTTCCGCTGTAAAACAGTCCTTTTAGCTAGCAATCGCAAACAAGCAAACAGACCAACTAAAACGGGAAGTCAAGCTAGCCATCAACAATTTGACTCCCAAGGAACGCAAGGTGATGCAGTGTCTACTCGACGGGCGCACGATGAAGGAGATGGCTGAGTTATGTGAATGCTCCATTGCAACAGTAGCTCGTTACCAAACCAAAGTGCTTGTGAAAATGGACTCACTCAATTCGGCCCAGCTAGCGATCAAAATGCACAGGGCGGCGACAACTCTATCATGTGCCTAACTCGCTCCATCGCGAGTGGCATTCACGAATCGAGCAGACGCCAAGAACGGCGTTAAACAAGTCACAGGCACCCGCGTCGATCTCGATTATTGGCTGCTTGGCCCAATTCAATCTCCGACCAGAATTCGCAACATTCTTCGAAGTGGTTCGGCGGCTCCCCATAGCAACTGATCACCGACGGTAAAGGCGGTCAGATACCGTCCCGGTTGTGTTGGCTCCAACGACAGTTTTCTTAGTCGACCGACAGGGCAATCTAGGCCTCCCGTTACGGCTGCGGGAGTAAGCATCTCCATCGATGCCGACCTTTCGTTGGGAATGACTTTTGCCCAAGGATTCGCTTTGCCAAGCATGTCTTCGATTTCATCCATCGGTACATCTTTTTTGAGTTTAATCGTCAAGGCTTGACTATGACAGCGCATGGCTCCAATTCGAACGCACAGTCCATCGATCGGAATCGTATCTGGCGCCAGTCCTAGAATCTTGTTCGTTTCCGCTCGCCCCTTCCATTCTTCACGGCTCTGACCATTCCCCATGTCCTTGTCGATCCATGGAATCAAACTACCATTTAGCGGTGCCCCGAAATGTTCGATGGGATAA
Organism: Pirellula sp.; assembly: GCA_031361585.1. Taxonomy (GTDB): domain Bacteria; phylum Planctomycetota; class Planctomycetia; order Pirellulales; family Pirellulaceae; genus JBKCUI01. The sequence goes on along the minus strand of JANLRK010000376.1, from coordinate 3,410 downwards.
TCGTTTGAACGGATGGCGGCCGCAACTTTGCGGTCGATTTCCAGAATTGCAGAAGCGGGATCGGAGAGTAGATCGGAGGCGCTGCCGTGGGCTATGCCCATTTGCGCCAGAAGCTCACGCATGTTTTGAGCACCTGCACCTGATGCCGCTTGATAGGTCATGCTGGTCATCCATTGCACCAGGTCCTGTTGAAACAATCCGTGCATTGCCATCAGCATCAGCGAAACCGTGCAGTTTCCGCCAACAAAGGTTTTGATTCCTCTCTTTATTCCTTCGCGGATCACCCGATCATTTACAGGGTCCAAAATGATGATGGCATCGTCCTTCATTCGTAACGAAGATGCTGCATCGATCCAATAACCATTCCATCCGCTTGACCGAAGTCTGGGATAGATATCGCTGGTATAGTCACCACCCTGGCAGGTAATGATGACGTCCATCTTGGAAAGAATTGCGATATCGGTCGCCGACAGAAGCCTGCCCGATTCGATGCCACCGATCTTCGGGCCAGGCCCCCCTGCATTGGAAGTTGAGAAGAACACGGGGTCACAGTGTTGGAAATCGCGTTCCGCCGTCATGCGTTGAAGGAGCACGGAACCAACCATTCCACGCCAGCCGACTAATCCAACCTTTTTCACAATTTTTCTCTAGGGAGTGAGGGGTAAGAAGTGAGGGGTAAGAAGTGAGGGGTAAGAAGTGAGGGTGAGGGGCGAGGAGCTTAGGAGTTTACCCTCTGCAATCAAAAACTTGTTCTACGTTGCCGCGAAGGATTTGCTTGCCCAGGTCCAGTGCTTTGTCCTCCGACCAACTGCGTTCTAGGCAAAAATCTTCTGCCAAGATGCGGGCTAGGATGCGTTTATACATTCGGAACTTCGGAAGAATAAACTCCAGCTTATAAGCATCGCTGTAATAACCCAATTGCTTGTTTCTCGGAATGGCCTCGATGCGTCCTCGAAGATCGTGCCGAATGTAGTTGGGAGTGTTACTATACCACCAGTGCCCATGAGTCAAAACGTTTGGGAAAATCCACGCGTAGTCCACGAGTTCTTGATTGGTGACCGACGCTAGGACCGAAATAGGAAACGGAAGGTTCGGGAAGGCATTGAAAAGTTCAGCGTATTGAATCAATGAAACACGCGAGTCATACAAGTCCTGCCCCTGAAACACGCCGTTAGGATAAACTCGACGGCTTACACCGATCATGAGATCGAATGGCAAACGATAAGCATCGGCCAACTCGGCAATCTTCCAAAAGACCCATTCGGCCATTGTCTTTTTGTTGGGTTCAGATGCGTCGATTCCGCATTGGATAAGGTCATCTAAGGCGACTTGGGCCGCATGACTTTGATCCGAGTACGCCTTTGGGCAAAACCAGGGTGGTAGAGAAATCGCACAGGCTCTGGCTCCACGTGACTTGAATCTCAAAAAAAGGACATCGAGCGATTGCTTTAGATCTGCAAGATTGGTCGCCGTTCGCCCCGATGCCGATTGGAGGCGTTCGCGAACCTTCGGTTGCGCCAAGTGGAACACTAGGTCATCGGTCCTTAGGCATGGAACATATCGATCGGTATCAAAACCTTCCAAAGGATCATCGAAATCGTTTGTCAAAAAAACCTTTTCCACCTTGCTTGCTTTGAGCACCTGGGATTCCCAATCCGATTCAAGCATTTTTGACTCAGCAAGATCGTAAACCGTTTCCCAATTGGATTTGTCGATTTCATCTCCAACGAATCCAAAGAGCACTTGAGATAGTTCCACAAACCAAGACCACTGTACAGTGTTGTTGATATTCCCAAGATGACTGAATAACCGTTCCACTTTTTCACGTGGAGAGATACCGGATTCCTCAATGAGGTGCTTGGGCAAACCCGATGAATGCGCGAGTTCAGTATAGTAATGGTAACCAAGGAGATCCGCTAACGAATGGGAGGTGGGAGAGTGCGGGTTGATATGGGAATGCGAATCGATCAAAACAATCGACTCCAACTGTTCAAACAATCTCAGTTGTAAAGATCGGCTCATGGTTGTATCTCAGTCCTTCGTTATTGAAACTTAACCGCCGCTGACTGGTGGGATCAATGCAATCTCGGAATTCGATTGCGTCCTGTCGATGATCTCAGCGTCGCAAACAAACTCATTGTCAACCGCTATCCTCGCAAATTCAACAAGTGCTCGCAGTGATTCGCTGTGAACCACTATAGCTTCTTTAAGATCGAGGACAGACATGGGAAGACTCACGTCGAGTACGATGACGTCAGAACCGGCAAGTTCGCGTGCGCCAGCAAATAGTCTCACCACGAGTCGAACGATCAAGATGAGTATCGGCTTTTTCCAGTTCCCGTTTGTGCGGTTCCGATGTTCCAGCAACGATAACCTTGCGATTCAACCATGGATTTGATGTGGGGCGCGTAATATGGACTGACAATCAGGACCAAACCGATCCCCATATTGAAAACGTGTTCCATCTCTTGTTGCTGTATCTCGCCCAACTTGGCAATCCATTCGAAGATGGGCAGGATTTCCCAGGAGCCTCTTTCGAAAATCAAATCTACATTGGGTGGCAAGATCCGTTCTGTATTCTCCAGCAAACCGCCCCCCGTGATATGGCCGATACCGTGGATGACATTTTTAACTTTGTAATGGGTTAGGACCGTCCTGGTAAGCTTGCTGTAGATCAGTGTCGGAGTCAACAGGGCGTCACCTACGGTCATCCCTAGTTCAGGGACAAAGCAATCAATATCTAAGCCAGCCTCCTCAAAGACTGCTTTCCGAACGAGGCTAAATCCATTGCTATGCACGCCCGACGAATGAATGCCCAGGACGATGTCTCCAGGAGCGATATCCCTTCCAGTGATAAGATTTTTCTTTTCGACAACGCCAACGCAAAACCCTGCCAGATCGTAGTCATCCGATTGGTATAAATCAGGCATGATGGCGGTTTCGCCACCCAAGAGACTGCACTCGGCGGCGATGCAACCGTCTGAAATTCCCTGAACAATGGATTCAAGAAGGGGCGGATTGTCTTTGGACATAGCCACGTAGTCAAGAAAGAAAAGGGGTTCGGCACCAGTACAAAGGACATCATTCACGCACATTGCGACCAAATCGATGCCCACAGTCGCATGCCTCCCCGCTTTGATCGCAACTTTTAATTTCGTTCCGACGCCGTCGGTTCCCGATACCAGTATTGGATCCTGATAGTTTCGAGAGAACAGCGATTTCGAGAAGTCGAGTGCAAATAGTCCTGCAAATCCACCGTCGTTTCGGACGACGCGCGGAGTAAACGTGCGATGCATCAGTCGTGGTAACCGTTGCATGGATTGCTCATACAATTCGAGATCAACACCGCTATCTTTATAGGTGATTGCCATCGGCTAGGCAGAAACTTTGGTTGAGGGAAGTTGCAAAAA
>JANLRK010000330.1:0-7339 GCA_031361585.1 Pirellula sp. | reverse complement strand
GTTTTGACCAAGGATCTCGCAATTCAATTTGCGTTGCCGTTTTCCAAAAACCTTCATCGGCATGTCCGTCTAGTAAGAGACTTTGGTCGGTCCAAGCGATCGCGGGGATAAGGTTCTTCGCCATGGCGGGCGTTGGCTGTGAAAGCTGCGACGTCGTGAGTTGGGGTGGAGTAACGCTTGAGTTAAAAACTTGGCGTTCGGTTTTTGCTATTTGATTCCAATCGGGAAGGTACGGGGAAAGAGGTGGCCAAAAATCGGAATAGTTACGGCCAAGATTAACGGTTGCATTGGCCGTTTCGTTTCGTTGTTGCATGGTTCGATAGCGAGATGCAATGAGCCACGCCCACCTTGGTTCGGTTCGTCTTTGAACAAATGCATCGGGCCATTTCGAAAGTAGCCTTGTAAATTCGGACAGGTCGCGATCGGTGGCAATCGGAATCCGGCGAATCGGACTGGAAGAGGACGCTGGCTGAACGGAGGACGAAGCCTGTTGCAGTTTCGCAAATGGAGAGGCTTGTTGAAACGTCGCTGCCGAGACTTGCAATCCTTCGGAGTTACGTTGGGCTATTGTCTGCAATTGACTAGCAATGCATCGTTTCACTTCGATACTGCCAGTTTGCGTCATGAGTTCCCAGTAAGCAGCTTCAGCAGCTGGGGACTGGCTGTCAGTTTCCAACAGGAGTTCGAGCGCAGCTTGCCACCGGTTCCAATCGCCAGACCGTCGGCACTGAATTGCAATGTCAAGTAAAACTGGCGAAGCCGATGCGACCGGAACATCCTTGGCAGACGATCTGAGTTTGCTGTCCCAAACACGATCCGGAGTAAGGGGGTTGCCTGATTCCGAGTTGGTAAATTGCCTCCAATCAAACCATTGGGTTGTCGCCATGACCGAGGCGATTCGCGGGCTGGCTTTGTTCCGTTCAAATACTTGCGTTGCGTTGTCGAGTACTAACCCTTTTAGGGGCGGCTCATGCATACCACCGACTTTGGAGCCTACGATGCGATAGGAGAACCTCTTGTCCTGAGAAATCGAGGCACCATGCGTTTCGATCAAGGGTTTGATGTTCGTCATGACGCTACCCAGAACTACGTTGGATTCCAAAAGCTTTGATGGCGAGTATTGCAATCCTGGATTCGTTCCCCGAACAAGGATTCGTTGTGTCTCCCAAGCTTCTTCAGGGATTCCGCTACTAGCAGAAAAAACTTTTAGTTCCTTGCGTCCTGCAAGCACAGTGGCTCGCTCCACAGCATTTGCAGCTTTTACCTCGAGCGGGTTGCCTGTGTTGTTGCAGTTCGAAACGATGACGTCGGGGCGAGCATTGCGGATTTCAAAAACCATCCGCTTGACAACCGACGACATTCCCGAGGCGGTGTTGACGCTCGAAGCATTCTCGGCATAGTAAACCAAGTCGCTGTCGCGAATACCAGAGTAGAGATTGCCGACGGGCAAGCAAGCTAGTACGCGGGCTTGAGCTAGGCCAATGGCCTTTCCGGCAATTTCGAAACGCGATGACAATTCCGGCAATTGGCTCGTTCGCTCCTCAAAGCACTGGTCATGCAGGACCAACGCAGACGCATGTCGTTTGTTTTCGTGCACTACTTGTGCCATCAAGTCCCAGGCAACGCCCGAACAAGTTGAAGAAATATTTAAGACTGCGTCGCGAGTGCCAGACTGGTGCTGAGGCCACCACGCTTTACCCCTATTTCGACTCGCGAACAGGTTGGCCTTGGCTCCACAGGTTAGCAGCAGTTCGCCGTTCAGCGCAGAAACGCCATGAATAGCAGTACGATTGCCAGTGACAATGGTTTTCCACGTATTGCCTCGATCCTCCGAGGCCCAAACGATGTTGCTTGGTACACCCACGACCCAAAGTCGGTCTCCATAACCTACGGCGTCCGCCAACGAGTACAAAGATCGATCCGCAGCTGTACCGGGCAGTTCCATTTGGTCCCAACGAAGAGTATCGCGCGAGCGATATAACTTTCCTGCTTCACCACCTAGCCACCACAATCCCTCGATATACTTGCAAAAGCGAACAGGCTCAAACGGAGTAACTGGCAAGTCGACAGATTCAAATTCCAGACCAGTCCTGGATCGATGGATTTTGCCGGAGCGATCTACTAAGACTAGCACTGCGTCCGGCCCGATTGCGGCGCATTGAACATGTCCACATGGAATGGGTCTTCCAGCCCATGACTGTCCGCCATCTGTACTCTCAAACAATGCTGACTGATAGTGGTTAGACCAATCGCCCCAAGCCAGAATATGTCCATTGCCGACGAGTTGTGCTCCGACCAATCGCGGAAGTTCTGTTGCGATATGCTGCCACGATTTGCCGCCATCGATGGTCTTCAGCACTACACCCGCGCTTCGGTGCGAATAGGGCTCGATCGTTCCGCCAACGACGCAACCGTTCAACTCGTCTGAAAAGCAAACGCCATAGTAGATGGCATCGGATCTTGTATGCTGAACTTCCCAGTGCTTGCCTGCATCTCCCGTAAACAGAATTAGGCCGCGATCACCGACTGCCCAGGCATTGTCCACGGTAACAATTTGGCAAGCACGAAGTTCGCCATCGGCACCTGAGCTAATCTTGTCGACTGCGATCGCCGGGGAGACGAATGTCATGCGAGCGCAGAAAAACAAAAAGATGCACCAAAGTGAATCGCGTTGAGTGAGTTTCCATCGCTCTGCAAGGCTTGTCATGGTCTTTTTTAGTCGCTATTGCTGTAGCAACAAAATGTCCTGCGATCCCGGAATGTCTTCAGGCCATTTTGTCCAAATGGGGGTCTCCTCACGAACTTTTTTGATAAAATCATTTCGCTGCTTGGAGACTTTGTTCTTGATGAGAATCTTTCTAATTTCTGCCTGCGCTTGAGCAAACGATTGCGTGTAGGCTTGTTCCCGTTCTAGCACTTCGACAATGTGGTAGCCTTCGGTATCTTCGATGATGGGACTAAGTCGTCGCAACTCGTATTCAAAAATGGCTGCATCAATCTTTTTGCTCTTGAGAGCCCCCTGGGTTGTCCAGTCGAATAACCCTCCGTCGGATGCTCCGAGCCCTGTGGATTGACGTTTTGCGACCGCACCGAAGGGGGCTCCACCTAAAAGAACCTGGTCCCCCATATCCGCAATTGCTTTGAATGCGGCGTCCCTGGTTGGGAATTTCGAGAAATTAGCTGTTAGCATTTGAAAACGAACTCGCGCGGGTCGTTTGAAGTCCTCAATTTTATCGTTGAAGTAGTCGCTCATTTCACTGAGTTCGACAATAGGGCGCTCGGATACTTTTTCTCGAACGTGCTCTTGTGCCCAGGTGTTTTCAGCAAAGTCCCGCATCATCGAGGATAGGGTCTTACCAGCCTCAGCAAGTTTTTCCTCAAACTCGAGATCGGATTGGCATTTCATTCGTTCCATCTGCATCGGCTTCCACTTTTGGTGGAATATTTTGGCCGTTTGGGTCTTCATGTGCTTTTTGGCGTCGGCTCGATCCTTCACGGGTTTGCCAGAGACCTTGTCATTGAGAAACCTTTGTGCCAATGCCTTGCGAGTAACGACTTCCATTAGTTCCTTTCGCAATTGTATTTCGAATTGGCTGTGTCCTAAAACCTGGGGCGTCAACTTGCTGGGTGGAATCAAATCGCCTACAAGTATGGGTTCTTCTCCCACAACTGCGACGCGAATTCCGGCTTCGAAGCGGTCCATCTTTTGCGGCGCAGGAATGATTTTGGTTTCGTCGAAACCTAGGCTGTTCGCCGACAAGAAATCAGATGGGAAGTCTTCGCTAGAGTCGGCGGGCATGTTCGCATTCACTCTGTCTGCCACATACACTGGCTGCTCGAGTCCCTTTGAACCTGGTGGCAGTCCGCCGACGACAGTTGGAGAGTAGGGCACGTAGCGGTTCGAATCCTGTTGGGAGAAAGCGACGCCGCTCAAAGAGACGATGCCCAACGCAAGTGTTGAAATGATTTTCTTCATCCTAACCGCCTTCAATGACAGAATTGCAGGGCTTCTTCCGATCAAATCGTCTCGATTTCGAGACTTTTTACGGTATGCCGTCGTAGTATAAGGAAATCGCCCTTTCGACCGCAAGAGAACTAGCGAGCGACAGCAAATACGGCTTTAACGTGAGAGCAAGTACGGCTATTCTGTGCCTTCTCGAATGAAGACGCTTCGTTTGTTAGTGTAAACTAGGGCAACATTTGTTGATCTGTTTTGGGTTCCATCCTCATTGAGTAGCTATTCATGAGACCAATGCTATCGGGTATCATTCCGCCTCTCGTTTCGCCGCTACGTGCTCGCGATGAACTCGACCAAAAGGGGCTTGAGCGATTGGTTGAGCATGTTCTTTCGGGTGGCGTTCATGGATTGTTTTTGCTGGGAACTACCGGCGAAGCCCCGAGTTTGAGTTACCGATTGCGGCGCGAGCTGATCGAGCGAGTTTCCGACTTAGTGGCGGGGCGAGTACCCATCCTTGTTGGCATAACGGACACTTCGTTTGTCGAATCGGTTCATTTGGCCGAGTACGCGGCCAAAGCGGGCGCTCAGGCGCTGGTGCTTTCGACCCCCTTTTATTTTCCGGCGGGGCAAACGGAGTTGGCGGGATATGTCGAAAATCTGGTCCCGGAACTTCCGTTACCATTGGTCCTCTACAACATGCCAAGCCTGACCAAAGTTTGGTTTGAAATCGAAACACTTCAAAGACTTTCCGCAATCCCACAAATCATTGGCTTGAAAGATAGCAGTGGCGATATGAATTACTTTGAAAGAGCCATTGGACTTAAGAAATTGAGACCCGATTGGTCCGTCATGATCGGTCCCGAAGCAAAGCTACCGGAGTCGATGCGTTTGGGGGGCAATGGAGGTGTCGCAGGTGGTGCAAACATATTCCCGAGAATCTTCGTGGATTGCTATGATGCCTGTGTCGCCGGCAACCAAGTACGAATCGACGAGTTGCAAATAGCCATCAATGCATTGCAACAGATTTATGAGGTAGGCAAATACGCTTCGAAATACATTAAGGCGACCAAGTGCTGTTTGTCTTTGTTAGGGATTTGCGATGATTTCATGGCCGAGCCGTTTGATCGCTTTCGTGCACCGGAACGAGAGCGTGTGCGTGTGATCTTGGAGTCATTAGTGCCTCTTGGTACCAAATAAATGGGATTTGCCCAAAGAGTAGCTCGGCACTCCGTGCCGTTCTACTAGGCACGAAGTGCCGAGCGACATTGAAACGATAGCCCCTAGAACTAGAATGGGAAACGCAACTGAGCGAATGCAATGTCACCAGAATTTGCAGCTAGTAGAGGCCTAGTATCATCATGGATAACACGAAGCGGGTGGCTGTGTTTCATTGCGATCACTTGCATTGGACGAGCTGATGAGCTTGAACCGCTTCGGTACAACCATCCAGGTTTAGTTGTCGATTTGGGAGTTGGGCTATGGGCTTGGCCCATTCCCTGCGATGCGGATAATGACGGGGACTTCGACTTGATTGTGTCGTGTCCTGACAAACCCTCGAATGGCGTTTGGCTATTTGAGAACACCACCCGTGACACATCCAAGGATAAAATGCCTGTATTCAAGCCGGGGCGATGGCTCAGTAATACGGTGCACTACGTGATGCCCAGCTATGTCGATGGCTCGATACGAGTACTGTCTCCTGGAGTTGAGTACGTTGACTTCACTAAGAGTGGAATCAGCGAAAAGCGGATACTACCGATCGAGGCCAAGTTTCACAAACCGTTGGGCAATCAAACCAAAGGACCCAAGGTACGGCACAACCAATGGCGGTACGTGGACTACGATGGAGACGGTTCGCTGGATCTGATCGTCGGCATTGAGGATTGGAGCGACTACGGTTGGGACGACGCTTGGGATAGCCAAGGCCAATGGCGAAATGGTCCGTTGCATGGGTGGATCTATATGTTTCGGAATCGGGGCACGACGCTCAACCCAGACTACGCGATGCCCATCTTCCTCCAAGCGGATGGCAATCGTATCGAAGTCTACGGTTGTCCGTCGCCGAACTTCGGTGACTTCGATGGCGATGGCGATCTCGATCTGATTTGTGGAGAGTTTTTGGATTCATTTACCTACTTTGAAAATACGGGCTCCAGAACTTCGCCGCACTATTCCGCGGGTCAGAAGATCAAAACAGCTCAGGGCAAGCAACTGACGATGGAATTGCAAATGATTGTTCCGGTTGCGTTTGATTGGGATAGAGATGGAGACCTCGATCTGATCGTAGGAGATGAAGATGGCCGTGTAGCATTCGTCGAAAACGTCGGCGAGATCGGTACGGCGACCAAAGTTCCGACATTTGCTCCCCCACGTTATTTCCAGCAGGAGGCCGACACGCTCAAGTGCGGAGCGTTGGCAACGCCGGTCGGGTTCGATTGGGATAGTGACGGCGATATCGATATTTTGAGTGGTAACACGGCTGGTTTCATTGAGTTTTTCGAAAACATGAGCGGCCCGAGGGTTGCGAGCCCGAAATGGAATAGACCTGTTGCCATCCAAGTCGATAGCAAAGATTTTCGAATGATGGCTGGCTCAAATGGTAGCATCCAAGGCCCGGCCGAGGCCAAGTGGGGATATACAACATTGAATGTTGCGGACTGGGATGGCGATGGCCTACCGGACATCATTTTGAATTCGATACTCGGCAGGGTGGTTTGGCTAAAGAATATTGGCAACATTGGTTCGCCACGTATGGAGTCGCCACAGAGCGTCGACGTTGCGTGGCCTGGCAAGCACCCCCGATTGGCGTGGGGCTGGCTTCAACCAGAGGGCGCTGGGCTCTTAACCCAGTGGCGAACAACTCCCGTCGTTTTTGACTTCAACGCCGATGGATTGATGGACATTGCGATGTTGGATCAAGAAGGCTATTTGGCGTACTTCGAGCGAGCTCGAATGGAGGACAAGTTGATTTTGAAAGCTCCTCGCAGGGCCTTCGTCGATGAGGCTGGGAAACCGATTCAACTCAATGCTGGAGCTGCTGGCAAAAGCGGTCGTCGAAAGCTTTGCGTTACCGATTGGGATGGCGATGGCAGGTTTGATTTTTTATTGAACTCGGCCAACGCCGACTTCTTACAACAAGTCGATTTTCAAGATGGAAAATGGACAATGAAGAACGTCGGTAGCTTAGCCAAAAGGAACATCGAAGGGCACGATGTGAGTCCTTCCGTCGTGGATTTCGACGGCGATGGAGTCCCGGATTTTTTGGGCGGGGCCGAAGATGGTCGGATGTATTTTATGAAGAGTCCACGGACTCATAGCAACTGATGGGTTTGCTAGAGCATTGTAACAGTTTTATTTTTGGGTAGTGGATCTTGTTAAAGA
>JANLRK010000314.1:0-10784 GCA_031361585.1 Pirellula sp. | reverse complement strand
AGCGGCACTCGTTGAAGTCCACTCGACAAATGCAATCGAACGTGCGGCGAAGGATCTTGAGACGCCAATTCTTGAAACCGCCGCAGAGCGATCGCAGAGGGTTTGGAGTCTTCGCAGAGGAATCGTATCGACCACGCGCGGACATACTCACTTTCATGGGAAAGCTGATCGATTAAGAATTTTTCATCGGTTCCGCCCAGGACTCGCAATGCCCAAAGTGCCCGAAGTTTATTGGACACCTCTGGCTGTTCGAGGAACAATGTTTGGAGATCACGTCGGGCGCGGTCCATATTATTCCCAATTGCAGCGCGTTCTTGCAAAACACGTCTGGCGTGACGTGCATGCCATTCATTGCGATGCAATTGCGAATTCACCAGTTCCTCATCCGTGAGGCTCGCAATATCTATTGGCGAAAAGTTTGGCTTCCCGTAGGTGACTTTAAAGATGCGCCCTGTTTCCCGACGGGTGTTGCGAACGCTATGGCATTCACCGGTGTCCGACCAATCGCTCACAAAGACTCCGCCATCCGGGCCGTATTGAATGGTTACTCCCATGTGCCATGGGTCGCGCGATCGCAAGATATCCGGGCCATGCGATGCCACAAAACCTGAACCAGAGCGAGTCAGTACGTCGTTGTTGACCCGTTTCCCATGGATGTTGTTGGTGAATATCGAATTGTGATATTTGTCTGGCCAATTGTCACCCAGATAAATCATCGTACCACAGTGAGCGTGGCCGCCTCCCAATGCGTCTTCGGCTGGACTGCCAATCCCGTTATGAAAATCCTGGCCACCAATAAAATGCAAATGATCCGCGATCGTCGGAATTCTTTCGTAGGCATACCGACTGGATTCGCGATTTCGCCAGGGTTCGTAGTGCGCTCCTTGGATGACATGGAACAGATGCGGGTTGACGCAATTGGTCACAAAGCCTTCGCCGACATCATTCCAATCGATGCCCCACGGGTTGGTTGTTCCGTCAGCAAACGGTTCCCAAACGTGACGTACCGGATGGTACCGGTAAACACCGCCATCAAATTGCGTTCGCTGAACATCCGGGGTGCCGGGCTTTGCGATACGAGACCAATTTGTGCGGCCATGCGTGCCGTAAAGCCAACCGTCCGGTCCCCACGCTAAACCATTTGCCAAATTATGGCTGTTCGCATGATTACCGAAGCCATCGAGCAACACTTCCGGTTGACTGTCTGGTACATCATCACCGTTGCGGTCCGGAATGAAGTAAAAGTTGGGAGGCGACATGACCCAAGCGCCCCCGAAACCAACCTCAATACCGGTCACGTAGTTGAGTTGATCGTAGAATACCTTTCGCTTGTCAAATTTCCCATCGCCATCGGAATCTTCCAAGATAACGATTCGATCGCCCGGTTTGGTACCATGCACCGGGTAGTTGTACGCTTCTGCGACCCACAACCGGCCTCGATCATCGAAACAGAATCCAATCGGCTGTTGTACATCCGGTTCCCCCGCGAACAACGTGACTTGGAATCCATCTGGGACGATCATTGTCGAGGCTGCTTGCTCGGGCGAAAGCGGTGCATCAAGGGCGGGAGAATCCAAAACAGGATCTGTAGTTCGCGTCACGCCTGGAACGGTGAGGATTGCGGCCAGAGTCAGGAAGGTCAATAGGAATACGGATACGGATTTCATGAATTGGCCTTGCTATCGTTCTTTGGTTCCATCGGTGAATTGCTTTTACTGTGAAGCCGTTTGAGGCTGCACTGCTAGCGCGAAGTCACTCTCGGCAAGAGTGACCTACGGTTAGGCAGTTCGTTAGGACCAGGATAGATCTCGTCCAGACAATGGCAGATCCCGTATTCGCTTTCCGGTCGCGGCGAAGATGGCGTTGCAAAGTGCGGGGGCGAAGGAAGCGATCCCCGTTTCGCCGACACCTGCCGGAGGAGCTTCGCTGGGAACGATGTCCACTATAATTTCGCGAGGAGCATCTTTCATTTTGGGTAAGATGTAGGTGTCCAAGTTCGATTCCAATGCGCGTCCATTCTTGAATGATACTTTTCCAAAGAGGGCTTGGCCGGTCGCCATAATGGACGCACCCTCGATTTGGGCTCGGACGCGATCGGGGCTAACAACAATTCCTGCATCTATAGAGACCCAGACTCTAGGGATCGAGACCTTGCCATTTTGTGCGACCTCGACCTCAATGACGTGTCCCGTGTATCCTAGAAACGATCGGCTGCAGGCGATTCCTAGTCCTCGTCCTTTGGGCATGTTTTTGGCGAGATTCCAGTCGGCCTTCTGAGCGACCCGACGCAATACGTTTTTGAGTCGACCAATATCATAAGGATACTCTTCCATCGAAGCTCCTCGATTGGAAAGCTTAGCAGCAGTCATATCTATATTTCGATCCTTGCCAAGCAACTCGATTAGAAATTCGAACGGGTCGCGTTTTGCATGGTGCGCAAGTTCGTCTGCAAACGAGCATGCGGCAAAATTTTGTTGAATGTGACAAACCGATCGAAGCCAGCCAATGCGAACATGCGATTTTGCTTGGCCAACTTCAAGGCTGATATTGGGTACGTCGTAGGGTAGGTCGGTGTTTCCCATTTCGGCTTCCCAAGTTGCCGGACTGTTTGAACCAAGGGCAAATGTCGAGCCGATGGATGGATAAACGGCGCGTTGCAGCCAAGCCGATGGCATGCCGGTGTCGCTCATGGCAGCTTCACAATGGATGGCCGAAATCGCATGATAGTAATCGTGTTGTAAATCGTCTTCACGCGTCCAGGTCACGTGAACGGGACGACCGACCTTGCGCGAAAGCAATGCCGCTTCAACGCAATAATCAGGTTTGCTTTTTCGACCAAAACCTGATCCGAGCAACGTCACGTTAACCAAGACGTCATCTTGATTCATACCCAATGCGGGGCCGACCGCTTGCTGAACCGCTTGCGGATTTTGCGTGGCCGCAATCACATGACAGGCGATGACCTTTCCTGAGGCATCTGTTTTGACATCCGCCACAGCGCAGGTTGTTTCCATCGGAGCGTGTGCAAGATGCGGTACCGAATAATCCGCGGTAACGATATCTTTCGATTTGGCAAGGACGTCTGAGGCAGCGCCGATCGAACGTAGAACTTGACCAGGTTCTCGGGCTGTTGCCTTTAACTGTTTGGCAAACTCTTCAGAATCGTATGTAGCGTTTTCGCCATCATCCCACTTGATTTTGAGGGCATCGCGTCCTTTCCAAGCTGCCCAGGTGCTTTTGGCAAGCACTGCAACGCCTCCGAGTTGTTGAAACATAGGTGCCCCTTTGAACGCAGGCAAATCCACAACATCCACCACCCCAGGCATTTTTTTCGTTTCACTTGCATCGAACGATATCACTTTACCACCGACTACCGGTGGCCGAGCGATGATAGCAAACAGCTGGTTTTCGATTCTTGCATCGATGCCGAAAATCGCTTTGCCTGTGATGATGTCATCCAGGTCCGTAATGGGTACGTCCTTGCCTATGTATCGCCATTTGTCTCGAGGCTTGAGTTGTAGTTCGTTTTCTTTCGGTATATCGAGTGACTTGGCCGATTCGACCAGTTCGCCAAAACCAATGGTCTTTCCGCTCGTTTTGTGTTTGATTTGATGGTTTTCCGCATAGCATTCCGTTGCAGGGACTCCCCATTTCGCAGCTGCGGCTCGTTCCAGCATTGTTCTGGCCGTCGCGCCCGCAACCCGCATGCGTTTGAAGAAAAAACGAATGCTATTCGAACCATCCGTGTTTTGGTCGCCAAGGCGTTTGTCACCTGGGGCTTGCTGAATTCTAACTCGGTCCCAATCCGCTTCGAGTTCGTCGGCAAGAACACGCGGAAGCCCGGTCCGAATCCCGGTGCCCATTTCCGATCGGTGAGCAATGCAGGTTACCGTTCCATCCGGTGCAATCGAAACAAAGAAATCCGGCGAGAAATGAACTACGTCCGTTTGATTGGCATTTGCCAATGCGGAACTTGGCCCTAGACCCGACTTACCCATTAGTACGAGCGAAGTGGATGATATAGTTGCCAGGAAACTTCGACGGGTGAGGCTGGAATCTTCTTTTGGACTCGTCGAGTCAGCGGCATTCGATTCCACTGCATTCAAATACTTCAAATAGTGTTGTGATGCGCTCATCGGTTCATCTCCTTAGCTGCTGACTTGACGGCAGAACGAATTCGTGGGTACGTTCCGCATCGACAAATGTTCCACATTTCCGATTCGATTTGCTCATCCGTTGGATTTCCATTCGTTTTCAACAAGGCTGCCGCCATCATGATTTGCCCGACTTGGCAATAACCACATTGCGGAACATTGTGCTCTCGCCAAGCCTTTTGCACAGGGTGCGAGCCATCTTTGGAAAGTCCCTCAATGGTGGTGACCTCCGATTCTCCAATCTCTGCAAGGGTCGTCACACAGGACTGCACGGCTACCCCATCAACGTGGACAGTGCATGCTCCACATTCCGAAATGCCACAACCATACTTGGTTCCGGTCAAACCAAGATGATCTCGTAGTACCCAAAGCAGAGGCGTGTCCAACGGCACGTCGTTCAGCTCCAAGGATTTTCCGTTTACTCTAATTTTGGACATGTGGACTTACTCCAAAGGGTTGCATCATATGGAAGGGAACCAATTCCTTGGAACGTGTACATACGGCGTGTCGTTGTCAAACGCAGCCAATTTCAACTTCGAACATGGTAGGTCAATTGCTATTCTTGAATGCGGATTTCAATGCAGCCCGATATTCCTCGGGCGTATCGATGTCCTCCTCCCATTCCCGTGCCGGAAATTCTACCAATATTTTAGGATGACGCGCGACGACTTGATTCACTCCCGCGTTTTCTCCTAAAGAAAGGATTTCATTGGAAAGCAACCAAGGTAACCGGATCGGGTGACCCGAGCGTCCGCCAAACGAAGGGACAACTATCGTCGATCCGCCAGAATCCGTATCGATTAGCCGATCAATGACCGTGGCTGACAAGGTTGGCAAATCCGCGGGCGCGACAAAGCAACAATCCCGAATACCTGGATCGCGTTTTTGCAAGAATCGAAATCCATGCTGGACGGATTCCTTCATGTCGCTCGGGGCAATTTCTGGCTGAACGATAGAAACCTTCCACTGCAAACACGCTTTCAATAGCGCCTGATCGTCGCTCCGCACGATCACGACAATTTCGTCGACACGACTCGATGTCCAAACTTGCAAGACATGGTCGATCAATGTTGCGACGGATGGTTTGACGCCGCCCCCTTTATTCGTAGGCCACGGAAGCAGCAATTTTGGCTGACCCATGCGTCGGCTTCTACCTGCCGCAGGCAAGATAGCGTAACATCTTTGTTCGTCGCTCATATTGTTCTGTCTGAGTTAGGACACGGTCGCTATTGCAATCGATTCAAAAAAACAAAGGATCGTTGTGCTTTTATTACCACATCCAACGAAGCAAAGTTTTGCCCATCCGATTTTGCATTGGAGGAATCCATTATGACCCAAGACGCCCTTGGATTTGTCCGCTGCCTTCAGAATTTACTCGAAGTGGGGAAATCCTTTGTTACCGTCACCTTGATCGATATTCGCGGCAGCGCTCCACAAATTGTCGGTGCCAAAGCCATCGTCACTTCAGAGGGGCTCGTAGCTGGAACCGTTGGCGGCGGAAAAATCGAACATGCGGCCATTAAGCATGCCCAGTCCTTGTTGCTGCAAAACGAAAAACCCAACGAGTTCGTGGTTTGGAATCTACAAACCGATATAGGTATGACGTGTGGCGGCGAAGTCAAAATGTTCTTTGAAATGGAAAAAAGCACGATATGGCCCATTGCAGTCTATGGGGCTGGGCATGTGGCGCAAACGCTAATCCGATTGTTGGTGCAGCTGAACTGTCATGTGACCTGTATCGACTCTCGTGCCGATTGGATCGAGAAATTGCCGGTTCATCCAAAATTGAAAACGTGGTGCGTGGATACTCCCTCTGATACCGTTGCGTTGCAACCGGAGAATACTTTCTTTGTATTGATGAGTAGAGGTCATGCGACAGATTTGCCCGTGCTGGCGGAAATATTGAAATCGCGCGAAGCACCTTATGTCGGCGTGATTGGTAGCGCCCAAAAAGCAGCTGTGTTGCGCCGTGAGCTTAAAAATGTCGGTGTCACCGCAGACAAGATCCTGTCGTTTTTCTGTCCAATTGGGCTGCCTCTTGGCAACAACACGCCAGCCGAGATTGCGATAAGTGTTGTCGGTCAACTCATCATGAAGCGTGATGAACGAGCGGCCAACATGGCCAAGCAGGCTGTAA
Organism: Pirellula sp.; assembly: GCA_031361585.1. Taxonomy (GTDB): domain Bacteria; phylum Planctomycetota; class Planctomycetia; order Pirellulales; family Pirellulaceae; genus JBKCUI01. Next base: position 4,493 of record JANLRK010000314.1, on the reverse strand, counting down.
CGCCTAAAACGATTGTAACATGACTCCGCCAGAAAACTTCTCGCAACCGTTGCGGTTTAGCGTCGCCAACACTCGGCTGCGACCCATATTTCAAAGCCTTTTCCGTACCGAAGTTTCTATTGGATTTACCGAATATGATTGTTCAACGCGACAATACCGACTGCCTCACCACCGAACGCAAGGCGCTTGCCGTTAATCTTGACCCACGTCGCTATGGCTCGTTTGCAGAAATCGGCGCGGGCCAAGAAGTGGTGCGATGGTTCTTTCGCGTGGGTGGTGCTGCCGGTACTATTGCCAAGAGCATGTCCGCCTATGACATGGCTGTTAGCGACGCCATCTATGGTCAATGCGATCGCTATGTCAGCCGACGACGACTCGAAGACATGCTAGAGCACGAACACTCGCTGAACCTCGAACGGTTACGTGAGAGCCGGGGCGATACGACAGCTTTTTTTGCTTTCGCAGACACGGTCTCAGCGAGAAACTTTAAGGGATCCAACGACTGCCACGGTTGGATGGGGGTCCGTTTTCAATCCCATCCCGGTGATCAAGATAGCCAAATCATCGTTCACGTGCGAATGCTCGACACAGAAAATGCACTCCAACAAGAAGCCATCGGCATCATCGGCGTGAATCTTCTCTACGGCGCTTTCTTCCTCAATCACGAGCCGGACCAATTGATCGAATCGCTTCTCGACAATCTTAGCACACGTCGCATCGAAATCGACATGATCGAATTCTCCGGCATCGCCTTCCGCAATGTTGACAACCGGGTTATGAGCCTACGGCTTGTGCAACTCGGCTTAAGTAATGCAGCCATGTTCTCAGCCAAAGGAGAAGTTCTGCAACCGTCCGAAGTTCTCTACAAAAAACCGATCTTGGTGGAACGCGGCAGTTTCCGCCCTCTCACCAATGTCAACCTTGACATGCTTCGATCCGCTCACGAAAAATTCTGTAGTGAACCCGATGTAGAGGCTGATCAAGTAGTGACGCTGGCAGAAATCACCATGCGCAACTTAAAGGCAAATGGCGAGATCGACCTAAAGGACTTTCTCGCGCGCGTCGACCTACTGGCCGCATGCGGCATGACCGTTCTGATCTCGGACTATTTCGAATACTATCGTCTGGCAGCTTACTTGGCTCGCTATACGAAGAAGAAGATCGGGATCACGATGGGCGCCGGTAGTCTATGCGAGCTTTTTGATAATAAATACTATTCCGAATTGGATGGGGGGATTCTTGAATCGTTTGGGCGGCTCTTCAAAAACGATCTCAAGCTCTACATCTATCCACTACTCAACCAGAAAACCGGCGAGATGACTCTAGTTGATAATCTCAAGGTCGCGTCGGGGCTCAGAAAACTCTATGAATATCTCGTAGACAAAGGATGTATTGAGCAGTTGGACAACTTCAATCCATTAAATCTCTCGACCTTCTCGCGCGAAGTGTTGCGTCAGATTCAAGCAGGCGATCCGAGCTGGACAGAGCACGTTCCGGTAGAGGTCGCTGAGGTTATCCAACGACGAGGCTTCTTTGGCTATCGACGAACGCCGACTGTGAAGCAAGCAGCGCCCGCGTTTATTTCAGCAAGCGTTAGCAGCGCACCCTTCTCGGCAACTTCGACACGATAGTCTATTTCAGTTCCCCGCAGTCACGGATGCTGATATACGCTTTGGTTTCACCGCTCTCGCTATTGGTACCTAAGCGTTCTATCTTTTTCACGACATCCATTCCCTCCAACACTCGTCCGAAGACTACATGCTTGCCGTCCAGGCCGGCTTTTGGAACCGTGGTGATGAAGAACTGTGAGCCATTGGTATTTCGACCTGCATTTGCCATACTAAGCAAGCCCGGCGCGTCATGCTTGAATTTGAATGCTTCGTCATCGAACTTCTCACCATAAATGCTTTCGCCACCTTCGCCGTTTCCCTTCGTGAAATCGCCTCCTTGCAACATGAAGCCAGGGATGACGCGGTGAAAGGTACAACCCTTGTAGTGCAATGGAAAACCCAATTTGCCCTGCCCTTTTTCACCGGTACATAAGCAACGAAAATTTTCTGTAGTCTTTGGCAAATCTTTGCCGTAGAGCCCCATCACAATGCGTCCAGCGTCAGCGTCGCCAATCGCAATATCAAAAAAAACCTTCGAGGTAATGTCGACCGTAGGCACTTCCGGCTTCGATGTGTCCGAACAACCAGCAGCACCGATTACGGTGACAATGAAAAGGAAACGGATGATCGCAACATGCGACATTTTCTAACTCCAAACCTTGCGGGGGTGATACGAAGATGAACTTTGTTTTATTGTAACCCGAGTCGATGCATTATTTAGCTTGGAAGCAGAACAATCCAGCAGGACAAGCCTGCGGTATTTCTGAATCCCACCGGCTTGACCGGTGGATCGTTCGGGCTTTATGGCTACCCACGGAGTTAGCCCAAGAGCTATCAACTAAACCATTGATGCGAAAGTGGGAAAGCCTCCAAGAGGCCTAGGGAGGCCATGCTACAACCTTGGATCATTCGTTTCTTGTGCTTATTTTCAAGATTCGGTTGTTGTAGCTATCCGTGATGTAAAGCTCTCCCGACTTAGGGTGCATGGAAACTCCGTGCGGTCTAGCAAGTTGACACGCTTGTGCACCATTTCCAACGCCCTCACGGCCCGATATGCCCGTTCCCGCAACTCGACTAAGAGTTCCATCGCTTGGATCGTACAGACGCACTAGATGGTTTTCTGCATCTGCGATGACCACTCGATTCATGAGATCAATGCAAAGGTGCTTTGGACCATTCATCATTGCTGTGATCGCGGGCTCGCGCAAGGATGTCTCGGTCCCTTTCTTGCCGCTTGCATTGACTATCGTATGGACAGAACCGTCGGCCTTGACCACGCGAAGCGCGTTTCCTCCACGCTCCAAGATGTAAACGTTGCCAAGTCGATCGGACGCTACCGCGCGGGGATCCACGAGCGGTGCATTCACGGCCATCGCCCCGTCATTCGGAATTCCTTTTTCACCATTCCCAGCAACAACAATCGATGTACCTGTCCTAAGATCCAGCTTGTGAATCCGATGCAAGTCGGCAATGTAAAGTTGGGACCCGGTGAAATCGGTTGCGATGCAATACGGACCAAATCCCTTGGCTTTGTCTATCGGTACTTCGAAGCCGTTCAAAGAACGCACGCGATTGGTCGTAGGGTCCACTTGTCGAATCCTCCCATTCCATGTGTCGGCAATGAGAATGCGGCCATCAAAGGAGATGGACAAGTTGTGTGGGCCGTTGAATTGTGCGTCTATGGCTGGCCCTCCGTCGCCATGGAAACCAAGTTCCTTGCGTCCGGCCACATGCGAAAGCACACCTGTGTCTTCGACTCTCAGTAATCGATTGCCTGATGCCATCTCCACAATCCAAAGTCGATGGTCCGCATCGAACGCGGTCCCGAACGGTTCCAATAACAAGGCTTCGGTCGCGGGTATGTTTACTGCGTCCTTGGTACCACCGGCAACCAATTGAATTCGATCTGCCGCATACGATGGCTTTAGGATCGCGTGTATGGAGCAGAAGTAGAAAAAAAACAAATAGAGGCAGTTGCGGCGACGAAACATAAGAAGGGTACCCGATGCTCAAATGACGTTGGCGATTCACGTAGGTCCAGCTGTCCTCAGCAGGACTTGGAGTGATTTCCAGGTTTGATTTTAATGTGGACGCGTCAGCCTGAGGACAGGCTGACCTACGTGTGGCGGACTACTTTTTCCTAAGCACGCGTACTTTGTGAGATTCGCTGTCACCGATATACACCGATCCATCGGAATCGACATAAATGCCATGCAACCTCGCGAGGTTGCATTTCAACGGATCACCATCCGCACCGTCTCCTAAAACACCTGTCCCCGCCACCAATTCTAGAGTTCCGGATTTGGCGTCGATCTTGCGGACGCTGTGGCTCTCAGTATCTGCCAGCCATACGTTGCCGTCGGCATCGACTGCAATTCCCTTAGGGCCTTTTAGCATGGCATCCTTGGCAGGTCCACCGTTCCCCTCGAATCCGCTCTTGCCTGTACCAGCGACATGATAAATCCGGCCAGCTCCTAAATCCATTTTGAAAACCTGATTTCCTTCTCTGGTCGCCAGCCATAAGTTGCCTTGGCGATCGAAATCAATCGAGCGTGGGCCGTTGAGCGGCGTTCCAACAATCGGAGCGCCATCGCTCGTCGGTCCAGGTTTTCCCGTTCCCGCGAATGTCGACACCACATTGGTTTTTCTGTCAATTCGACGAATGACATGATTGCCAATGTCGCAGACATAGAGCTGGCCGTCAGGACCGAACTGAATGCTATGCGGCTTGTTGAATTCAGCTTTGGAGGCCAAGCCACCGTCCCCAGAGTAACCCATTCTGCCCGTACCAGCGAAGGTCGAAATAATTCCGGTCTTGCCGTCGATTTTTCGAACGACATGATTCATCATGTCAACGATGTAGAGATTTCCCTCTTTATCGAA
>JANLRK010000298.1:0-12341 GCA_031361585.1 Pirellula sp. | reverse complement strand
GTGTGACCCCGACAGGAATCGCTTATACAGTTCACGCACGTCGGAGACTTGAGCTGCCTCCAGTCGCTCAAGAGCTTCATCGGTACTCGGGACGTATTGAATGTTGTTTATTTCGACCGGCGAAAGCTTGCGAGAGAGTGCCACCTGCGCAAGGTAGTTTGGATCGGTTCGGGCCGATTCTATCTCAGATCGCTTTTGCGTTACAAGGAGGCCAAATTCGTCGCTTGGGAAGGTGGGGTGTCTAACTATTTCAGCCAACAGATCAATCGTCTCCGCAAAGCTTTTCTTGCGACCGGTTAACTGAAAAGTGACCGCGCCGGTCTCGCTGGAAGACGTGCATTCTGCCTTGAGCTCTTCCAGTTTGTCCTTAACCGCTGCTTCGGAATATTTCTCGGTACCCAGTAACCAAGCATCGCCCAGCAGCTTGCCCGCCTGCAGAAACTTTGGAGTGCCGAGGGTTGCTTCATTTCCAAATCGCAGCGTCAGCTTCAAGAAGAACCGATCTCCTCGAACTTGCTTGGGCAGCAAAACGTATTTAAGTCCCGAATCCAGCTTTCCGCGAAATGTGCGAGACTTGATGTTTTCCGGTGTAGGCTCAAACACTTCGCCTTTGGATACTGAATCTCGGCCAGTATATCCCGAAACCAACACATCGATTTTGGGCCTCTGCGCAATCGCCGACCGATCGGGTTCGGGCGTTGGAACGAAGATACCGGTGGTCCGATTGCTATCCTTGAAATAGTGTTCGGCGACTCGTTTTACGTCCTCGATTTTCACCATTTCGATTCGATCTCGATCCAGATAGAACAAACGCCAGTCGCCAAAGGCAGCCCAATTGCTAAGGTCATAGGCGAGTTTGGCTGTGTTGTTTTGAGCATTTTCTTTTGCATTGCTCAATTCTCGAATCGCGCGACTGACCTCTTCGTCGGTAACGCCATCTTTGACGATACTCTGAAAAATCTTGCTGAGTGCGTCGCGGACTGGTTCGACTTGCACATCGCGATTGATTTGAATCAAACAGCCAAACATGCCCGGATCGTATCCCGCTTGATGCATAGAAGTAACCGTGGAAGCAAGTCTGGTTTTTACAAGGTTTTGATACAGTCTCCCGCTCGGTTCGGTTCCAAGAATATGGGATAGCACTGTCAATGCCGCTGAATCCGAATGCGCCATGGCCGGAACGTGGTACGCCATGCCTATCAATCCTACATCGCCGACACGATTGAGGTAGACGATTCGCTCACCATCCTGCGTTGGCTCGACCGTGTAAGTCGACTCGAGCGGTGTGGCCAATTTCTCGAGAGAGCCAAAGTGTTGCATGGCCAACTCCATGGCCTTCTCCGGTTCGAATTTCCCGGCGATAATTAGTACGACGTTGTCGACTCGATAGTACTTTTTGTAAAACGCTCGAAGTCGATTGACTGGAACACGTTCTATATCGACTCGATTGCCAATAACGCTTTTCCCATAGTTGTGCCATTCATACGCATTGGCCATGATTCGTTGCATGAGGATTTCGTTTGGAGAATCCTCGCCCGATTCAAACTCATTGCGTACGACGGTCATTTCCGAAAAGAGGTCCTCGCCTCGAATGAAACAATTGCTCAAGCGATCTGCTTCCATGGCGATCGTCCACGCGAGATTCTCGTCAGAAGCCGGGAGGGTTTCGTAATAATTGGTTCGGTCGTAGTCGGTGGTTCCGTTCATATCGAGAACACCACGTTCCTTTAATTCTTTGTCGATATCACCGTGGCTTGGTGTTCCTTTGAACAGCATGTGTTCAAGTAGATGTGCCATACCAGCTTCGCCATACCCCTCGTGCCGCGAACCGACCAGGACCGTCATATTTACGGTAATGCTGTTGGATGATTCGTCCGGAACAAGCAACACTCGGCATCCGTTGGGCAAATAGAATTCCGCAACCCCCTCGACCTCGGCAGTCTTTTTGTAGGGAGGCTCAGTCCCTTGTGCATTGGCACATGCCGGCAAGGAACATACGATCAAGGAACACAGGAGCAATTTCTGGATCATGAAGCAATTTCGATTGGAATGAATGTTCACAGAGTTTAGTTTGTGCAGCTGAACAGTTTACGAGACAGTTTAGTTTGTGACACTGCTTGCTTGCAAGCTGTGATGCGTAAAGACCATTCAACCACAATTGGCGAGCAAGCGGTGGCAAGGTAGACGAGACTTCAAGCCTATAACTTGAATGCGTCCTCTGCAGTTTGCTCTCCATAAAGCGGCATATAGCGATAGTAGACCTCAAGAATCATGGTTGCCATGCAGGTCGTATAGAATCTTCCGCCAGAATCAGTGCTGTGACTATCATCCCAGAACCAACTTCCTGCGGCATGCCCTGTTGTCGTTTGGGTCGAAAGAAGCTGGTCGCGCATCCGAACGTTCCAACTCTCCCACTCCTTGCCGCCGACCTGCTTTAGAACTTGCGTTGCGTAGTAGTTGTAATAGGTACTAGTCTTGCTCGGGCCTGCCGCACTGAACTTCGCAACTGCAGCCTTGATGGAGGGATGGTCTTTCGGCATCCCGGAATACATACGGCAAAGGACAGCGCACGCGGTGGTGCTTGGATTGTACTTGGCCTGCTTGGCTTTTGAGTCGAAGCTGTAGTGGTAACTCGCGCCATTGTCGAATGCCATTTGATCCAAAAAAAAGTTGGCCTTGCGTACAACATCCAAATCCACATTAAAGCCGCTCATGGACGCGCTCTTGAGTGCCATCATCTGCCAACCGACGACTGAGGTGTCCCCCTCACCTTGCGGCGCATAATGCCAGCCACCCGTAGACGGACTCTGCGCATAACTAAGGAAGTTAATCCCGGCTTGTGCCGCGTCTCGCAACTGAGGATCTTTCGTCATTCCGTACGCTTCACACATTGCAATCGATGCAATTCCATGTGCATACATATCGTCAAAGCCCTTGAATCCAGACCCGACATACCATTGGCCTCCTCCCTTTTGAAATTTCATGTTGCTAATCAGAAAACTCAGTCCCTTAAATACCGTCTCTTTGTACTCTCCCTCCAGATGGGTTTGGCCGGCTCCCAGGTAGCACATAAGCGCAAGACCTGTAGCTGCGTTTAGACTTCCTCGGCGTTCGCCTGGGTGATCACACTGTCCTCTGCAAACCAAGCTATGCGCCAAGGTCCAACCACCCGATTGTGGATCCTGATGCAATGACAACCATTTCAAGGCTAGCGATACCGCTTTTTCGGTATCGCTTGAACCACCAAACTTGCTCAGTAGGTCTCGCTTGGTTTCCTTGGATCGGCTGCTTAGGCCTGCCCGTAACGCGGCATTGGCCTGGGCTGCTATTCCGTTTTTAGGGATAAGACTCTGAGTCATACTCGAAATGCTCACGGCCGGCATTTTTGCTGCAACAACGTCTGAATAACTCACGTCTACGACAGTATCTGTGAGCGTCGGATCCATCGTTGGCGACGAGGAAGGGGTCTCGTCGCTCTCCGTCGATGCGAGCTCTGCGGATATCGACTGGTCGATCGAAAACTCCTCCAATTGATCCGCATCGCTGGTCGACTCCGAAGAAACCAACATCATCCGAAGTTCATTCTTGATCGGCTCAATATTCCAAGCAGCCAAGATCAAAATGACCGCTACGTGAACGAATGTGCTGATCAACCAACTCGGGACTGTTGTCCACAGCCATTTGCCATGCATCGGAACAGGATCGCCTACAGCTACCAATGAGATCGGATCAACAACGAGGGTGGCCGAAACTAAATCTCCCATGTTCGATCCGTCGGCCAATTTCGATTCTGTCAGAGAAAAGTCCGGAAGCCCAAGATCGAAGCCACCTAGGTCGTTGGTAATTCCAGACATGACGAGCTGAATTGTTATAGATGAGATTACACCGATTGGCGAACATCTATCCTAGTGGGTTTCACGAGATTTTTGTACTCGACAAACCAGCGAATGAAGGTCTTTCTCGCCAAATTCTAGCTTGCCGAAATGTTCGCTGAGTTTTCTATTCCGTGTGTTTCGGGTATTCCGTGGTGCCAAAAAAAGTACCTTTCAGGTTAAGTTCGTAGCCTAACCATTCTCGTTCCTGTCGGCTTGTTTTTTACCAACGGATTCTGCGGATGAGCCAAATTCTAAATCTTGGAGCTCTGTGGGAGCGATCCTGCCCTAAGCGTTTTTGCAAGGGCAGAGAGCTGCCTCATTCCATCGCAATGCGCCGAATACACCATTTTGGGCCGAAGATCTTCATTGAGTGCTCGACCACCGACGACCACAAGGATGCCTTTAGGAAGCTTTTTTATGAAATCCGCGTAACTCATTAAGAAGGATTGAGCATCCTCCACATGCGATATGCTTAACCAAAAGACCCTCGGCATGTGTTGCCTCGCCGCTGAAAGAAGGCTCTCGAAGGGAATATTGGAACCTAGACTTTCTGTTCTCCAACCTTGTTCGCGAAACACCATTTCCGTAAGAAGTGTAGAAAGCTGATATTGGTCCCCTGAAGGCGTTCCACCCATAGCTAATGGTGCCATCCCTCCAGGTTCTGGAAGTAGCCGTCGAAGCTCCAAAACGAGCCTTCGGCAAATCTCGCATGCTCGTCTTTCCTCGTAAATATCGACCTGCCCAGACTTCCATCCGTTTCCAATGCAGCTGAATGCCGGACAAAGCAATTCATCAGCCAAGGAGGGTATGCCGCCTCGCGTTGAATACCAGGAACTGATGATCCTTCGGCATTCCGATTCCGATCCAGAAAGCAACGACTTTTCGAATTGAGCGAGCAACTCGGGTAGATGAAGTTGCTTGGATGCAATCCTTGAAAATTGTCCGCCGGACAGCTCCAAGCCAATGGGAGCCGGGTCGACAATTCTTCGATTGGTTGTTTCGAGAAACTCGAGCAAAAAACCTAACGGAATTCGACGGTGCCCACCAATGGTTCTGTCCGTTCGAATGTCCCCTCGATCGCACCATCGTTTTACCGATGATTCGCTAACCTGAAGAGCGCATGCGACCTGCTTTGGCGTGAAATTTTCGTCCAATATAGCCCCCGAGAACCCGCAGGAAATGACTCGCGATGAATCTTGAATGATTTGATCGATTTTATCTGTCGTCTTCTATTAGTATAACGAAGCGTCTACTCCATATCCATTATTAAAGCGATTCGATCGAATCGCCGTTTTTTCAATGTTTTCATGGGGAGTTGAGGCAAGGAGACAAGACTCTTTTGTTTGACCGCCCCTGCCAGATCGTTATAAAAGGAATAATGAACGATTTGAACGAATCTAGTTCGACGTTTCGAACGAATAGTCTTCGTAGCGGCCTCGCAAGAAAAACGAAATATCGATTCCTGACCAGGAGATTGCAATGACACAAACAATGATAGCGAAATCGAAACGGGCAAAAAAAACAACCAACGATCTGCAGGCCGAAGTTGGAACGAAAGCACGTACCAAACTTCCAAGAACTTTCCGACTCAAGGAGCTCGAGGAAGCTTTCGTCCATTTCATGCAGCTGTCCAGTCCGGAGCACAGGTCGGCTCGAGATATCGACATCCTCTCAAAGAAAATTAGCTCGGAGAAGATCGAGTTTATTCCTAGCATTTCCTTCGATGAAAAGTCATCGGAATCGGAAATACTAGGCAACTGCTTGTTTGGAACAAGTTGCGAGGTGGTCGTAGTCAAACCGTGCAAAGCACCTCTGCTGCCGGCACATCTAGCAAGGCTGTGCGAAGCAAGACTTTTGACTCCAGACGAGGAAAAGTCCGTTTTCAACCGCATGAACTACTTGCGATTCAAAGCAGATGCACTGAAGTCAGACGCGGACCTTGGCAATTGTTGGAACGTAAAGCGAATTGAGTGTTTGTTAACAGCTGCAGATTGGTATCGCGATTGGATTGTCAAATCCAACATGCGCCTCGTCATCTCCATAGTAAAAAAATTCGTCAATCCGCAGAATCGGTTTGATGATCTACTGAGCGACGGCATCGTCGCCCTCATTCGTGCCGTCGATAAATTTGATGTAGGGCTTGGGTTTCGATTTAGCACGTATGCGACCCAAGTCGTCCGTCGCCATACCTACCGAACTGTCATGGAAAATCAAAAAGACCGCCAACGCAATTTCGGCAGCATTCATGAAAACGGGATAGACTTTAGCGACGACCAAAAAGAGTCATCGATGAGCGAACAACGTTGGTATGAACTCAAAGCGAGGCTATCCATTATGCTGGAGCATTTGGACCGTCGCGAAAAATTCATCATTCGTGCTAGGTTTTCGCTGGGTGGGCATCGACGTATCCAGACACTGCAGCGTCTAGCGGATAAGCTAGGCGTTTCCAAGGAGCGAATTCGGCAACTCGAAAAGCGGGCGTTGGACAAGCTTCGAGATATGACCGAATCAGTTACCCTCCCCGATGCTGAAATGTAGTTCATGCCAACCTTTGAACGCTCTGTGGCCATTGATTGCAATCGACAATCGCTATTTCAATACCATTCCAATCCGGGCGCTTTGAATCGACTCATTCCGCCTTGGGAGAACGTGAACATCGAAAGACGTGGCGACTCGCTAGTGGTCGGCTCCGAAGTTGTCCTAAGAAACTCGCTGTTCGGATTTCCGCTTCGTTGGCACTCTCGTCATACCGATCTCATCCCACCTGAAAGTTTTCAAGATACACTGATTTCCGGTCCGTTCAAGTCATGGGTACACAACCATATCTTTGAAAGCTTGGGTCCGGAGCAATCCATACTTCGTGATCAAATACAGTTCGAACCAAAGTTTGGAATGCTCGGTACGTTTGGACTGCCACTAATACGATCCAAGCTACAATCGATGTTCGCTTTTCGACATCACACTACTAAAACTGACATGGAACTTCAAAATTTCTTACGTCAATACACGTCGAACCGAAGCCTGCGTATCGGTGTAACTGGCAGTACCGGCATGATTGGACATCGCTTAATAGACTTGCTTTCCGTGATGGGGCACCAAGCCGTTCGGATCCTTCGGCCCACTTCTCGAGATCGCGACCAGGACTTTCCGACCTCCTCAAGAACCGTAGTTTGGCAGCCTGGCCACGGCTTTTCCGACGTAGTCTGTATGCAGAACTTGGATGCAGTAATCCACCTCGCAGGGAAAGGGATCGCTTCATCCCGCTGGACTGATTCTGCAAAACAATCCATTCGAGAAAGTCGAATCCAAGGGACACAGGAATTGGTCCGCGACTTATGCAAACTGGATTCGCCACCCAAAGCCTTTGTGTGCGCGTCAGGCGTTGGTTTTTACGGTGATCGCGCATCAGAAGTATTGGACGAAACAGCCCCAACCGGCGACGACTTTCTGGCTCATTTGGCAGTCGACTGGGAATCTGCTGCTATGGATTTTGAAAAGTCTGGAAACAGGGTCGCAATAGGCCGACTCGGTATAGCATTGCATCCTCGGCAAGGAGCTCTTGCGAAACTTCTGGTTCCCTTTCGATTTGGGATAGGAGGACCCGTTGGCAATGGTCGTCAATACTGGAGTTGGATCCACGTCGACGATGCTGCGGCTAGCTTTATCTATTTAGCAGCGAATCCCAACTGCACTGGTGCTTTCAACCTAGTTGCGCCCGAACAAACGGACAATCGCACTTTTTCAAAGATCTTAGGACGGGTAATCAATAGACCTTCGCTGGTGCCAGCACCAGCATTTGCTCTCCGCCTGATGCTGGGCGAAATGGCCGATGCCATGTTGCTGGCTAGTACCCGAGCCCATTGCGGACGTTTGATCGAAGATGGATTCCCATTCCGTACCCGCAATTTAGAAGATTGCCTCCGACATCTCCTCGGCGCGGAAAACTAAGAACGTGGCGGACGCTGCTAGCGTCCGCTACATTCTTTCAAGAACGAATTGTCCTTGCAAAGTCACTCTCGGTACGAGTGACCTACGTCCATTCAAAAGGAACCGAATGTCGAACCGAGAACCAAGACAGAAATGGTCGCAACGACCGGAATCAAAATCGTGATTGCAGCGATGTCTTTGTATCCCTGGCGATGGGTAACTCCGCAAATCAATAGCAACGTAATGACCGCGCCATTGTGCGGAAGACTATCGAGGCCACCACATGACATCGATGCCACACGATGAAGCAGTTGCGGATCGATCCCGACCTCAAGGGCTCGTTCATAATAGGTTTCACCAAACGTCTTCAGGGCGATACTCAATCCGCCCGATGCCGAACCGGTAATCGCAGCCAAGGTATTAACGGCAATGGCCTCGGAAATCAAAGGATTCCCCGGCGCAATTCCCGTCACGAATTTTTGCACGACGACAAATCCAGCTAACGACTTGATCGTGTTCCCGTAGCCGTATTCCGATGCGGTATTAAACAATGGCATCAGCGATGACCTTGCACCAACTGAGATGGCTGATTTCAATTTTTCGAGGGAGCGAAAGTGAAGCAAGATCGTAATCACCAGCGTGACCATCAACGACAAAATGGTAGACCAGCTACCTATCACCTTACTTAGCTCCGTTTTCCCAAACTGTTCTTCTGCAAGATAAGCGGTTTCCCATTTTGGAATAACGACAAAGGAAAAAAGCATGTTGAAACTGATGGCGCACACGATAGGCAGAAACGCGCTCCAGGCAGAAGGCAACGTGCGCATAGAAGCCGCGGATGCTCCGGCAGGGGCCGCTTCGTCAGCCGGAAGCACAGGGCCGAATCCCTCGCCATTTCTTCGCGCTTGAGCGACTCGCGAGTTTAGCCACCACATTCCCAACACGAACATGATGACCGCGCCGATGCAACCAAGGCCCGGAGCAGCAAAGGAGTTCGTCCGAAAGAACTGCATCGGAATCTGATTGTGGATTTGCACCGTACCCGGCAAGGAAGTCATCGTATACGTAAACGCCCCAAGCCCGATCGTCCCGGGTATCAGTCGCCTCGGGATGTCTGCCTCGCGGAACAAAGAACGGGTCATGGGGAAGACAGCAAAGACGACTACGAAAAGCGATACTCCTCCGTAGGTCAGGATGCTGCAACTAAGAACGATCGCCAATATCGTGTGTTCCACTCCAACGGTTCGGACTACCCAGTCAGCAATCTTGGCAGCGGAACCGGACTCCTCCATTAATTTTCCAAAAATTGCACCGAGCAAGAAGATCGGAAAATAGTCTTTCACAAATTGACCGACGCTACCCATAAAGATTTGCGTGTAGGTAGCCAAGACAGGCAAGTGGCCATCCAAAACAACGGCGACCAGCGCACACAAGGGCGCCAATACGAGAACGCTGACGTCGCGATACGCTAGATAGATCAACAGTAACAGCGACAACACGATTCCAGCAACACCCCACATACATTCAACCTTTATGTAGCATGGCCCCCTTACTCTATCGCACCCGGCAGGTGCGATCTACCGGCAGGTGCGACCTACGGTAGGTCACTCTTGCCGAGAGTGACTTTGCGCAGTCAGTGTACCAGCAAATTGTCTCTCAGCGTTGACCAAGGGGACATGCTGCCTTCAGTTCTCGGTCAGCCCATCATCGAAATGTTTAGCTGCGATGAGTACATACAGCGAAGGAACCACAAAGAGCGTAAAGAGCGTGCCAATTCCCATACCAGCTACCAATACGATGCCAATACTGTTTCGCGCCTGAGCACCTGGACCAGTTACAAAAACCAAAGGCATATGACCAAGTATCGTGGCAGCGGACGTCATCAATACTGGCCGTAGGCGAGTCTTGGACGCTTCAATCGCTGCGAGCCATTTCGTTCGTCCCTGTTCCTGCAAATGATTCGCAAATTCGACAATGAGGATTCCATTCTTGGCCACCAAACCAACCAGCGTTATCAGACCGACTTGCGAATAGATATTGATCGTGGTCAGCCCTAGAAACGTCAACGCGAGTGCTCCCGAAATCGCTAATGGCACCGAGCCCAGCAAAACGATGAGCGGATCTCGAAACGATTTGAACTGGGCTGCCAAGACCAAATAGATCAAGACGATTGCGATGCCCAAAGTGACCGTCAATGTAGAGCCCTCCTTTCGAATCTGACGCGATTCACCGGCATAGTCGATCAATGCGCCTTCCCCTGCAACCTCACGAACGATTCGCTCCATGACGTTGAGTCCTGTCTCTTTGGTTAGTCCAGGCAGCATGGCCGCGTTAATGCGAATTGCCCCTTGCTGCTGAAATCGATTCAAGACACGCGGGGCTGTCAGCGGAAGAATTTTGGCGAAGCTCGAGACGGGAATCAACTGTCCATTGGGCGTCCGAATCTTGATATCCATCAGAGAACTCGTTGACTGGCGATCCGTTTCAGATAGTTGTGGTATGACTTGATAGGAACGGTTGAAGTAGTTGAATCGATTGACATATCCGCCACCAAGTAGGACGCCTAACTCTTGGGCGATTCCGGCAAGGTCCAGTTTCATATCCGCAACTCGCTCGCGATCAATGATCACTTGGGCTTGAGGCAGATCGATTTTGAGGTCGATGTCGACAAACATAAACTTTTGCTCCTTATTTGCAATTTTCGAAATCTCCTCGCCGATTTCCAAAAGTCTTTCCACCGGCAAATCGCTCTTGAGCACCATCTCGACATCAAAATTGGACGCAACTGGCAATGGCGGAATCAAAATCGGTAACGGCTTGAGACCGGGGATTGCAGAAGCTAAGCCAAACGCTTGGCCGATCATTTCGGCGGTGCTGCGCTGACCATGTTTCTTTCGTTCATTCCAGTCGTGAGTAATCAAGCCTCCAAAACCGCTGTTGGAGCCGACTAATGCCCACATGTAATCTGTTTCGGGCATCGCATTGAACTGCTCTCCCAACTGTGTCGCCCACTTCTTCGTGCTGTTGAGCGTAGAATCAGGTGACGCTTGCAGAATAACAGCGATGGCTCCCTGATCTTCGACAGGAGCCAGTTCCTTGCCCGAAAACTGATAGAACGGTATGGCCGCTAAACCAACCAGCAGTGTCGACAGCGCGATTGCCCAACGCAATCCCAAAGCCCGTTCAAGCACACGGCCATACCAATGCTGAATGCGATCGAAAAGCATATTAACAAATCGAGTTAACAGCCCTTCCTTGCCAGAAGCGCTGAGCATTTTGGCGCTCATGATCGGAGAGAGCGTGACGGCAACGATCCCCGAGAGAACGACAGCCGCGGCGAGCGTAAAGGCAAACTCACGAAACAGCATTCCGGTCAAGCCACCTTGAAATCCAATCGGTGCGTATACAACCGCTAAGGTAATCGTCATCGCAATGATGGGTCCGAACAATTCGCGTGCACCGATCAATGCAGATTGTATCTTCGAATGCCCCTCCCGAATGTGACGCTGCACGTTTTCGACAACGACAATGGCGTCATCGACAACCAGTCCCACCGACAACACAATTGCCAGCAGCGTCAGTAAATTGAGTGAGAATCCCATCATGTACATGCATATGGTTGCCCCGATCAACGAGACGGGCATCGCCACGAGCGGCACGATGGCAGTTCGAATCGAGCCCATAAAAAGGAAAACCACGATGCCAACAATGGCGATGGTCTCCATGAGCGTCTTGGAGATTTCTTGGAGCGCATCGCGCATGAACTTCGTCGCATCGAAAGCAAGTTGCATGTCCATGTGGGTAGGCAAGTTTGGTCGCAGTTTTTCCATGGCCTTTTGAAGTCGATCGGCCACGGCGATTTCGTTCGTTCCTGGCAATGGCCATACCGATACATAGACGGCTTCGCGACCTCGGTACATGGCGACCATCTGCGACTCCTCGGACCCCATCTCCACTTTGGCGACGTCCCCCAAGCGAATGACGGCACCCTCTTTTTGCCAGACGATTAGCTCCTTGAATTCATCCACTGTCTTCAAATCCGTGTCTGTCAACAAGTCCACTTGCACGGTATCGTTCTTGACTCGTCCAATGGCCGCCAAATAGTTGTTTCTTCGCAATGCACTAGTAATATCGCCCGGTGAGAGATTCAGTTCGGACAATCGCTCCGGCGAAATCCATATTCGCATGGCGGGTGTTCGACCACCTTCGACGCCCACTCGCTGAACTCCCTCGATGGTAGTCAGTTGCGGTTGAACATCGCGATTGAGAAAGTCGGTCAACCCAGCAATGTCAAACTGATCCGAGGTGAAGCTCAAATAGAAGGACGCATACGGGCGATCGGCCCGCTGGATCGTTACCACAGATGGTTCGCTCTCGGCAGGTAGTTCACGTCGAACTTGTTGTAGCCTTGCGTTAATTTCCGAAAGAGCAGCGGTCGAATTGTAATTGAGTTTCAAGTGAATGGTGATCGTGCTGACACCTGCCACACTGGTCGAATCCAAAAAATCGATGCCTGCAATCGATGAAACGGCCTTCTCA
>JANLRK010000292.1:0-2721 GCA_031361585.1 Pirellula sp. | reverse complement strand
AATTCGCCCTGGACCGTTGTCGCAATCCTGGCTATATTTCTAAATTCTTGGTCGTACGCTTCCCGATGTGACGCTCACCTCCCGAAAAAAAGGACGGGTGGTTTGAGTTGGCTGCATGGAATTGATCGGCAGCCAGGTATTTTCAATACATCGTCACATTTGCACAAAAAAAGGTGGAGGCTTTGCATGGTTAAGTTGTTAGTCCGTGACCGGGAAACGATTCAAGAGGCTGTACGCCGTTTTCGCAAACTGGTTGAACGAAGCGGGCTAAAAAAAGAAATGCGTCGCCGCGAATTCTACGAAAAGCCAAGTGAAATCAAGCGACGAAGCCGTCAACGTGCTGAAAGACGCTCACGACGCATGCGATTGTTGGGCATTTAGTCCAAAACGCGTTTTCGAATAAAACGGGCGAATAGCTCAATTGGTTAGAGCACCACGTTTACACCGTGGGGGTTGGGGGTTCGAGTCCCTCTTCGCCTACTTCAGTTTCCAGTCCACATTTCGGCGTTCTACCCAAGCGAACGTATCAAAAAACCATGAAAAACGGCATTCATCCCAATTACAGCGAAACCAAAGTAACCTGCGGTTGCGGCAATACTTTTCAGACCCGTAGCATTCGAAAAGAACTTCGCGTGGACATTTGCAATGTTTGCCACCCGTTTTACACGGGCAAACTAAAGTTCGTCGATACCGCAGGCCGGATCGAAAAGTTCCAGACTAAGTTCGCAGCTGGTACCTACGCAAGTCTTGGTACCAAAAAGCCAGCCGCCAAGAAGAAGTAGCGGCCCGAGCCAATCGGCATCGCGTCTTCCATGATGTGTTGCTTTCGTGAAGTGGCTCTGGCAATCAGAATCTCAAGACCGTCGCAGATTGCCAACTGAGGCATGCGACGGTTTTGTTTTTTACCAAGCCAAACAACGAATGAAAATACGCCAACAACTCGAGCAAACCCTTACGCGGTTCAATGAACTCGAAGCCATGATGTCGGACCAGGCAATCTTGTCAGGCGATTCATCCAAAATGGCCAACATCATGCGAGAGCACGGTGGACTGCTTAAAGTCGCAACCATGTTTCGAAACTACGAACGCATGGCCGAGGAGCTCAAGGAACTTGCCCCTATGCTCGCATCGTCAGATCCAGACGAAAGCGCGATGGCGCTCGATGAGACCAATCGCTTGAAGGCGGAGCGGCAGACCATTTGGAATGGCTTGCTCGACATGAGCATTGGCGGCGAGGACGCGGCTCGAACTCGATGTGTTCTCGAAATCAGAGCAGGTACCGGTGGCGAAGAAGCTGCATTGTTTGCCCGCGATTTATTCAGCATGTACAAGCATCACGCGGATAACAAAGGTTGGAAAGTCGAAGTCATGGACTCTAGCCCAACCGAACGCGGAGGATTCAAGGAGATCATCCTGGGCTTCGAGGGCGATGGCGTTTTTCGTGAATTGCAATTCGAAAGCGGCGGCCACCGAGTCCAACGTGTCCCAGAGACCGAAGCCCAAGGCCGCATCCATACTTCAGCGGCCACAGTTGCCGTTATGGCTGAACCCGAAGACATCGAAATTGACCTCAAGAAAGAAGACTACCGAGTCGACAAATTCTGCGCGTCGGGTCCAGGTGGTCAGCACGTCAACAAAACGGAGTCGGCCATTCGACTTACACATTACGAAACTGGCGTTGTGGTTCAATGCCAGGATGAAAAAAGCCAGCTTAAAAATTTGGCGAGAGCCCTTCGCGTATTGAAGACTCGCCTTTACGAAGCCAAGCGGGAAGCCGAATTGAAGCAGAGGTCTAACGAACGCATGTCGTTGATCGGTTCTGGCGACCGCAGCGAACGCATTCGGACGTACAATTTCCCTCAGAACCGACTCACCGATCACCGAATCAATTTGACGTTGTACAAACTCGATCAAATCGTAGCTGGCAACTTACAACCGGTCTCCGACGCTTTGATCGAATACGAACGTTCAACCCTGCGAGACGATACCGAAGCTTAAAGATGTTTAACCCGCGCAGCAGCGGGCCCTGTCCTTTACCTGTCAATTAGCACCTATACCAAGGACGTCCACAATGACCTCCACGAGCACGACGCAATCGGATCCGTGGACCATCTTGCGCCTCCTCCAGTGGACGACGGAGCACCTCAAAAAGAATGGCTCTCCGTCCCCTCGACTTGATGCCGAAGTTCTCTTGGCTCACGCCCGCGGATGCGAACGCATTGCCCTTTACACCGCGTTTGCCGAGGAACCTGACGAACCAGTCAAAGCTCGTTTTCGCGAGGTTGTCAAGCGTCGCGCTCAAGGCGAACCGGTCGCTTATCTAGTCGGCAAAAAGGAGTTTTACTCGCTTCCTTTCCAAGTCACCAAGGACTGTCTCATTCCTCGTGGCGAGACCGAACATGTCGTTGTCGAATGCTTAGACCATGCCAAACCCATTCTGGCCGCCGAACCTGCAAAGCAATTTAGCATTGTCGATGTCTGCACTGGAAGCGGTTGCATTGCAATCAGTGTCGCCAAACATTTGAGCCAGTGCAGTATCATTGCCATCGACCTAAGCCCAGAGGCGGTCGCGATCGCCAAAGCCAACGTTGAGATGCATCAACTGGCTGATCGCATTTCCGTCCTCGAATCGGATTTGCTCACCTCCATTCCAGACGATAGCGTCGACTTTGTCCTGAGCAATCCGCCTTATGTATCCGAAGCCGAGTACGCAAAGCTCGA
>JANLRK010000279.1:0-1976 GCA_031361585.1 Pirellula sp. | reverse complement strand
TACTTTTGCGCTGTGCTGCCCGACGATTACCGAATGTGAGTCGAATTCGGCATCCAGCTGAATGTCGATTTAATGTTAGCTTCCTATCCACAATTTGGACATAGCCCTAGCCGCAGTAGACAGCAACCATTCCTGAATCGGTTGCCAGGATGCAACGACCCCTCTACATTGACGGCTCGGTGGGTGTAGAAATCGATTAAATATTGCGTCGCAAGAAATGAGGCAGCAGCTTTCGGTCATGTAAATCCTTGCCGTACAAGCTATTTTTTGGTTCTGAGTTAGAAGGAAAGGTTGCTTGCGCAATGCCGAAAATCAGGATTTTTCCAGTATTGGCGATATGCGTTATTGTCTTAAACAACAATCCTATCGAAGCGGTTGGGGCCAACGACAACTTGCTCCTTAAGTGGAACGTCCCAACGGAATCGCAGTTTCTCGGTTTTTGTGGGGTTGATGAAAAGTCCAATATCTCGCTTTATGTGATTGCGCCAGAAGCTTCCAAGACTCTTTTTTCAAAAGAGAGATACGACGACGAGAGCGGACTCTCCTCGAGATCAAAAAAGAAATATAGCTTGCTAAAGAATCACTGTGGGTTCACGGTAACGTATATGAGTCCTGATTGCGTTGTTGACCGATCTCCGTATGGCTTTGAATCGCTGTCTTTGGCAAGTGAAAGCGTCTCGGGTGAAATATCTGCATTTCTCGGATTTCCATTTCTAAGGGACTGTGTCTTGAAGTACCAACCAATTACGAGGGAAGCTCAGCTTCGTCGATCGTCGATTGAGACACGGCGACCTGTCAGATCGTACAGCGGCAGGCTTTCTGCGGGCCACGGTCTC
This sequence comes from Pirellula sp., assembly GCA_031361585.1. Taxonomy (GTDB): domain Bacteria; phylum Planctomycetota; class Planctomycetia; order Pirellulales; family Pirellulaceae; genus JBKCUI01. The sequence goes on along the minus strand of JANLRK010000279.1, from coordinate 1,140 downwards.
GTCCTGGATGGCATTAAGTTTCAGGGTGTAAACACAGAATGCCGTCTGTCGTTTTGCTCGGACATTGATTTGATTTTCGGCGATGAGATACGACGAAGTTTGGAACCAAATGATCTTGGCCAGGTGGTAGTGCGAGGCTCTCTAACCAATTCCAATCCAATGGTACGAGTTCCAGTGGAGAAGAAATTCACGTATGTTAAGAAACTTGATCTCGATGGAATGGAGATCGAACAACTCTGTTGCCTGCCTGAGAGTGAATGCGTGGGCATTAAAATTGGGTGGGGACTTCTTCAAGACGTCGACTTCGAACTAGAGTTTACGGGGACTGAACTTGAGTTGCGCATTTACGATACTCCGTTGGTTCGCGACAAGATTTTGCGAACTGGTGAATTGAAGTGCGACATGACAGACGAAGGACTCTATGTTTCGGAGATTGCGGATTGGAGCGTGTTATCCAAAATATTGCAGAAAGAAGACGTGATTTCGCGTGCGGGTGACCAGACATATCCCGGAGAGCTCAGTTCGAACGCACAAGTTTGTTTGCTTATGCAAAGATTGACTGGTGGTGTTATTGAGGTTCTTCGGAACGGTGAGAAAATTACCATTTCGGTTCCTAAAAATGCAGTCTCCTTTAAGGAGCGAGATAGCTTTTTGTTTAAAAGCGAAACGAAGTGAACCTAATAAGTCACATAGGGAAAGACGCCGCACCAACCAACAACCAGCCAACTAACACCGCCAATCCGCGACTTACAATCAAATCTTCACAACCCACACGAATCCGTTCGCTACCACCCGTCAAACCTTTAGCTCTGGATTTGAAAGTGGCGTACTCCTGCAAGATCGGACTATCGGCCAGCCGCAATCTTCGCATCCACATGTGGACATGTCCGAATTTGAACCGAGCGTCTTCCACAGTTTGGTCCACGATCGGGAATTAGACCGCGTATCCACAGCGTTGTCCCATCCAGGTAAACAGCTTGCTCCTTCCACAATCGTCGATTCACCAATCATTTCGCCAACTAACGCCGCCAATCCGCGCCCTAGAATCAAATCTTCCTAAGCCGCCGGAATTCGTTCGCTCCCACTCGTCAAACATAGGGAGAGAAACCCTAGGGGTTCGGCTCGCTGAGAGAGTCATAC
>JANLRK010000264.1:0-7959 GCA_031361585.1 Pirellula sp. | reverse complement strand
GTTAAACGAAACGCATCCGGGCTAGCCGGCGTCAAAGAGAGTGATTTCGTAGCACCATCGATGTGTCTGAATCGACGCGGGGTCAGATTTCGGTCTGACACGTACCCGATGCTCATCGGAGTAAAGTTCGAGCAAGCCTATCGTCACCCCCATTTCTATTCGAGCAGACTTACGATTGGCAACGTGCTCCCCTGTCTCCAACAAGAATGCAATCGTGTCTGGTCGTGTTCCGGACTGAGCGGGACTTAATAGACGATATTCTGAACCCAGCCAATCTGAACTTTTGGAATTCTTGCATGCGATGTCAAACTTCAAGAGTCGAGAATGCTTTGTCTCGATTGCGGTGGACCAGTGACCGTTGCCAGACAAGCCAACTCCTAGCAATACGGGGCTAGCTCCTGGTGTAAAGGATTCGGAGACCATTTGCTGCATCGGTGGGCTCGCGGGCCATGGTGCGTCTGATGAACCCTCGATGGATTCCAACCATGGTAGATAAGAATCGCCATCCACGATTCCAATCGTATGCGAGAGTCGATCCCCCGTCTTTGAATAGCGAACAGTCAATGCACCTGCCGACAAGGAAACCATACGAAAGCTTTTCGAATATCCGCTCCGCTGCCGAACGATTGCGTTCGACTGGAGGCAAAGAGGGTAAATTGGGGATGTCCATTGAAACGGCATGGACGGTAGAACGCAATCGCACTTGCTGCCCATTTCGGGCACCGGTGTCCGCTCACCAAACACATATCATGTGACTGTTAGGCCTTCGTTGCGACTTTGGATCCAGCCTCTCACCTCCGGTAGTTTGCCATACGCAAACGCCAACAGAGCCAACGGATGGATGGTCGGTTTGTCTATTCCCTGTTCCATTTGGAGCTTGCACGCGGTGCACTCCGTACTTCCGATTTGCGCTGTCGTCTCCTGCATCTTGCTAATCAATCCCCAACCTACTCGCAAGCTGGTTCGATAAGTCTGCTTTCGCATCCCATAGGTACCTGCCATTCCACTGCAACCAGCATCGGCGTGTTGCACCGAAAGACCAGGGATCAGGTTTAGCAGTCGCATACCGCTATGGTTTGGATCGAGTGCCCGCAAATGGCACGGAGTGTGGTAGATGACCGTCGTCGTTAGCGGCTTCATGTCCAGTTCAAGTTCGTTGTTCGAATGCATTTGAAAAAGGTATTGACCAGCGTCCCAGGTGTTTGCAGCAACGAGCTTAGCGTCTTCGTTGTCGAGAATTTGCACGTACTCATATTTCAGACACAACGCAGCCGTTGGTTCGGTCGTGACAATCTGATAGCCTTGACGAACCGCTTCGGCGAGCTGACGAATTTGCGGAGCAATCATGCGCCGTACTTTCTCGATATCTCCCATCACGATCTTTGTCATGAAGGTAACCGTCTGCCAGGCTGGGACGTAGACTTCGACGTTTTGATGTTGAAGCACTTCGACCAGCGCGATACCAACCAATGGATTATTCCAATTGGCGTAATGATCCACAAGGTAGAGCACCTTGCGGCCGCCTCCACGGTTGGGCCTTGTTAACCTGTTCTTTGCGGCCCATCGCATAAACGGTTGCTTGGCGATAGACGGCAACCGACGTCCTTGAGCAACCCCCATTGTCTTTTCAAAAATCCAACGAGAATAACGATTTTCCAAACTCCAATTGGCTACCATTGGAATTCGACTCGCAAGAGCCGAGATCAAGTCAAGGCGAGATAGCAATCGATCGTTGAGTCGCAGTCCATTGGTAGCAGTGTATTGAGCTTTGATCTCAACCATCAGTTTTGGAATATCAACGGAAGCAGGACAATCAATTTTGCATTGGTGGCAATGAAAACAAAGGTCCGCTATAGCTTTCATCTCGTCGCTTTCAGCGAGATGGAGTGGGAGCTTGCCCGACATAAGCCCGCGAATCAAATTGGCCTTGGCTCTGGGGGAGGCCTCTTCCCCTCGCGTGGATCGAAACATTGGACACATGCGTTCTGCCGGCGCGTTGGAACGGCAGCGTCCACACCCATTGCAAGCGTTGGCTGTAGCCTCCATCGAATCACTCTCGGACCACGCCAAAATTGGCAAATAGGTTTTGCTTGAGATCGCAACACCACCGGTCACCTCCGATTCCGACACGCTGTCGGGCATTGGACTGGGCAGGTGGGGATTTCCGTTGGGTTGGCCAACAACGGCAGTTGAAGCTGGTTCGATAGCGTCGATACTAACGACGGAAGCTACCTTACGATTTGGATTGATGACTATCGATGGTGGGCGAAGGTTATCGGTAGTCTTTTGAGCCGCGTCGGTAACCAATTTACCCGGATTGAGAATGCCTTTTGGATCAAAGAGCTCCTTAATGCGTCGACAAATAGGGTATAGATCGCCTAGTTGTTGTCTAAGGTAGGAGCTGCGGCTGAGCCCGACAGCATGCTCGCCGGAAATGACTCCTCGATATTCGATGACCTTCTCGAAAATCCGGTCCGCGATGCGTTGCATCTTTAGTACGTCGTCCGGATCATGCGGATCCAAAAATGGCCTTAAATGCAGATGGCCATGGGCTGCGTGCGCAAAAAGCGTACCGGTAACGCGGTCGGCCTTTAGAATGTTTTGCATCTCTATCAAAAACTCGGGCAACCGGTCTGGAGGTATCGATATGTCCTCGACAAACGGAAGAGGCCTTGATGAACCACGAAGCCGATACAATCGAGGGATAACGCGCCGACTCAGTTTCCAGATGAAGTCACGTTCGGTGTCGTCAACAATGATGCGTGTGTGTTGAGTCGAAGGGGCGCGGCGAACGATGCGTTGAATGAGCGAGCCTAATCGGCTTCGCACTTCTTGTACATCGGCACCCTGTTGTTCGATCAACAACAGCGCTTCGGCCCCCCGCGGCAACATCGATTCATAGCGAGGATCCAGCTCCCTCGCGATTTCAATCAAGCGACGGTCCATCAAATCGCATGCGGCCACGTTGTCGCGACGAGCGTCTAAGGCTGCACGTGCAGCGAGTTCGAGCCGTTCAAAGAAAACTAGCACGACTCCTCGAGCACTCGGCATCGGTTCTAATTTGACGGTTGCCTCGGTTAGAATCGACAGCGTCCCCTCTGCGCCGGACTGCAAACGTGCCAAGTCGACGGATTCGTGATCAAAAGCGGCTTCCAAACGATATCCGCATCCACGGGCAACACCTCGCCAGGGTGGTGCTTTCGTAATTGATCGATTCGTCCAGAGGAGTTGGCCGATCTCCGAAACGAGGTTGTTTAGTTTAGGATTGTTGGAGTTTGGAACTCGCCAAGGCATTCGTTCAAGACGAATTTGATCGCCATCCGCCAAAACGCATTGAGCGGAAAGCAATGTTTCGCCAGCCGTTCCATATCGCAAGAAGTGACTGCCCAAGGTGTCAATCGCAAGCACGCTGCCAATAGTGGTAACGGCACGAGTTGGTGGATCCGGCCCAAAAATGAGCTGATCTTTGGCCAAGATTCGATTCATATCCGCTAAGGTCAACCCCGGCTGAACTCGAGCGACAAGATTCTGCGGATCAACGTGTAGCATTCGCCGCATGAAACGGGAAAAATCAAGAACGATACCAGGCCCGAGCGATTGGCCGGCCAGCCCCGTTCCGCCACCTCTAGGAAACAATGGCAACGAGTTTTCGGCCGCATACTTTACACACTGCGCAACGTCGTCCGCGTGCCTGGGCCGAACCACCGCAAGTGGTGCTATCTCGTAGATGCTGGCGTCGCTTGCATACAATTGGGTCCGAAGCGGATGGCAGTATACTTCACCGTCCAACACACCTCTCAAGTCGGCTTCGATTCGCGACTGGTCTGCATCCATTCAGTTATCTTTCCGTGTATTCCGAGTATTCCGTGGTTCAACAAAACGATAATGTGTTCCAAGTTAGGTTTGTAACCTGACTAGGCTTCCTTTTCATGGGCATGCGTCGGAATCACGTAGGGACCTTCTGGGATGACTGCAATCGCTTTTTCCCCGGAATGCGAAATGCTTTCAGCGATCGATTCTTCAATCGAGTCCACCATTTGCACTCCCGTAAGCTGCCGGTCATTGCCCTTGAGGCCCTCGCTATAGAGCGAAACGTTTCCAACGGCCAAAGTACGAAGCAGCATGTGCGTTTGCCAAGCGTCTACGTCGGCCAAAGGCATCGGGCGAATTCGGTCTAAAAAGCCTTGTCTACCTAGCGATAAAAGGTGCGACTGCGATTCGCGATACTCGTGGGAACCAAGACCTTCCTCGCAAGCGCTCGCGATAATCATACGGCCACCTTCGGCTAGAATTTGAATCGGAGCTACCATGCCTTTGACGGTTTGGTAATAAGTCTTGTCGAGGGGATAACCTGCAGCACTGGTCACGACGGTACTGAATTGTCGATCCAGTGGAACTTCGGCATATCGTTTCACAAAGGCGACGCTTTGCAAATGGCTCGTCTCGCAGTCTCCGAAATTGACGAAGCTCATGCGCCTAGCTTCGTCGATGACCGTGTTGATCGCGTAGGATTTTCCTAAAATCTTGAGGATCTCAAGTTGTCCCCGGTGCAACGGATTGTTTGCGAGGTTGCCGTTGCAAGCCATCGGGTCAGCCATGAAACGATGGTTATGAAACGTTCGAATGGTCTCTTCGCCCGCAACGCCAGGTGCGATGACTTTGCGACCTCCAGAATAACCTGCCATGAAATGCGGTTCTACCAACCCGACTGCAATGCGAAGGTCTGCGTCCACCAGATGTCGATTCAATTGGACCGGGATGCCATCGGTTGGCGTTTTTCCCAAATCGACCATCCATTCGCGATCGCGAGCAAAGTGATTTTCAACTCGCACGCAATTGAAAACCCAGTCGTCTCCAACGACCTCTCGCATTTCACTGCCTAGATTCGGTCGGTGTAGACCCGTTGCGATAAGAATTGTAATTCGATCTAGCGAAACACCGTTATCGCGAAGTTGCTCTATAAGCCCCTTCAAGATCGGACCGTTTGGAACGGGTCTGGTAATGTCGCAAATCACGATGCAAACTCGCCGCGCTTCTTTGGCCAATTCTGCAATCGACGGAGCATCAACGGGTTTAAGCAACGCATGGCGGATGGCGGAAAGCGGGTCTTGCAAAACGGGCATGTCCGGTTTGCGAATAATGGTTGCCTCACAGCCCTTTGGCAATTGAATATGCAGTTCGCCTTTGCCATACCGAATCGAAACAGAATCGCTCATTTCAATAAATCCTTTTCTCGCCCTGAATCTTTAGAGTTGAACGCCATCCCGAATCGGTTTGCCATACGCCGCGGCCAGCTGCTCGATACTATTAGACGTTGCCTCCGGAATCTGTTCGGGCAATCGGATCATCAGCTCGACAATTAAGTCGCCCACAGCGCCGCCAGGGCCCTTGAGCCCCTGTCCCTTGATGCGAAGCTTTTTTCCACTTTGGCTCATCGGCGGAATAGTTAATGTGACGGTGCCGGCCGGAGTTGGAACGTCAATGCGTGCCCCATCTATCGCTTCTGGTATCGAAATGGGAAGACGGAGCTCAAGATTATGCCCCGCGACTTTGAAAAAAGGATGAGGTTCCAAGTTGACTTTGATAATTAAATCCCCAGGCTTCCCTGTCGGACTTGGCTGTCCCTGTCCCCGCAAACGAATCTTCTTTCCCGGCTCCATGCCGGCTGGGATCTTAACGGTAATAGACTCCCGTTTGCCATCGTGATCGAGTTGGATACGAGTCTCACCTCCAAGAAGGATGGTGCGCAAGGGAACCGAAATTTCTGCGGCAATGTCGGCGCCGCGAGGCTGAGGCGCGCGGCGTGTACGGCTTGGACCGCCGCCGCCAAATTGACCAAAAATATCGCCCAGGTCTACGCCGCCAGCTCCGCCCCTGCCAAAAATCTCTCCAAAGTCGAAGCCGGCTGGACCCGCATTACCACCCCCCGATTGCCCGCCAGCAAACGGATTCTTGCCACCGAATTTTTCGTAATCCTCACCAAATTGGTCATACATTTTTCGTTTCTCAGGATCGTTCAAGCAATCGTATGCCTGTTGGACTTCTTGGAAACGCTTTTTTGCGGACTTGTCGTCTTGATTTAGGTCTGGGTGGAATTTGCGAGCAAGTTTTCTATATGCCTTTGAAATCTCTTCGGTGGTGGCAGTCCTTTCGACGTCCAAAACCTTGTAATAATCGTTAGCCATTGTTCTTTCCATGCGTTGTACACTCGTGCCGACAACCGATACATTATTTTAGCTGCATTTCAATGGATTCCCCAGTGCAAACCAAGTTCGAGTTGACCTATGCAAGAATCGAAGCATGTGCGTGCTGGAATTCTCTCGGCAATCGCTGTTTTTGTTGCGTATTCGTTTTGTCCAGCTACTTGTCTGGGGCAAGGTTCCATTGAGCTCGGGTTTTTCGACAAAGAGAGCGGAGAACCTGTCTCGGCACGAGTTGTTTTTACCAAGAACGCCAAGAAGCTATCGCGTCCTCGAAAGATTCTATTCTCCGGCGAGCAATGGTTGGCCGAAAGGAAATTTCCTCTTTCGCCACCCAATGGCGAATACGAATTTTCCGTTGAGCGTGGCCCCGAGTTTAAAGAAATCAAGGGTGGGTTCACCATCGAACCACGCGCAAAGGATAGCGTGCCTGTCGAGATTCCCCGTGCAATCGATATGCACTCAGATCATTGGTACAGCGGAGATCACCTTTCTAATCTCCCCTCAGACGAACTCCATCGATGGCAGTTGGCGGATGCGGTTGATCTTGTGGTTTCGACCGAATCGAAGTCGGTCTCCAAGACAAACAGCTCGAACCCAGCGAAAGGCGAGGGAAAGAGAGGCGAACAAAGCGATAAATTGCGTACTAACTTGGATGGACTTGGTCTGGGATCCGATGGCCGTTATCTGGAATGGGAACACGGAACAGTTCTACTGCATGGTTCGAAGCCTGCTTCCTCAAAGCTGGACGGTGCTGATACTCTCAAGCTCCTAAATGAAGCGAAGGGACACGATGAGATTCTAGCGGAGCTGGTACGTCCTTGGTCACGCGACGTACCGCTCATGTTAGCCAGCGGTGCGATCCGTTCTGTGCAGCTACTTTCGTCCTACAATCGACCCAATGGTGATGACCGACTAGTGATGGGCAAGGGATCGGTCAAGGGTAGCTTAGGAAAGGTGCAGTTAACCCTTGGAAGAGACAAAGCCTCAAGCGAGATCTTTGCTCCGATAGAGGCTGACGAACAGATTCGATTTAAAGACGCGCGCGGTGTTGGGAAACTGAGCGAGAGCATCTTTTGGCAAATGCTCGAAGCTGGCTTTCGAATAACGCCAACTGCAGGAAGCGGCTTCAACGGCAACGAAACCCACGTTGGCTACAATCGCGTTTACGTCTTTAACGAGACTCAGCCAAATGAAGCAGCCTGGTGGAAGGCAATTGCACAGAGTCACACATTCATAACGAATGGTCCTTTGCTCCGAGCAAGCATTAACGGAATGCCGCCGGGAAGCATGCAAAGCAGTTACCGATCGCAAAGCATCCCGCTCGACATTGCGGTTTCACTGGCCGTCCGTGATCCCGTCGACTATCTGGATGTGGTCTTCAACGGAGAAACCATTTACAGCGCGAAGCTAGAAGATCACTACAAGCGCGGGGAATTCCCACCGATTGAAATCGATAAATCAGGGTGGTTAGTCATCCGAGTCGTAACGGAACATACTAAGGGATATAGGTACGCAACCACCGCCCCGTTCTATTTCGTTTTTGACGACAAGCCACGAGTCTCGCGCAAGTCCGTTTCGTTTTTTCAAGAGTGGCAAAAAGCGGCAGTGAGCAACATCGCTGAATCCCCGGACCTATTGAAACGATACAAAGAATGGATCGAACGATCGAATCAATTCTGGGAAACGCGGATGAAGGAGAGCAACTCCGAATGAATGTCGCCGATCGGACTCCGCCATGTACGTAGGTCACTCTTGC
>JANLRK010000248.1:0-3073 GCA_031361585.1 Pirellula sp. | reverse complement strand
GCCCGAAACTTGCCTGTGGCCTCAAGTAGAGGCTGCGCGATCGCCAAGGTGTTACCTCGCGTCTGCCAGGCAAATGCAAACAGTATCGCGACAAAGGTTAAGTTAAGTCTGCATTTATCCATAGAAATCACGTCTGCTGAGGTTTAGCGATCATCGGAAACACAAGTGAAACAAGTCGGACGAAAAGAACATCATAACGTGAAAAGTAGAGAGGGTGGTGGCGAAATGTTGGCGCTAATTCGTCTGCGATGGCCCTGCGATGTACAATCGTAACTGAGATTCTGTTCAATCGAGTAATGTGTTTTGTATCCAACGGAGGGCTAAGTAGAAAATGCGCAAGTTTTTGCAGTTCAATCTTGGTTTTATTCTCTCCGTAACCTTTTTAGTTGCTATCTGTTTTGCAAAATCCGTAAGTCCTTGGATGCTTCTTCTTTTGTTTGAAGTGGTACTTATTTGGCTGGTTCTGACCATTTTGTACCGCGGTGTTCCGACCTCGCTCTGCAATGCCTCCGATGCCAATTGCTATCGCGTTGATGGGAGAAAGTCGCCACGCCGAGTGGTGCGCGAGCGTATTGCAAGAGCAAAGATTCGTTCTGACCTCTTCGCCGTCTTGATCCTCGTCGTGATGAGCGGGAATTTGGTCGTATTCGTCTTAGATGCAGTATTGATGCCAATGACGATTGCATCTGAGACGCTGGCGGTTTTTAGTTTCGACCCGGGTTCTTGGCGAGAAAAAATCAGCGATCAAAATCTCGATCGTGACTTCATGGTGTGGCAAGGCCTCGGTCAATTTGGCAATAGCGATTTGTACTCCCAACCTCATTTTGTAAAGTCTTCGTTTCCAATTCTAATTGGAACGGCGATCCTCTGGCTGGTCGGTAGCTGTGTGCTGATACGCCGAGCGTACCAGATCAGCCTTCGTCGGTTTTGCGATGGCATACAATCGCGAGGCAACGAGTATTTCAATGTTGATCTGGGACGCCTGCAGGGATAGGGAAGTAAGGCTGTTTTCACGTAGGTCAGCCTGTCCTCAGGCTGTCAATCGCTGCAGTTTACAATGCATTTTCCGACTACAAATGCGTGTCCGGCTGAGGACAGCCGGACCTACGCCCCAATGGGCTTGCCCATTGGACGTAAAGTTTCGCTTAAAGCGATCTCATCAACCACTTCCCGCGTGGCACACGCCTCTAGCCAATTAGCGTTGGCTCCAACAAGACGAGCTCGTTGGGGGCCTGCAAAAACTCGTTGGGGCCGCAAAAAACAGAGATACGAAAGCTGTACAACCTCCAAGCCGGTGGGATTCAGAAATACCGCAGCGGTTGGGGCTACTGCTCTACAATAACCAGACCAGCCGAGAGTCCGACAAATGGAGCTACGAGTGAAATATTTGATTCGATCGACTACTTTCATTGTCTGTCTCTTCAGTTTGTTTTGCGCATCAGGCTCCGTGATGCTCAAAGCTCAAGAGTCAGGACCAGTTGTTCTGAGGCTGATTGCGGAAAGGAAATTTGCTGAAGCAGAGCAATGGATTGACACGCAGTTGCTTCAACATCCAGAGTCTACGGATTTGGTCGCGTTGCAAGTGAAATTAGGGATAGCCATCGCACGGGTTGAGAGGAATTCGAACCGCGGGGCACAACTAATCAAAGCCAAGTTCCCACTGCTGATTGAAAGCCCAAAGTTTAGCCCGTTGCACGCCTTGGTCGCTGCCCAAGGGGGCGATGAGTTGCTTCGTATCGAACAGTTAGCAGGCGAGGTTTCGGCCAGGGATGAGTTGTCGCGGAAATTGCTGATGCGTCTGCGTAATGCTTTTCCCAATGAACCCTCGCCAGCCTACGAAACAGTCCTGCGGACCACTATAGAGCGACTGGTTTGGTTGGACCGATTTGAAGAAGCGAAAGCGGTGCTTAAGGAGGAACGAAAAGCTCTGGATGCGGGTGCTTTTTCGTCCGCGAACTTGCGTTCACGACTTGCCAGTCTCGCCATGATTGGGAGCCAAAGCATGATTCGGGTTTTTCCGGAGTTCATCGATCAACTCATCGAAGAATCCTCCCATGCGCTTGCTGATGCGGAACCCAGTTCTTCAGAATTTGCCACGTTTCTTCGATTCCACCGAGCAACCATCCTTGCCATGGCCATGCATTCTCTCTCCAAAGCGCAGCCGCATTGGACGCGAATGATGTCGGCTGCGGAGCGTTACCGAGTGAACTTGACCGAAGAAGAACAAGACAATTTCAAACGGATGGCTGGCTTACTGATGCGTGCCATGAAGAAATCCGAGGAAGTAGAGAGAGTCAAGGGAAGCAAGGACCATGCAATTCGGTTTGACAAGATCATTGACGTCCGCCTGAATGCCGACCAGCGAGCAGCAATAGAAATGAGTGCGATCGCTAAGGGCAGAACCATTGTTATCTTCTTCTGGTCTGCCAATTCCGACGAGAATTTACGACAACTGAGATTGTTGCATCGCTGGTACCAAAACTGCGATCCTACGAAAGTGCAATTGGTGGCAGCAACTCGATTAACCAACCTTCAATGGAGCGAACCCTTGCAGCTTGGGGTGGTTTCTAATGCGGGTTCCGTACCGCAAGAAGTCGAGATCAAAATGCTTGAGAGCATTCAAGAAAAGTTTGGTTTATGCTATCCGCTGGCGATTGTTGAAAGCATTGCACCGAAGATTCCGAAGACCGGATTGCTGGTGCTCGCCCCGAATGGCAACGTGGTGGATGTGCTGCAGATGGAACCACAGTCCCTGCGAACGATCAACTCGATGGTTGGCAATTGAGTCTCTAGCCACAGAGCCTGAACGAACCGCCGTTCAAGCCGGTGGGATTCAAAATACCGTCGTACTGATTTAGTTGCCTGTCGGCCATGAATCGACGTCTTCGTTTTCTTGAACGCGTTTCCATATTTCCTCAAGAAACACACCGTTGGGCATTTTGCCGCTCTGTATCCACTGGTCATCTTGGAATCGACAATCGAATGCAAATGACTTACCGAAAGTGTCCTCTTTGAACTTGTCTCCGATACCATAACGCATGGTTTCAACATAGCGACCGTCCTGAATGGTCCA
>JANLRK010000233.1:0-1909 GCA_031361585.1 Pirellula sp. | reverse complement strand
CGGTTCCTGCGGGGACAAAGCCAATTGTGTCTCGCCCGCCGATCGATCCTAGCGAAAGTGATAAACTCGAAACTGCAGACAAACACATCAATGAATTGATTGGCTTATTGGCTAACTCACTCAACCAATGATCCTATCTCCCCCATGTCAACGGGTAGATACTAGGGCTTTGTGCTGCATTGAGCGTGTCAAACCGTTAGACATTCGCGATTGAATTCCTTCGATATTGAAGATTCCTTGTTCGATATTTTGTGGTTCGATGAATGATTCGCTTATTATTTTTTTCCGTAACACCCCCCAGCCCCTTCGAGGCCGTCCAGCTTTGTAATCATCTCTCAGCAAGACAACGCTGTGAGGCAATTAGGGACCGTATCGACAGCGCATGGTCACTCTCGGCAAGAGTGACCTACTGTAGGTCGCACCTGCCGGGTGCGACTTTTGGAAAGCCTAGTGAGATAAACTGGACGACCTCCTTCCCTTGGAGGGAGAAGGGGAGCCCGCAAACTTTTTGGGTTATGCTAGTTGCTCTCTGATCTTGTCTAATCGCTTTGGCGAAACGCTTACTCGAGTCCCCAGTTGTTGCGCATAGATCGAGACGCGAAGCTCTTCGATCAACCAACGGTACTCAAGCAGGAGTCCTGTCGGTTCAACTCGTATCGCTGTTCCACTGGGTAGCAATTGAATGGTCGCTGGCGATGGTTGCATGCTCTCAATCCGTGTTGAACAGTCTTTCCAGTAGCCCGTTGCCGTTGCGTCTGTCACTAGGTCCTTGATCGGACCAACCGATTTGAGTCGATCGAGCCGAATCGCGATGGCCTGAAGATAACGCGGGAGCTCGCGGACATAACACCATGGGACATGATACGACAAGGAATCATGAAACAGGGCCGTTAGTTGCTCGCGGATCGATCGAACATTTTCTGACCACGTGGCCGGTGTTTTCTCCAACAGCGAACGGACTTTGTGATTGGCCTCAGCAAACTTGGGCAACCACCGACCAATTTCTGCAGCCGCACCGGCCACCCGCTCGATCCGCTTGAGTCGGCAAATTTCAAATTCGACCTTGGTTCGAAAGACCGGTGCAACTTGTTCGCTACTCCAGTTCGTATCGATGAACGCAAGCCTTGCGATGAGATCACCGACAAGGTCTTTCAATCGATCGCCTGCGTAGCGGTCCGATAGCCAAAGCGACGACGTAGTCCATTGCGGCAAGAACTGAATCTGACTGCGAATCTCTCGTCGTTCTATTTTACTGAACAACGATGTCATACCTCGGCGGAACAACTGCTCTGCTAATGCTTCGTGGTCAACGAGTCCAGTAGATATCTTTTCCTTTCCAACGATCAATGTTGGGTGCATGTTCATCCGAACACCCCCGCGCAGTTCGACGACGCTCTTGGGCAGCGTTTCAATGTCCCAGGTATCCATGGAGGTACGAGCCCAATCGTATACCACCGGTTTGCCAGGTGTTGCCGTTGGTAACGCTTGAATGTCTGCGGCACGCTGTGTCTGCTGCAGTTCTGAAAGGTCGCGGCTGGAGTTAACCGCAACCCCCTTCTCGTCGACGAGCTCGACTCGCATTCGCAAGTGTTCGGGCAACCCACTCAAGTCAAAATCGCTCTGCTTGACTGTCTCACCGAGAAACGCGCTGAGGATATCGCATATCGATTTCCAAAACGGTGCTTGGTTGTTTTCGCGCTCGACGATCCTCGGCAGCAGTTGTTTGACCGTGTCAGGCACTGGCACCAACTGTCGCCTTAGTCGCTTCGGCAACGATTTGATCAAGCAGGTCAGTTTTTCTTCGAGAAGCCCAGGCACCAACCATTCCAGTCGTTCATTGTGCAATTGATGCACGATCGTCTGCGGGACGATTAGACTCACTCCGTCCGCTTGATCGCCGGGCTCATAA
>JANLRK010000225.1:0-31812 GCA_031361585.1 Pirellula sp. | reverse complement strand
GCTTCGGGCTCGATCCCGGCAGCTACCGTTGACGCATGCGTCGTCGCAGCGACCGACGCTGCGACGCATTGGATTCTTGATCACGGATACACCAACGTGCTGGTTGAAGTGAACAACGAATGCGATGTCAAGGCTTACGACCACGCGATCTTGAAACCCGATCGAGTACACGAATTGATTCAAAAAGTGCGAGCCGCTAAGTCGAACGAAATTCAACTACTCGTCGGCACGAGTTACGGGGGTGGAGCGATACCAAAAGCCAATGTCGTTGATGTTTCTGACTTCCTTCTAATCCACGGCAATGGGGTCTCCGATCCGAATCGGATTCGAGAAATGGTGCGAGAATCTCGCCAGGTTAGCGGCTATAAAAAAATGCCAATCCTGTTTAATGAAGATGATCATTTTCAGTTTGACAAACCCGAGAACAACTTCGTCGCAGCGATAGATGAGTATGCATCGTGGGGGTACTTTGACTTTCGAATGAAGAACGAACCGTTTGTCGAGGGTTACCAAAGTGTCCCAGTTGACTGGACAATTAGCAGCGATCGAAAACGAGGCTTTTTCCAACTGCTTAAGACGATCACCAACGGTCAATAGATGGACGACGCATCGCAAAAGCTGCCGCGCCGCAAACGCTATGCAGGCCGAAATCCGAGGAGCTTTGCCGATAAGTACAAAGAACATCAGTCGGAACTTTATCCAGAGGATGTCGCAAAGATTATCCTGAGCGGCAAGACACCGGCTGGCACGCACCGCCCCATTATGGTCCGCGAGGTTCTCTCCTCGCTTGCATTGCATCCTGGCGATATCGTCGTGGATTGCACGCTTGGCTATGGTGGACACGCGTGTGAATTGCTGTCGGCCATCCAGCCTGGCGGTCGCTTGCTCGGCGTGGATGCGGACCCAATCGAACTCCCAAAAACAGAAGCAAGGCTCAGAGCACTCGGGACTCCTCAAGCATCCATCGTATTAAGTCGTATGAATTTCTCGGGAGTATCGCAGTTCTTAGAATTGCATGCTCCTGAAGGTGTCGACGCTTTGCTGGCCGATCTGGGTGTTTCATCAATGCAACTCGATGATCCCGTCCGCGGTTTCAGTTTCAAAGTCGACGGCCCCCTCGACATGCGGATGAACCCTAACCGAGGAATGTCGGCTTCAACTTTGTTATCGACTCTGAGTGTCGCAGATTTACGTGCAATGCTGGTTGACAACTCGGACGAACCAAATGCGGAAAGAATCGCAAATGCAATTGTCCAAGCCCACTCCAGAAATCCGATTAAGACAACGCTTGCCTTGGTTCACGCGATTCGAGCATCACTTCATGGTCAGGTACTGGTCAATTCAGATCTGGCCATCCGACGCGTTTTTCAATCGCTGCGAATCGCAGTCAACGAAGAGTTTCGCGCGCTAGATATCTTTCTCAAACAGTTGCCGTTCTACATGAAAAAGGGGGGACGCATTACGATTCTCACTTTTCATTCCGGTGAAGATCGCAGAGTGAAAGCGTCTTTCAAACAAGGCTTTCAAAATGGGTTATATAGCTTCGTCACTCAAAACGTCATTCGTCCTTCGGCAAAAGAACTCAAAGACAATTCACGTTCGAGTTCCGCTAAACTCCGTACGGCAATTCGAAAGTAAGAAAATATCCTGAAATCGAACGCGCCTGTTTGTTTAACCCCGAGCAAACGACGACACACACGAATTTGCAGCCGTCGCCGTTGGCTCGGGGTTAAACGATTTTGCCTTGTGCTGGGCAGGTTTGTGCTAGGCAGGTTTGTGCTAGGCAGATATGTGCTCTGTGACTTAGTGGACTAAGTGACGAGAAAAGGAGCGACACGAACGGAACATTCGTAAGCCGCTCGCTATCACTATTTCTTTGCTTCGGGCTTAGCGGTGCCCTTCTTCTTGTCCTGCTTTGGTTTCATGCCCTTTTTGTCATTCTTCTGACTGTTATTGCCTTTTCCCATGGTCTTATCCCTTTACGTCGAGGCCGAAATGAATAGTAAACGCACTATAACCAACTATAGCAGAATCCCGTACACACTCGATAGTTCAGCCAACCATTTTTTTGGCCGACGCGCAGTTACTGATCAAATCGTGAATGCCATTCACTCACCGCTCCAGGGTAAGTGGCAAACACGATATCTGTTAATTCTTTGGCTCGTATTATGTCACCCATAGAACGCATGGTTTGAACGGTTCTAGCTCTCGCTTCCAGCCAAGCTTCGCTTCCGGTTGGAAAGCCCTTGGCAAGTTGTCGAAATTGTTGGATTGCTTGCTCCCTTCGACCACTTAACGTTTGGAACACCCTGGCTGTACGATAACTCCACCATGGACTGGTGGGCTCGGATGCGATTGCAACTTTGAAGGCCGCCTGTCCCACGTCGAGATCACCGGACCAACATTGGATGGCAGCTCGATAAAGTTGCATCGAACGACCAAACTGAATTGACTGCGACGGGCCAATGCTGCCCAACAAGAGTTTTTTTTCTTGTCGCTCAAAGCCACTAAGTCGATCAACAACCAATTGGAGATTAGCCAGTTCTGTCTGGTCATTCGACTTGCGAGTTCCATTCCCGATGATTCGCTGAAATTCCAATTCCGCCGTCGACCAAACCATAGCAATATTCGATGCGGGTTGTGCATCATCTGGCAAGAATGTAGAAGGCATCCCAGCTATAACTTGACTCAAAAGGGAAACAGCCGGAGAATAAGAAACGGAATTTGATTGAAAGTTAGTTGCGCCAGCAACCGAAGCTGGCCAGCGGCCTGCCTCGCTAATCGCGGACAATATGGATTGGACCGCGACTCGATCAATGGGGGCCGCCTTCTCAAGCAATTTTGTTCGCAACTCATGTAAGCTCGGTTGCAACTTCCTCATGGTCTCCGAAACGTAGATCGAATGATCGTACCAAGCATCTTGTGTAGCCGTTGAAACCAACGCCAATCGGCTCAGCGCTTGATCGTAATCGGACCACGGTTTTGGATTCGGTTCAAAATCCAACGCAGACTTCTTGGTTATGTCTAATCGTTTGCTCCATAGCGATAGGAGGTCCGATAATTGGTCGGTCAATAGATACAGACGGTCTAGCTTCGCAAAGGCCACATCGGCCTGGGGTGTATTTGGCCATGTGTTTAAGATATCCATTAGCCTACCACGGTAGATTTGCTGTTTGCGTGCCGCCGCTTCCTCTGTTGGGTTAAGCCCGCTCGCATTTGCGTCGACGCGGATCGCTTGGTCGAAACTCCAAATGGACATGATCGCTGCGTCGGGGGCCTTGGGTTGCTTGCTATAGGAAATAGCCGCTCGATGAAACTCGCATTCCGATAATTCCTTCCGTCCAATGGCGAACAGGACCGCAGCAGCTTCGATCGCAACGTCGAGTGAAATGGCCTCATTGCCTGCGCTAGCCGCAGAGAGTTCTGCTTGGCTTAACTTCTCAATCGCCTCATCCCATCGTTTAGCTGAGCTCAATTGCTTTGCCTCGGTCCTTAAGAGCTCGACTTTGAGCAATGATGAATTTTGGATACTGGTTGTCGATTCATTGCTGCCAAAAAGGTCGTTGGCTACGAGGATGGCGTCTGCACGTTGTTGCCAGTAGGAGCCGAACTTGATACCTATCTCGTTTTTGACTTGCATCGCTCTTGTCAGCTGAGACTCGGATGTTGCTTGGCCTTTGGGTGCCGCGACTAGATTGGCGAAGTGTTCTATTGCAATTTCGGGAGCGACCGTCCAGCCACCAACGCTTTTTAGCCATTGGTTAGACTCGTCGATGTTTCCAAGGTTTCGGCAAGCTTCGGCGGCAAGGCTTGCAATACGTAGCGCCCATCGACTGGTTTGTTTCGGCTTGCCATCGATAGATTGTATAAGTCGTTGGTTCAGCGATTTGATCCCCTTCAATGCTTCGGCTGGTCGCTCTAGGTGAATCCATGCGGTATAACGCGCTAGTTCCATGTTCGGTTTGCCTGCCCATCCTTCATTGATGCGAAGCTCTGCTTTGTCGATTGCGGTCGTCATTTCGGTGGCGGCGGCAATGCGTTCTGTGCTCTTGGCTGGGTAATAAAGAACACGCAAGAGCAAGAAATCGGTCTGAAGCAAAAATATCTCGTTCGTCAAGCTCGACCATTGTTCCGTTGTTGGGTCCAACTTGTTGGTGGATTTGCCCCTGACTGGAGCCTTGTAGACAAGCAACTGAAGTGCCTCTAACTCTTCTAAACAGTCTCGAATGGTAGCTAACGACCATTCTCGAATTGCCTTCCTTGCGGGAACCGCAATGTATGCGGTTTGCATTCGACGTAAGACATGCCATCGGCACCACTGCTGTTGCTGTTTCAACCAATAAAACCGACTAGACTCCGCACTTCGATCCAGAATTTCTTGATTTGCTTCCAAGAGCTTTACCGCCGACGCGGGATCATCAATGATGGATGGATTCGCTGCGGCCTTCGCCGCAACAGATTGCATTTCAAGAAGCGACCATTGAGCTGCGGCCTCCGATTGAATACCGACCGCCATGCGGTACCGGTCGCGACAGGTCTCAATCGCAACATCATAAAGTCCTGTCTTTATTAGCGATTCGACGAAACTGGCATCCGGATGGTCCAAGGTGAGCGACTGCCCGATCGCCACTAAGCCGGGTTGCTTGATTTGCTCGAGCCCCTGGCCAAGGCAAACGAGGACTAAGATTTGCAAAGCACAAAAAGTCATGGATATCGATATTTGTTTTGGCTTAGACTTGTGCAATGCCACAAATTTCATCAGATTAGAGATCCCTATTTTCCTTTCACGGATGAATTCATGCAATCGACTACTTTCGCTGGTGATTTCCGGACGCGAACACTGGGAGGCGAAGCCGGAAGGGTTTCCGACCCGGAATTGATGCTGCGCTACCAAGTGCTGCTCGACGATCGAAAACTCCACTGGGTAACATATCATAAGTTAGATCGCGTCCTGGGAAGTGGCGGGCAGGGAATTGTCTTTCTTTCGTCCCGGCAAGGAGCAGATGGTTTCACGCTACCGGTTGCCATGAAAGTATTTTCGCCGGAACGGTTTGGAAGCCAAGCGGGCTATGACGATGCCATGGCGAGAATTGGCCAAGTCGCTTCGTCGGTCGCCCGCATTCAACACGAGGGGGTCCTCAGTGTTCACGATTTCATCGACCGTAATCGTATCCGCATTTTGATCATGGAGTGGATCGACGGATACGATTTGCGAGATTTGCTGCGCCTTGAGCGGATGGCGAAGATTCGTGGAAGATTATCACAACGTCGATGGGACTACATCAACAACGTGATCGTTACCGCCGGGCCAGCCCACGCACGGTTTAAGGCTGGTGTGGCGGTTGCCATCGTTCGAGATTGTTTAGCAGCGTTGGCTGCAATGCACCGTGAAAACATTGTGCACGGAGACATCAAGACCTCGAACATTATGATAAAACGTACGGGGCATGCCAAATTGATCGATATCGGCTCCGCTTTTGAAATGGGCAAGCAACCGCAAGTCTTTACATGCACACCAGCCTACGCCGCACCCGAGGTCCTTGAAAACGCACCGGTTTCCCCACGAAGTGACTTGGCGTCCGTTGGCTATGTACTTGTTGAACTTCTGTCCGGCCAGCCCTGTTTCGCAGAAACGGATTCGTTGCGGGAGCTCTTGGAACAGAAGCGTTCGCTGCCTAGTCGACTTCACGAAATTTTTCCCGAGGAAGTTTCGTGCAATGGACTTCTGATGAATTTTTGCAGAGGTCTCATTGCACCCGACCCGGCCAAGCGTTTTCCAAGCGCCGAAGCTGCTGAGCTGCTGAAAGAGGGCGCGGCTTCCTTCCATCGTCAACTGGTTTTGAGCGATCTCGCAAGTGAATACGACAACGATATTCGAGTTTGGATCGAGGAATTGAAACTGTCAGACCAACAAGCCTAGCATCACGTCAGTCCGCCTCTCCTCAGGTTGAAGTACGCAACGGTTGTGCCAAGTGCTATGGAAAGGCTATTCATTCCTTGTTCAGTAGCTTTCACCATTGTACCTTTTTCCATCCCAAAAAACGAAAACCGGATCTGACCCAAACGAAGCATATCCGACGACGAAGCAGGCGGCTGAGGATCGTTGGCCTCGTGCACGTTTCTTTGAGTCGGCGATCCTCTTTTTTAGCTGATCCGGAGTCGATGTTCGTAGGATGCGACCAGCACCACCCCGTTAATCATGTATATTGTCATTGGTCCTTTCTTGGCAACACCGCGTTCCACTTCAATCCGGAGCTATCAAATGGCTACATGGTCCGACTTTAAGAGGGAACTCATTTCTAGCGAAGGTTCCGTGCCTCACATGTACTTGGATACCGTTGGTAAAGTAACGGTCGGCGTAGGGAACATGCTCTCCTACAGTACAAGCGCTCAGCAACTAGGATTCGTTGAGCGAAAGACACTGCGCCCCGCATCGCGAGATGCAATCCAGATCGAGTTTGAAAGAGTATCCAAGTTGCCAAAAGGGATGAAGGCAAGCTCTTATACAAAAGACACGACGCTTGATTTACCCCCAACTGTGATCGACAGATTGCTTGACGATCGGATCACGGGTTTCAAACAAGAGCTCAAAAGTCATTTTTCACAATTTGAAACTTACCCAATCACTGTTCAATTTGCGTTGCTAGACATGGCTTTCAATCTGGGTACCAGCGGCTTGGTTACTAAGTTTCCGAAATTTAAGAAGTCGATTGAATCCAATGACTGGGTGACCGCGGCCAAGGAATCCAACCGTCCCCAAGTCTCAGCAACGCGAAATGCGACTGTTAAGAAATGGCTAGAAACAGCATCTACGAACTCAAGTCCTTCCAAAGCTGCAGGGGACTACTTTTCTCATGCCAACGCAAGCAAGGTGACACTCTCCTATGGCCCCAATGCCGTTAAGTTGAACGAGACCGCCGGTAACTTGATGCGGAGCATCGTCGCCAGTTGCGGAATGACAAAAGCAACTTTGACAAGCACTTTAAGAACCTATCACGATCAAGCAAGAATTACGATCACACAGACCTATAAATCTGATCCGTCGAAAGTGAGCACTTGGTACGGCGTGGACGTACTGAAAGCTTGTAAAGCGCATCTAAGCGACATCGATGGATTCGCAAAATGGTGGCAAGAACACGACAGGAAGCTTGGCAAGGTTTCGAGCAAACATCTTAGCAATAGGGCGATGGATACTGTGCCGGATGGGGATCGTCTCAAGTTTGTAGCCAAGGTGAAAGAATTAGTCGCCATCAGCGGTTCGGGCGTAGGGCGTATTATTCAAAAAGGGGAAATGAAAGAACCAGTTGATCACGTCGAATTCACCTTTGACGTAACTTAATTGAGAGCCAATCGTTCCGCAGACCACCGGGACATGCCACGGTGGTAAGCTTTAGTAGGATGCTGAACCGGTCGCTGGATCGTTACGGCATTCGCCTGCCTCGTGGCTAAACTAGGTCTCGGACGATAGTCTTTTGACTCGGGTATCGTCTTGGCCATGGCAGATTAGCAAACGGGATGTTGGAATTGCGATGTTTTTGAAATGTTCCTCCGTTGATTGGAAAATGCTGGGCCAGCAATAGACATAGTAGATGTCCGCACGTACCGCAGATTCAAAGTAGCTTCCTTGGTAAATGGTTGCGTTTAGTCTATGTGCGAAGAACAAGTCGCGGGAACGAAGACACAATTCGTGGTCTTGCTCTATTCCGCAGGCATCGAACCCGAGCATCTCCGCCAGACCTGTGACGGCACCTAAACCGCTACCCCATTCGCAGAAAAGTCCCCTTGGGAGAGTGTCGAGAATTCGCCAAGCATTTTCATAGTTGCTCGGAACGAAATCAAAGCAATTCACCGACTTCGCGATATGCCTCGCGTCGCATAAAAAACGCTCCGCCTCTGGAGTAAGAGCTCTGTTTGAAGTCGCTATGACATGTTCGGCTAGCTCATTGTGCATATTGATTCCACCGTTGCTTAAATAATCATTCTATCAACAACGCAGTGTTTGCCATTTGACGCAACGTTAGACAATGAGGTCTGTGTTTCTATTCCGAGATCTTAACAACGACGGGCGTGCTTACGTTTGAGTTAATTTCTTTGTCATGGATAGTTGGGCGGCGCTGGATCGGAGCACAATCGCCTGGGCGATGATGTCCAAGAGTGCAACTTTTCGACCATGGTGGCTGCCACAATGCTCGAATGGGCAACACCGTCACTTGGCCGAAGAAATAGCCAGCCGATAGAGCTGGGTCTAAGATCGGACCCTTGCCTTGCCCATATCGTTCGAGGTTGGGTTGCTCGAAGTATAACGGTGAAAAGCAGAATGCAGGACTTTGCCAACAGTACCCGCTAGGTGTCCAATCAAGTCCACCCTGGGTATCTGCTTGATAGCTTCGAACCGCAGGAGCTGGAATCGCCTCGCTTAAGAAGCTCCGGTCAATATTCAATTGAGAAAACAACTGAACGTGATCTGTCGGAGAGTGGATCATTTGAGCAACATCTAGCTTTCCCTTTTTTACATCTGATTCGTTCTTCCTGGCCGGGACTATAGGTTTTACTTTGACCGGTGGCTGTGCGACCTCGGTCTTCTCGGCAGTGCCCCCGGTCTGAAAACTTTGAAGAGTAATCGGCGCAGATGTTCCCGTACTAACGGCCATTGCGGGCGGTGCCAGGGGTTGAAACGGACCAGAGCCATTTGGGTTTGCGGGCTCCATTTTTTGAACCACTAGGGGAGGTTGCCCTAGTAGCTGCTCGCTCAAGAGTGCCACGAGAAGGACGTGGAAAATTGCGTTAGGCGATCTTTTGAGCAACGAAACCATACTACTACCCATCCATGGATTGTTTATAACGAACAGAACATTCGTTTTATCGGACAAATGCCATTCTATTCACCACATGTCTCCGGCAAATTCTTAGATGAAATCGACCGTACAGGACCAGAAGTGAAGTGCAATACGGGCGTAGATGAATTATCCTACCCAGTTTAAGGAACTCCCAATCGCAAAGTCTTGTCAAATGACAGCACTTCGTTGGTGCAGACTCCGATGCTGGGTTATTATTGCGTTCTGAGAAAACGGTTTCTCTAACCCAATCAAAGTGTTTATTTTCTAGATTTTCGCAGCAAACTCCTTTGGGATCGAATCACTTCAATTTAGTCATGACGGTCAACGCTGGTCCACTTTCCGGAAATACGCTCATCGTGCCGGTTGGGGAGATACGAACCGTTGGCAGGACAAGCTCTTCGTATTTTGTTACCGACGACAATTACATGACCGGAGTTCACTTTGAGGTTCAGAATTTTGGTGACTACGCAGAAATTCGAGATAAGAACAGTCGTAACAAGACTTGGTTGAACAGTGTATCGATAGCGGAAGCAAACCTTAAATCTGGTGATTTGATCCGCGCGGGCAAAACGGAGTTTTTGGTTCGATTGGAAGATCTCCCTAAGGAACGACCAGAGCCCGAAGTCCCCATCAGTGAGCCAAGCAACAATCAGTTTTCTTCGCCAATTGGGTCTAGCTTTGGTGTGCATTCACCCAACGAACCGGCAGTTCAAATGCCAAGGGAGCCTGTCAAAGACGAACCCGTCGAATCTCAAATCGAAGTCAAAATGCCGTTTGTCTCATCCCCTTTTGAGTCGGTAGACCATTTGTACCAATCAAAACAGACCTTCGAAGATGCGAAAGACATAGATTACACGCCCCCTGAAAAACGTGGCGAAGGAAACTTTGGCTCTCCGTTTGATTCCATTTTCGAAACGACTGAACCGCCAAAGTACGAAAACGATGTAGACAAAAATAATATCCCATCAAACGAAGAGTCCTCGTCGAATTCCCTTTCAATCCGGAGGCTAAGGCAGCAAACATCCCGAACTTTTGACTTTGATTTTTGGGAGATCCTGGTAGGTTTAGCTAAGACGGAACAGATCAAGGTAGTAACCCACTTCAAAAAGATTGGGCTCGATACCCCCGAGGAACTTCAGGGATTGCCGGTCTATCCGCAACTACCCGCGAGCGCATCGTTTCTACCGGTCATAGTCGACAAAGAGGAGTGGCTTAGCAGTAATAAGCGATCCATCACGAATCGCCTCCTACGAACCGATGGAATTTTGCTGGCGATCGTTGGAAGTAGCCAGAACGGAAGCGGTGCCCTTCAAGATCTATCGACCCGCGAAGCGCACGGGTTTTCAGAGGCGAATGGTTTTTTGCCCTGGTATTGGCCGTCACAGTTGCATTCCATTTGCGAATCTCTGTCTGATTTCGAAGTGGGCCTGCTTCTTGGAGAATCGATCAAGGGGTTTGTGTATGCTGTCCCTCAACTAGAATTCGCCCTGCATGCATGCGTAAACTCGGTCCTTGCGCCAGTCCTTGAGGAATTTGGTTTTATGTAGGATGCGTTATCTATTACGCGAACCAACGACTATATCTCGGCTCCGTGGCGAGACGGAATAGTCTTGCAAGGCAACGCGCCGCACTGCGTCCGACGCCGCGGCTTCTGACGGTGCTGTCTCATTCATCCAGACATTGCAATACGGAAGCAAGGTTCCTTTCTCCACGTTGACATTGCGAAGAGCTAAAACATATTCCACTTCAGCCTGATAGTAACGCAATCGCGCATCGAGCAAACGACGGTGCGTTTCCAATCGCACGTCGAGTTCCGCCTTTTCACCTTGTTCCTGCTTAGCGTCGATCGCGTTGAGTTGCAGCACGATGCTCGTCAATCGCTTTTCCTGCAGCAAAAGATTTTCATGAGCTCGCTTGGATTCGTTGATGGCATTGCTAAGTCCAAAGTGAACGGATCTCTCCTGTTCTCGCAGAATCTCCGATTCGCGGCATAGTGCTAACTGCGAATTCTTGACGGCGGCGTTTGCGCGCCGGAAGCCGACCGGCATTTGATATTCCACACCCAATTGCCATTCTTGGTATTGTCCGCGCGCAAGACTAGACGTGGCAGATCCAGACCCTGTAAGATCTTGGCCAAATCCCCGCATTCGATATTGGCTAACCATGTCCAACTGAGGCTTTAGGAAATTGCGATGGCCTATCAATTCCAATTCGCGTTGCTTGACAATCCATCGCTGCTTGCGCAATTCTTCTCGACGCGTGAGAGCTTCGTGGATAGAACTGCTCCAATCGAAATGAACCTTTGCGATCGAAGGTTTATCCGATGGGTGAATCAAGGTCCCGTCATTGATGGCCATCCCAGTCAGTAGCCTAAGTTTTCGCTCGCTTACTCGGACTCCACCTGACCCACGAAAGGAACCGCCTACGCTTCCATTGTTTGTCCGAGTCCCATCGATCACTCTACCGTTGAGCGAGTCTACGACCTCCGACTGGAACCGATCCACTTGCTCCTGAGCTTGCGCTTTTTTCCCAGCGGAAGTGTCGTTTCCCGCCAGGCCACGTAATGTTTCCTCCGCAATTCGTCGCACTTCGATGCGAGCATCCAGGTCCCTATATGCGAAATACAAATCCCAATACGAGTTTTCAATATCAGAAACAAAGTCTCGAACAGTTCGTTCGAGTTCGACCAGGTTCGTGTCGGTTCGAACGCGAGCGAGCAGGACACCATTCATTTGACCTGGTTGAGCTCCAGGCCCGGCGATGCGATTGTACTGAGTGCCAGCGCCCTGCATGAGTGGCTGCCGAATTTGAGCTTCAATATAACTCTCCCACGAGAACGGATTGAATCTGTTCGATGTCTGGTTGTTTCGATCGTAAACAGTCACATCACGAACGCTGAACAAGCCGCCGGTTGCTGATCGCTTGTTGATCCCGACCTGCGAAGTGCTGAGATCCTGTACGAAATTTCCGTTGATTCCAAAGAATTGGTTGTTCAATCCGCGATCGTTGTTCTCATAAAAGCTCGATGCAAACATGTTCGCATCAAATGCGCTCAAGGCAGCTTCCTCACCCACTCGTGGGTCAGTGTAAACGATCGCAGGATCCAAATTGGTGGAGACAGACTGCGGTGAGCGAATGATCGTCACACCTAAGTCTCGCATTATCCTTGACGAACCAAGCGCTTGGGAGATACATTCCTGTAATGTCATCGAATGGAATCTGTCCGGTGTAAGAACGCTCTCGTCCAAATCAATCGGGGAGCTGTCCTCGACGTAGTACGGCATGTTTCCACTTGCGACTGCGTCCGCTGCATGTAGTTGGGTCATCGGGGCATTTGCAGCAACGCCGTCAGCTGGCCTAAAACCGGCCTGCTTCGACGAACCCAACTGGCAGCCGCTCAAGGCAAAGGAAAACGCGGCGCCAAATCCAAAAAACATCTTCGACTTGCACATCAGAAAACCTATCGAGCAAGAATGCAATCACGAAACGATAGCTATCAAAAGCAAATGCATTATTTTGATTTAGCAAAAGTTTCCATATGCAATAGGTGTCGGAAATCGCTTCGTCCTAATTTAAGAATTCGAAGGATTGATATGGAGATTACGGTTATGCAGACGGAATAAATTCTAAACGCCGCTAAACCAATTGTGCTTGAGGCCAATTGGATGATTTGCCTGATTTCTAACTAAACTATAGAGTGGGCCGCGGCCAAGCAACTGACCCAATCATTGGACACGGTAATAGGATGTTGTTTGAAAACGCTAGCGACGAGTTATGCCGATCCTGCACCGAAATGGTTCTTCAATTCGTACACTTGCTTCGGTCTACTAACGCATGAAGAACGCTTTCCAATTAGACGAAACGGATCGGTTGCTTGATGAACTAGAGAACGCCGCCAGATCCAGTATTCCAAACGGCCAGTTCTTTGACCAACTGCTATCCAGTTTACGCCTTCTTGTCCATTCAGAATCCGCGTCAGTCGTTCTCCAGGTCCAACCGGATCGCTGGATTACCGTTGCACAAAACGGAACTGGTTCGAATGCCAGCTTGAATGCATTCATAGTCGAAAGTGGTATTCGGCCACAAAGTGAATATCTTTCCTCAACCGCCGAGAGTCCGACTTGGTTTGGCATTCCAATCCACTCTGGGAGTCCTGCCAACGGAAGCATCCTATTAACATTTTCGATGCCTGTGCCGCCGAGTGGACTAGCATCGCTCAACCCGCTTTGCCGGGCTTTTGCAGAAGTTCTTGCAATTCGACAACTTAGTCGTCTCGAACAATTGTTCGGCACGAGCTGGGCTGAAATCCATGGTTTAACTCAGAAAATTGCCAACTCCAAATCCATAACCCATGCGGCAGGATTAATTGCAAACCAACTGATTTCAACTCTATCGGCAGCGCGCGTCTCGATTGCAGAGGGAAGTTCATTTCGTGCTAGGTCGGCTCGGATCGTAGCGACTAGTGGCACCGATAGCATAGATCGTCGGTCGAAACATGTGTCCGCTCTCGAGAAGCTTGCCGTCCTCGCCATGTCGCAAAGCCAACCCGTTTTGCGTTCATCTCCATTGGAGAGTGACGCGTCCAAGGATTCCGGTTCTGGACTTTCCCAAGAAGGAACTTTCAATAACCTCTTAGCGTTGAAATTCCATGAGGACGGCAAGCAGCGAAATTTTGGGACTTCGGCGATTATCCTGGAATGGACATCGCGAGACGAGATGCTTGAATCGCTTCCCGCAATAACTCACTTCATTCCGATTGTTTGCGCTGGTTGGCAGCAACAGCAACGTTGGATGCGGTTGCCCCGATTTGCAAGGGCCTGGACAAACGAAGGGACGACGCGCGAATTGTTCCGCATCGGTGCTCGATTGTCGCGTCTATTGTTCGTTTTATTGGCAACGGTACTTGCGCTTTGGTTTTTGTTTACACCAAGCACCTTCACTATCGAAGCAGAGGCACTGCTCGAACCCGTTGAACGCAGGTCCATATTTGCAAACATCGATGGCTTTCTCGATACTCTGTCTGTAGAAGATGGGCAAAATGTCGTCGCCGGGCAACCGCTTGCAAAGCTTCGCTCGCCTACGCTCGACCTTCAAATCGAGGAGGTCCTCGGGCAGATACGAGCAATCGGAGAGAAACGAAATGGACTCAGGGTAGCGATCAATCAAGTATCCACGTCTGCCCCGGATGCGTTAGCGGTTCAAACTAGAATTTCGACGGATATCCTCTTGCTCGAAACGCAAGAACGGCAATCCAAGGAAAAATTGGTATTCCTAACTCAAGAGCGAACGAAACTGTCAATCCACTCTCCTATTCAGGGAGTTGTAGTAACCAGGGAGTTACGTAAAGAACTAGAAGCTCGTCCGCTTCGCCGAGGCGATTCATTGTTCAGCATTGCCGATCTGAACGGAGCTTGGCAGCTAAACATCCACGTCGCCGATAGAGACTCGGGCTACCTGCTTGCACATTACAATGAGTTGCCACAAACGGTATCTTTTGTCCTCGAGAGTCTGCCGGGAGAGCACTTTACCGCCGAAGTCCGGCACATTGCAAACGCCATGGAGAATCCCAAAGGTACTGGCTGCTATCTACTTGCGTTAGCAAGTCTTGAAAATGAAGTAGCAAAGAAGTCGCATATGGGAGCAAATGCTCGCGTTTACTTTCACTGCGGCCAACAACCGCTTTGGTTCGTTTGGTGTCGTCCCATGGTCGAGGCGTTACAAAAAAGAGTTTGGCTGTTTGCCAAAAACAAAGACTAGGTCAATCCATCGTCATGTTGCAAATAAATTTGTACCCTGCTCGCTCTTCTGAACTACGAAAACCATCGTTCGCGGGCTACTTTCTACCGCTCACCATTTTTGTTGGCTTCAATGTGTTTGTTCATTCGCATGATGCGCAAGCGCAGACTGTCGACTTGGACGAGCCAATGGAGACCAAGCCCACGACGGAGCTTCACGTCGAGGGAGCCATCTTGAAAACCATTGAGTCAACCTCGGTTGCGGCGCAAGTCTCAGGCATGGTGGTGGCGTTAAACGTCAAGGAAGGATCCTCGGTTAAGCAAAATCAGGAACTGGGGCGCGTCCGCGATACTGCCGTTCGTCTTCAAATGGAGAAGTCTAAACTATCGATCGCCATTGCCGAGAAAAAGCAAACCAACGATATCGATAAGAGGCTTGCAGATAAGAATCGGGCTGTTGCGGAAAATGAGTATCGACGAGCAATCGAAGCGAATTCTCTTGTTAAGGATGTCTATCCGCTAAACGAAGTTGATCGTTTGAAACTGCTCTTTGACAGAGCGGGCCTCGAGTCGGAGCGAGCTGTTCATCTGCAAGCCATGGCAGCCCTGGAGGTATCGCTGGCTGAGATGGAGTACAAACTGAGCGCAGATTTGTCACATCGGCATCGGATTGTTTCTCCCTGCGAGGGTGTCGTCATCGCAATGGAGAAGCGAGTTGGCGAATGGGTTGAGCCAGGTACTGTCGTGCTCAAAATTGTTCAAATCGATAAACTTCGAATCGAGGGTTTTATTAACGCAATCGATGCGGTGCCCGATCTGATTGGAAGGACGGCACGCGTGTTGGTTGAGAGCACCGTATCGCCCATCGAGACCTCCGCGAAACTTGTATTCATTAGTCCGGAGGCAAACCCGCTGAACTCCCAGGTCAGGGTGTTTTTAGAAGTGGACAATCCCGATGGAAGGCTACGTCCTGGTCTCCGCCCGACAACCATTATTAGTCGATTGCCATGAGCATGTCGAATTCAATGAATGCAGATGACCGGCACCTTCGTTTTCGACCAGATGTCGAATGGGTCTCGTACGAAAACGGAAAGCGATGGGTCGCGCGAGATCCAATAAGTGGTGCCTTCTACTATTTCAGTGACGTGGAGCATAGGGCGGCAACGCTACTCAGCGGCAAATGGTCATCTTCGGAGATTGCGGTCCGCTTGCAGAAGAACTTTCCCAACAAGCCAGTTTCAATCCAGTGGCTTCAAATCCTTGTCAACAGACTTAGTAGCTCGCATCTGTTGCTTCCAAAAAATTTGCAACAATATGAATCAAACCAACACGCATCAGGAAGGAGTCGATTCGGACTATGGAAGCAAATTCTATTTAGCCCGTTGTCAATACGCTTGCCGATTTGGAAACCGTCCGGGTTTTCAATGCTATTTCATCTTCTAGCGAAACTCCTTTTTCATCCAATTACGGCAACTGGGTTGTTCGCTTCATTGATAGCGTGTGGATTCTTGGTCTTGGGCGCGGTTTTGGCCGATCCCGGGCAGCTCCTTTATGATGTGAGGCGGATGCAAGGCGATCGTTTGCCTTTGATTTTGGTGCTCTTCCTTCTCATCAAGTCATTGCATGAGTTAGGCCATGTTCTTGCATGCGCTCGATGGGGAGCCGACTGCAAGGAAATTGGAGTTCTGTTTCTATTCTTTACTCCTTGTCTCTATTGCGACACAACCGATTGCTGGAAACTTTCCTCCAAGTGGCAACGAGCCGCCGTAGCGGGTGCTGGGATCTATGTTGAATTGATGATCGCATGTTTTGCGGCAGCTGTCTGGTTGAGCACGCGCGACGGGGTTGAACACACGCTGGCAGCCAGCACTATGCTGATGTGTTCGCTCGGTACGATACTCATCAATGGGAATCCGTGCTTTAAGTATGACGGGTACTTTGCCCTGTCGGATCTATGGGGGGTTCCAAACCTGGCGCAGCAGGGCTCAACCGCATTGTGGCAGACTTTTGTCAATCTGCTTGGCGGTCGCAAACCAAATCCAGCCGACTTCGATAGAAACGTTTTCGCGTTAGCTTCGTTTTCTATCCTTTCGGCTCTTTATCGATTGCTCGTTCTTTTTCTCCTGGCTTTGCTGGTTTGGATTGCCTTGGTTCCATTGGGATTGGGATTGTTTGCAGTCTTCGTGTTAGCCACCATCTCGGCTGGATTGATCGTGTCTTCCGTCCGAGCTTCCACTAGCCTATACGCAGAATTTTTCACCTCACAACCAATAAGAATCATGCGATTTCTGATTCTTGTTGCCACGCTCATCCTAGGCGCTTATCTGGCCGTTACGTTCCCCATTCCGAACTATGTGCGTGCACGCGGGGTGTTGGACTTTGATAATAAATCGCCCATTTATGCAACGCAAACGGCGGCCATTCGCTCGGTTAAGAATCTCGATTCACGCTTCGATCAGGGGGGAATTGTACTGGAGCTGGATTGTCCAGAAAAAGAATCGGAGCTGCGCGATTTGAATAACGAAATTTCGCTACTCACTGCAAAATGCGCAATCCTCAAGAAGAATGCAATCAACGACTCTTCCTCCGCCTACGAACTTCCGTCCCAGCTCGAAATATTGAGAGAATTGGAGTCCAAAAGAGAGCTACTGATTCCTGAGATCGAGGCACTTGTACTACGAGCGCCCACAGATGGATATTTTATCCCCTCGTCGATTGTACTTCGACCATCGATCGTGTCACCCATTGACCTTAGATTGGCAAAACATCCGACGCATAGCAGCAATTTAGGCTGCTTGGTAGAGCGAGGAACACTCTTAGGATGGTTCACTCCCAAACAGAAAATCATTTTCCGGGCGTTTGTAGCCGAGTCGTCAATCAAAGAGATGCGAACCGGAATGAATGCAGAATGCATTCTCGATTCTGACGTAGCCAGTTCAGTTCGAAGCAAGGTTGATCGCATTTCTCCGGATCCCGTTTTGGAGCTTCCACAGGAACTGGTCGGGGACCCGATGCTCGTTTCCCTCAGAAACGAAAAAGGTTTGTTGCAGCCTGAATCTCCACATTACCAAGTCACCGTGGAAGCTCAAGGAGACGTCAAGACCAAGATCAAAGGGGCAGTCGCTTCAGTGTTCTTTCGACTGGAATCCAAAACGGTCCTGGAACGATTCGTTCGATATATTCGGTTAACGATTAAGTAGCAACCGCCCGAACGAACCGCGGCACAAGTCGCGCGGGATTTTCAAAAAACGCTGCACACCTCCCTCGCAAAAAAAAATACCGCTGGCTTGCCCAGCGGATTTGTTCTGCTTTTAGGCTACACGCTGGCTTGCCCAGCGGATTTGTTCTGCTTTTAAGCTACATCCACCTAATGCAAGCGAGCATGGAAAAACCCAGCACCATCTTGATCGATTTGGATACGTTTGTTGAACAGTGCAGTTAATGACTTTTCGCTTAGGGCAATTCGCGTTGAGCCATCAAAAAAAATACGTCCTGCCTTCAAAAGAATCGTGCGTTCAATGCTTGGCAATATCTCTTCGACGTGGTGTGTGACCAACACAATCTGTGTGCCCAAGCTCGCTATCTCATTCAAGAGAATCAAGAATTCTGCGCGAGCGCGAATATCCAATCCGCTTGTCGGCTCGTCTAAAACAATCGCTTGCGGTTGCTGGACCAATGCTCGAGCCAAAAGGATTCGGCGTCTCTCCCCGGTTGACATGTGGCCGATGAACTTATGGGATTCACTATCGACTTGAAACAATTGGAGGAGTCGTTTGGCTTCAAACTGCATCTCGTCCGTCAAAGAGACTGGATCCGGTTCAAGCTCCGCAGAGAAAAATCCTGTTAGCACCGATTGGAGCGCACTGAGTCGAGCCGAGCGCCCAACGGTGACGTGATGGTCTATTTCAGAGCTCACGAATCCAAGACGGGAGCGAAGTTCCCAGACGTTCCACTCTTCTCGACCCAAAATACGAACTTCCCCAGATTGCTCATCGACGACCGAAGGGTAGAAGAATCGCATCAGCAATTTCAGCAATGTCGATTTTCCGGAGCCATTTGGACCAACGATGGCAACATGCTGGTTCTGTGGGATGCGAAGATTTAGGCGATCAAGAATTCGAGTACGGTCTCGTTCGATGCTCACATCCCTCAGTTCAATGAGCATTGCGTCAGAATGCATCAGTTAAAGCCAAATTCAACAAACTCGTTATCGCAGGTCTCTTCGGGCGCCAAGCTTAATTCTGTTCCCGTGACAATACCCATCATAAATCGATTGGCCGCGTCTAGCATGGTCGAGTCCAGTTCGTTGGATTCATCGCTATCGTCGTCTTCGAATCGAAGTTGGCAAAATTGGTATCTCAATCCGGCTTGATGTGAAATGCGAACGGCTCTCACAAGTTCATCGTCACAGCAGATTGTCGACCCCCGTCGTTGGGAAAACAGTACTGGAAGTTTACGTGCTCGTTTCCAATTGGAAAGCGCACTCGCTGATTTGGGAAAGGAACCACTCAATGAGACTACGCCTGCGATTTGATTGGCGTACTTGAGCCCAATCCATTGAGCCATGGTTCCGCCCGAACCAAACCCGGCCAAAAAGACCTTGTTGGTATTGACGGACAATCGGCTAGCCACCCCTTGCACACTATCCCACACCCGTTCCTCTGCCAAAGCGCACTCATTGTTGGAACATCCCCAACGGAAGCGTCGGCTTCTACCTTGACATTTTTGGTTGGCCCGGGGAGCAACAGCAATGTAGTTCCGACAGCTCAATGACATCATGACATTGTCGAGCTCTCGTTCGCAACTTGCGTCACTGTGTAGCCAAACAACGAGAGGGTAATCGTACCCTGA
Source organism: Pirellula sp. (assembly GCA_031361585.1). Lineage (GTDB taxonomy): Bacteria > Planctomycetota > Planctomycetia > Pirellulales > Pirellulaceae > JBKCUI01. The sequence goes on along the minus strand of JANLRK010000225.1, from coordinate 12,389 downwards.
CTCGTAATGCTCTGGTACGAACAATTGGTGTGGGAAACTTAAGTCGATTGCGGCTTCATCAAGTGGCCGGCATCTTGACGCAATAGGAAAGGATTGGGAAGTACTACCGTTCGATTCCATAAGCATCGTGAGGCGACTCATTCAAGAATTCCTATTCAGCTGAAACGAGCATGAGGGACGAGAGTTGATTTGCCGAAGTCAACGTGATAATTCACGTTGTATTGAGGACATTGGTGTTACGTCAATGGCGCACGGCTCAAGAAATCGGGAGACCACAATTGATTTGGAATGCTTTCATTCGAGTTGGTCAAGCCACAGAGCTAAACCGTTGCTAGAAGTTTCTCCATTGTTGCCACCAAAGACTTGACCGCATCCACGCTCTTTTGAAACGCGGCTTTTTCGGAATCGGTAAGCGACAATTCGATGATTTTCTCCACGCCGTTGCTACCGAGAACGACTGGCACTCCGACGTAATACCCACCCACTCCGTATTCCGAGTTGCAAAGGGCCGCTACTGGGAGGAGCCGCTTTTTGTCACGCACAATAGCTTCAACCATTTGTGCAGTAGCTGCAGCCGGTGCGTAGTATGCAGAGCCTGTCTTCAATAGAGAGACTATTTCAGCGCCGCCATCCCTGGTTCGCTGCACAATCTCGGCAAGCCGTTCCGGCCTAATCAATTGCGTAACGGGTATGCCACCCACAGAGGTACAGCTGGCAATTGGCACCATCGTGTCACCATGGCCGCCCATCAACATCGCCGAGATATCTTCCACACTCACATTGAGCTCCATCGCCAAGAACGCACGGAACCGAGCTGTGTCCAAAACTCCAGCTTGGCCGATGACGCGTTCGGACGGAAAGCCAAGAACCTGAAAGGCTCGTTGAACCATGGCGTCCAACGGATTGCTGACAACGATCACGACTGCGTTCGGACTACTGGCTTTCACTTGCTCTGCGACGCTCGTTACAATCTTGGCGTTGGTACTCAATAGGTCGTCGCGACTCATGCCGGGTTTACGCGCGATTCCGGCGGTAATGACCACGACATCGCTATTCACCGTGTCTGCATAATCGGTTGAACCAACAAGCCTGCTATCGAAACCCATAATGGGGGAAGCTTGCATTAAATCTAGGGCCTTCCCCTTGGGCATGTTTTCCGTTTGTGGAACGTCGAGCAATACGACATCTCCCAGTTCGCCTGCTGCGCACCAATGTGCACATGTAGCACCTACATTTCCCGCACCGATAATCGTAATTTTTGCGCGACGCATAAGAGAGGCCTTGGTTCCTTGGAAGATGACTAAGTAATAGGTTGCCTTGATGAACGAAGTATGCTGACAATGCCAGGACCGTCAAGAGGACGACGACAGCGAAATGCAGAAGAACCACTGGTTGACAATCGCTCCGGTGGTCATTCAAAGGGTAATGTTCGCTCCATTATTCCTTCCCTGTGTTCCGAGTATTCCGTGGCGCAAAAGGACTATAATGCGTACCATGCTTGGTTCGTAACCTGACCATTCTAGATCCTGTCGGCATCACGAGGAAGAAACGCCATGCATTGGTCCCAAAAAACAATTCAGCTTCCGGCCTTCGTTCGAGGATGCCACTTGATTACATCGAAAGTTATCAAGGAATTGGACTTTCTACCGTCGGTGCGAATTGGGTTGATGCATGTCTTCATTCAGCACACATCCGCAAGCCTCAGCATTAATGAAAATGCCGACCCCGATGTAAGGAAGGACCTGGAGATGGCACTCAATCACGTAGTTCCTGAGAACTTGAATTATGTTCATACAATCGAAGGACCAGATGATATGCCTGCCCATATCAAATCCTCCTTGCTAGGCTGCAGCTTGACGATTCCCATTGCGAATGGAACCCTGGCGTTCGGGACGTGGCAAGGAATTTACCTGTGCGAACACAGGGAACGCGCGCAAGGCAGGACATTGTTCGTGACCATTATGGGTTGTGCCTAGCAGTGCACCAACTCGTTCAATGAGGATGGACCGAACTTCAAAGCCCTAACAACACCCACTGCCACGCGTTAATGGAATCCTAAAACACCCAGTAACAACTGTTTAAATACACAGACAAATTCCCTTTGTCTGGTTACTTTATTCTCCTGGACGATTTCAACAATTATTTGGCTTATATCAGTTGAAGGAATCCTGTGTTTCGCTACGCTAATTCGTTATCAACTGTGTTCGCGCAGGTCAATGGCAGTTCTTTCGCAATTTATTTTTGAAACAGGGTGTCGAGAATGAACAAAAGATCACACGTTCATCAAGGGTTTACTTTGGTGGAACTTTTGGTGGTAATAGCAATAATTGGGATTTTGGTTGGGTTGCTTCTTCCAGCGGTTCAGGCAGCTCGCGAAGCAGCGAGGCGTATGCAGTGCTCCAACAATCTCAAGCAACTTGGATTGGCGACACTTAACTATGAATCAGCTGTTCGCAAATTCCCACCGGGCCGATTGTCACCGGACTTTACAATCAATGGAGTGGTGCAGCAAAACTACACCAGCTATCCAGCTACTTTGGCACCCGGCTCCTCTACCGGCTTCCGTTCCGTACATACGTTTATCCTGCCGTATATGGAGCAGAACAACATTTACAACCTGATCGATTTCAGCAAACCGACATCTGTACGGATGACCACCGGTGGTGGCGTAACTCCAGTCAATGCAAACTATCAGGCTTACGCGAACGCGGCTGGACTTTTCATTTGCCCGTCCTGCCCGAACACTGGGGTCCTAATCACGGAAAACAACTACCGCTATAATTTTGGAGGTTCAACTCCATTTGGCGGATCGCGAGGATCGGACCGAAACGATCTCGAAGCGAATTCGCCAGCCGGATTTTCGTCAAAAGGAAACGGCGCGTTTTCCATGGGCAACGGTCTGAGTGTTGGCGCAATAACCGATGGCCTGTCGAACACCACCTTCTTTTCTGAAAGAACCAAGGGTAGTGGGCGATCCTTGACCGGACTACCTGCGATCGAGGACGTTACCAATTTGCTTAGTCGCCCACAAGGTTTGATCGACGCAGACGTATTGATGACTGAATGCGGTGCCATGGCTCCACAAGTGAACGGTGGTTTCAATTTCAACTCCGCGGGACGTTGGCTGCAAGGAACCGATTTTTCGAATGGTTGGCCCTTCGGATTCTATTCAAGCACAATGTATAACCACGTCGCACCGCCCAATTGGAAGTCGATTGATTGCGGAACGCGGAGCGCGATTCCTGATGCGCCAGGCGAACATGCCATCATGTCCGCTCGCAGTTTGCACACTGGCGGTGTCAACGCGTCGATGGGTGATGGCTCCGTTCGTTTCGTCAGTAGCTCAGTCGACCTCCTGGTCTGGCGATCCATGGGTACAAGAGATGGTGGCGAAGTCTATTCAAGCGAATGATCCCAATGAAATTGCAAATCCAACACTGGTCACTGCTTTTTACATTCGTGATGTTTTTCGCTCTCATCATTGGATGTGGTTCGAAGGTTCGTGAAAGCGACAATAGAACCGCACAAATGTCATTTGATGAGGCGGTGCCATTGGTGGACTCTGGCGACTACAAGCAGGCGTTGCCATTGCTGGAAAAGTCCATATCGGCCGGCGGCCTATCGGCCGATATGTATGCGGTGGCACTCTTGCTGCGCTCCCGTTGCTACAGCGAGACGGGCGATGTCGAGAAAGCCCAAGCGGACCTAGATCATGCGGAACAAGGATCGCCGAACGCTGCACAATTGCTTCTTGCCAAAGGAACGCTACTTGCCAAGCGAGGCAAGAAAGCTGAGGCGGACGCAGCCTTCAAAGCAGCCAAAAAAGCCGATCCATCGATCAAAACACCCAAGTAGCGGAGCAGCACAAGCCGATTGGCATTCCCATTGTGAGCGACAAGGGAAAAGCGCCCAATGGCACTCACTTTGGTCAATTTATTTGAGCCGCTGGCGCTAGCCGCGCACGTCAACGCAACGGTTTTGCATTGTGGCTAGCGGCCACCTACGAACGTATAGAGGAACACAATATCTTGACGAATCCCTTGAACAGAATAGCCAAGCGTACAATCCTCCTGTCTGCGGTTTTGACTGCTTGTTGCAACGATGGCTTCGCGCAATCCGTTCTTCCAGTGAACTCCTTTTCAACTTCAACTTCTCGAAACGCTCGAATGATTCGAATGCAAACCGAAAACCCTTTTCTATTGCCGAGCAAACTGGCATTGCTTGCACCGGACTTTGCCATCATACAACATGATCATTATCTTCCTGCGTTTGACGCGGGCATGTCCCAACAGCTCCAACAAGTCCGTGAAATTGCTGAATCGACTTCTGCCCCAACCTTCGAAAACACCTTGATTGCTCTGGAAAAGTCGGGCGAAATACTGGAACGAGTTCAGTCCGTGTTCTTCAACATGACGACTGCCAATACGGACGAGAAAATTCAGGAAATTGAGGAGAAGATTGCTCCTCGCTTGGCTTCACATTCGGACGATATCTACCTCAACAATAAACTCTTTGCACGCGTCGAATCCCTTTGGCGACAACGCACCGAGCAAACCTGGAACGAAGAACAACAACGCTTGCTCAAGGAGTACTACGAAAACTTTGTGAGAGCCGGTGCTAGACTCGATGAGCAGCAGCAAACTCGTGTTCGGGCCATCAACGAAGAGCTATCGACATTGACGACTCAGTTCCAACAAAACCTATTGGCGATCACCAAAGAACGAGGTGTCATCGTCGCAGACATCACGCAGTTGGCTGGAATGTCAACGGCGGATATAGCTGCAGCCAAGGAAGCCGCCATCGCGAAAGGTCTCGATGGTAAGTATTTATTGGCTATTACCAACACGACACGTCAACCCGTGTTGCTCTCGCTCAATGATCGCGAACTCAGGAAACGCGTTTGGCTGGCTTCTGCCAATCGGGGCCTTGGAGAATCAGGCGGATTAGACAATCGAAACCTGGTTCTGAAACTAGCCCGCCTCCGAGCAGAGCGAGCAAAACTACTCGGCTATCCAAGTCACGCAGCTTTTACACTCGAGAACCAAATGGCACTCAAACCAGAGGCAGCGTTCAAAATGCTCCGCGACCTAGCACCAGGAGTTCTCGCCAAGGCCAAACTCGAAGCGAGTGACATCATGGAATTCATGAAACGCGATGGAATCGGCGGCGAGCCCGAGGCATGGGATTGGGAATTCTACTCCGAGAAGGTTCGAGCCGAAAAATATCAGATCGATGAGAATCTAGTAAAGCCTTACTTCGAGATGGAGAGTGTGCTCCAAAACGGCGTTTTCTACACGTACGGAAAACTCTACGGAATCCAATTCAAAGAACGAAAGGACTTGCCGGTCTACCACCCAACTGTCCGGGTCTTTGATGTCCTAGGTGCCGACGGAAAGCAAATCGGTTTATTCTATGCCGATTACTTCCATCGCGATGCAAAACAAGGTGGGGCTTGGATGGATGCCTTTGTCTCGCAGTCTCGACTATTGAATCAGTTGCCAGTGGTTGTCAATGTGATGAATATCCCCTTGCCTGCTGCTGGTGAACCGACCCTTTTAAGTTTGGACCATGTAACAACCATGTTTCATGAACTTGGACATGGAGTTCATGGGCTGTTTTCTTCTGTTGAATACCCAACCCTCAGTGGCACCTCGGTACCCCGCGACTTCGTCGAGTTCCCATCGACGTTTCACGAGGACTGGGCGATTTATCCCGAAGTGCTAAACAACTATGCGCGGCACTACAAGACTGGCCAGACTATTCCGAAGGATCTTTTGGACAAGAGCATCGCTGCCAATAAATTCAACAAAGGTTACGAAACACTGGAGTATGTTTCGGCAGCATTGTTAGACCTCGGCTGGCATTCCATTTCGACCAACGAAGTCCCAACCGACGTGGTCGCATTTGAGAACCAATTGCTGAAAAGTTATGGCATGGATTACGCTCCAGTACCACCTCGTTATCGAACGTCCTATTTTGCCCACGTGTGGTCAGGTGGTTACTCGGCCGGCTACTATGCGTATCTTTGGAGTGAGGTTTTGGCCGCAGATGCATTTGCTCACATGGGCAAACTTGGTGGACTGACCGCCGCCAACGGTGCGCTCTATCGCGATAAAGTTCTATCGCGAGGTGGATCCCGTGAAGTCATGCAGCAGTACAAAGATTTTCGAGGCCAGGAACCAACCGTAGATGCCCTGCTGGTTCGTCGCGGGCTAAAGTAAAGTTGCCGCTATGGGTTCCAACCGCCAACGTGTCCCTGCTCCGCGTATACCTTGACGTGTTCCATGACAGGCGAACGTTTCGGAGTCAAATCGTCCGCAATGGCTGACTCATCGTAACTCCCTACGACGACACTGAACAATCCATAGATAATCAGACTCAGCACAAGATGCATTGCAACCTCGAATTGATGTACTTTGGAAAGGCATCTTAGATTTGGGGCTTGGCCCGAGCGCAAAACGGCTACTACAGCCGAGCGACCCACGCCCAGGGGCCACGCTGCAGATGGACACACGGCAGAGGTGGCCATGCTACATTAGTATATCATGCTCCCCGCTCGCGTTTTTACTCTATGGAATCCTCCCCATGGCATCGCTTCCCCGTCGCCTTGGGAGCGGTGCCATGCACACGGGAGTTGTTCCCATAGATATGACGCGCCAAGGTACCGATTTCATGATCGGAGACTAATGCAAATACAACCGATGCGGTCCTGGAGCTTGTTGGTTGGCGATTCACCCCCCAGGCACCAAGGCAGCCGTCCACTTAGATACGCCCCGTGCCGGCCCGTGCCCCCGCGCCGGCGTACGAAAATTCGGCAAATCGAACTGTGCTTCTTAGGTAGTTTTCAGGAGGCGGGTCGCATTGCTAGAGTTTCGCGTCGAAATTAGTTTTCTTTTTTCCGAAATTAATGTCGCAATGTCGCAAATGCATGCGGGCGTTGATTAAGCGAAAATGCATGACACAAATACACTGACGAACATAGAATTATTCTTAGTTTTTTCGCTTGTGCCCATTGCGTCTAGAAATTCTAGGCCTTCTATTCGGGTTCATCACTCTTGATTTGCTTCTCGCACATCTTCGGTAGGTTTCCGATCTCTGCGTCCTACAAACCATCACGTGTCCTGTCCGTTCGGTCTTGCTCCCAGCGTAAAACAATTTCACCAATTGTTCCCGCTCTGCAGCCTTTCAATAAGGATTTGTTGATTATGGTTCAATTATTGCCTCTCTCTCTCTCTCTTGCGCAGTAGTGTCGCTCGAATGGTTGCTCTCGTCAGCCAGGAACGCAACCGCAATGCATTTCGTAAGGCTCTAAAGGAAATTTCTGGTCTTCGTTATCGACCCAGCTGTTGGAGTACTCACCATCAGACATTGTTTGAATCCTTGGAACCCCGCCATCTCATGGCCGCTGTTCCGATCGCCAACAATGATGCGACGTTCTATACGAGCATCAGCACGGATCTGGTTGTCACGACATCGTCTAACCCCGCACACTTGCTGGCCAACGATCTTGATATCGATGGCGGATCAATTACCTCCAGCCTCGTGACGAACCCATCCTTAGGAACTCTCATCGCATTCGGAACAAATGGCACGTTTACCTATAGGCCAAACACAGGCTTCTCGGGCATCGACAGCTTTACCTACAAAGTCAACGATGGCTCGCTCGATAGCAACGTCGCCACGGTAACCATTGCCGTTGGCACAAAACTGCTCGCCGCACAAAATCTCCAAAACAACACCACCATTGAATCCCAGTTGACCACCGGGAACCTATCGCTAACCGAACAACTCACGCCCGACCAAACGCTCATTTATCGCAGTGATTCTCTCTTCAAACCGATCATCGCGGTCGAAACGCAACTTGCTCCTGGTGTCTCCGTCCCGAGTGCAATCACAGCTCAATTGACCTTCAACGGAACGGTTGGGACGACCTACAGTTACGCCACGTCGGGCATGGTCACTGGTCAATCGCTGCGTTTTGCCTTGCAAGCTGACGGTTCCTCGCTGGCCACCGGCATGTACGATTACACGCTGACTGTCGCAACAACTATTGGTGGCGTCACCACCAACCAGTCGTTCACAGGCAAACAATCCATCGTGAATCGCTCCGCCAGCGAGTTCGGTACCGGATGGTGGCTCGATGGACTCCATCGGGTCGTTGATAGCAGCGCGGGTGCACTCTTAGTAAATGGTAATGGTGATACGCTCTGGTTTGCAAAGTCCGGCTCCAATTATCTCCATGCTGACGGCGACACTAGCTATAGCACGCTCGTCAAAACCGGTACCAATACCTTCACTCTTACAAGCAAAACCGGTGTCGTCTCCAACTTTTCAACGACCGGTCTATTGACGAGTATCGTCGACACCAATTCCAATACCATCAGCTTTGCCTACGCTGATCGTAACAGCGATGGTATCGCCAACGAGTTGATTTCCATTACGGACCCATTCAGCCGAGTAACCAATTTCAACTACACGTCCGGCAAAGTCAGCAGCATCGCGCACTACTCTGGACGCACGACGACGCTCACCATCAGCAGTGGCAATCTCACCAGCTATACGCTAACCGATCCGGATGGCGCTGGCGCGTTAACCGCACCTGTGTTTGCATTCGGTTATACTTCCGGCAAGCTTACGTCCGCGACCAACGCGGTTTCCAACGTCACTTCCTTTAGTTTCAACACAACCGATGGTCGCCTGCGGACGATCACCCATCCTGACAGCACAACATGGCAATTAGTTCCCGTCGAAACGATCGGCCTGCCCACGGGAACAAGCGGTAATACTCTCAAGGCGCCCGTCGACGCGCAAGCATCCGTCACCGATGAACGCAGCAACGTTTGGAAATTCCGAACGAATCGATATGGCCTGGTGACCGAGTCCTTTACCGCCCTTGGATACGTCTCAACGGTTAGTCGTAACATGGACGGACTGCCTGTCGTAGTGAATGATCCAGATCCGGATGGTACGGGGCCGATGTCCGGTTCCTTTTCGATGTTGGGTTACAACAGTTCAGGCGATTTGACTCACGTTGTCGCACCCGATGGCGGAGTGACAACGGCCACTTATTCCTCGACGTTGCATCGCCTGCTTACAGTCACCGATCCCGTCGGTCGAATTGTTTCGTCGACCTTTGACTCGCTTGGCAATATGCTCACCAGTGTTGACGGAGCGGGATTTACGACGACCTATGTTAATAACTCACGAGGACTTCCAACCAGCATAACGCCGCCCGATCCAGACGGCACAGGTTCGCTCACCGCGCCCGTAACTAGCCTCGCTTACGACTCCAACGGGCGATTGGTCACGCTTACCAATCCAGATGCTTCAACGCAAACGTTTACGTACAACACAGCCAATCAAACGCTAACCTCGGTCGACGAACTGGGCAAAACCACAACCAACGTTTTTGATAGCCTTGGACGCCAAACATCCGTTACCAATCGCGTCTCGGCTGTTACGCAATTTGGCTATGACGCTATGTCGCGAAACATCAAACAGACCGATCCACTCAGCAACGTGACCGACATAGAATACAACAACCGGGGCTGGATTTCCAAAATCATATATCCTGATCCAGACGGTGCGGGCGCGCTGTCCCGACCTGAGGACAGTCGGACTTTCGATGCAGCCGGAAACGTGATTAGTCGCTCATCACCGGAGAGCTATTTCGTTGGGTCCTACCCATTTACGTTTGATGCGGACAATCGCATGCTTACCAAAGTAGATGTCATGGATGCCAGTATTGTGGAAAACTGGCGTTATGACAACGCAGGGCGATTGATCAGCAACTATCGGGCAGGCACGCTTGGAGAATCGGCCGATCGAATGGCCATTGGCTATGATGCTGCGGGCCGGGTTGTTTCTCAGAAAATTCAGTCGTCCGATGGTTACAGCACGATTTATGCGCAAGCGACCATGACCTATACGTTAGCTGGTCAACTTGCCACCCAAACGGATGGGCGTGGATACACAACATCGCTCACTTACAACAGTCGAGGGCTAGTCGCCAATGAAACGCTGCCCGATGCCGACGGCGCTGGTAGCCAATTTAGTTTGATCGTTAGCCACGTGTATGACAACATGGGGCGTGAAACCAGCATGAATCGTGGCTTCGACCGTGTTACTGCGGTGGAATACAACAGTCGCAGTTGGGTTACCAAGGTCACTAAGCCTGATCCAGACGGTTCCGGCTCACTCAGCTCCCCGGTTTTTCAGATTGGCTACAACACGCGCGGTGACCGGACCACCATTACCGATCCCTTGAGCCGCGTGACCACAACCGCATACGACAACCAGCAGCGACCCACCAGCGTTACCTATCCCGACCCTGACGGAGGTGGCTCACTGACGAGTCCCGTCGTGAGCAAAGCCTACAATGCAGCCAACTGGATTACGAGCACGACCGATCCACGCGGCGGTGTGACTTCCTATACCTTCGATTACATGGGCCGAGTCTTAACCAAGACAGATCCCGACCCAGATGGTGCCGGTTCGCTTGCCGCTCCGGTCACTACGAACGAATATAGCGCCTCGGGCCTCTCGAAAGTCACCGACGCACTCGGACACGCTATTACGATCGCTCGCGATGCCCGTGGTAAAATCGCCAGCACGACGGACAGCCAAAGCAATGTAACGAGCTATGAACATGATTATTATGGCAATCTCACTAAGCAGACCGACCCTGACCCCGACGGAAGTGGCTCGCTGACTCGGCCAGTAACGACTTTCGTCTATGACTCGGTGAATCGATTGACCAGTAAAACGAACCCGCTCTCCGGTTCGACCATCTTTACGTACGATCTGGCCAGCAACTTGACTTCCTTGAAGGACCCTGTCAATAACACGACAAATTTTGCATACGATGGCCTCAACCGCCAAGTCCTCAATACAAATAGCCTTTCCAAATCGAAGAGTACCGTTTACGACGTAGCCGGTAATTTAACACGAACGATCGACCGCACTGGGCGCGCGATCCAATACGAGTTCGATACGCTCGATCGTCAAACGGCGGAGAAATGGCAATCCGGAACGACGGCCCCCACGCTGACGGTTGCAGTCACTCAAGAAGGGGGTTCGATCAACGAAAAGCAAAGCGTTGGCTGGACATTCTCCGGTTCCTCCATCGCCGGAACCTACACGCTTTCGCACAATGGTCAGACAACTGGGGCGATTGCGTGGAACGCGTCTGCTGCAACAATTCAAACCGCTTTGGAGGGGCTCTCAACGATTGGCACTGGGAACGTCTTAGTCGAATTGGCCAGCCCCAATAGCACGGACCGAACACTCACATTGACGTTTCGCAATGGCAAGGCCGCAACCAACGTACCGCAGACAACCATCGACGTCAGCGGCCTAGCGGATATGTACTCAACCGCCACAGGCTTCAATACAACTACGGCCACCGGCGGCGTCTTTTCCGAAGTCCAAACGATTGCGCTCGCTAACGCAAGCAGTGGGACTTGGCGGCTGGCTTACAACGGAGAGATCACGGCCCCTTTGTCGCCGTCCATCACTGCATCGCAACTGAAAACGGCTCTCGACGGCTTCGTAGGCATCGACAATGTGAGTGTCACCGGCAGCAGCGGGAGCTTTACGTTGACCTTTGGCGGCACACAAGTGCTCACCAATGTTAGCCAAGTCTTTGGCGACGCGGCCAACGCCACCAATGGCAGCACAACACGGACGATCACGAGTGCATACAACGCCGCTGACGAACTGACTTCTCTCAGCGACCCATCGTCGACCATCACCTACACACGTGATAATCTGGGGCGAGCAACGACGATTGCAAACACAGTCAACGGCTTAACGCCAACCGTGAGCTTCAATCAATCGTTTGACTCAGCTAGCAATCGAACGGAACTCAAAGCCACAAGCGGCAGTTCAAATGATTTCAAGAACACGTACCAATTTGATGCATTGCAGCGGCTGACGGACATTGTCCAGCAAAGCCAATCCGGAGGCAATGCAGTGACATCCAAGCACGTAACGATTGCTTACAATGCGCTCAGCCAACGGACCAATGTGACGCGTTGTCAGAGCACGGGTACGACCAATGGTGTGGCAACGACCGATACCACGTTCGACACGATCAATCGAATGAGCACTCTTACTCACAAACAAGGTTCGACGACGTTGGCCGGTTACACGTATGCCTACGATGGCATGTCGCGACCGACTAGCGTCGATTCGACCATCGAGGGTGTGTCGGCCTTTACCTATGATGCCACCTCACAATTAACCTTTGCCGATCATACGACTCAGACGGATGAGACCTACGGTTTTGACGCCAACGGCAACCGCAACAGTAGCGGCTACACGACGGCTACCAACAACCAAACGACCGCCGGTCTTGGATTTACTTACACGTACGATGACGAGGGGAA
>JANLRK010000216.1:0-13784 GCA_031361585.1 Pirellula sp. | reverse complement strand
CCAAGATAGCCGCACAATTGGCGGCAGCGAATTCCATTATTTGTCAGAAAAGTGTCCTATTAGGCGAGCCGAAGGACTTGGTCTACCGTAGCTTGGGCCCCTGGCCCGAGTTTCGCACGGCCCAGGGGGCCATGCTACTGGTAGATTTCAATCTGCAGCTTGCCTTAGTCCTTTGGAATTGGCTTGCTTAAGAACGGAAGGACGTCAGGCAGAACCTTTACCGAAGTGCTTAGTCGCATGGGAACGGGGGCTCCAACATCGAATTCGCATTGGATAAAAGACGCCTGCCAGCCTTTTTTGGGCGTTCCTAAGTGCGCTTCAAAAATCCCGTCGGCGATCTCTTTCAAGTCCGTCGACTTGTATGCCTTTCCGATGGCCTCGACTCGGAAATCGCGAGCGTCTTCATTCAATGCTTGCCAAAGTATAACTCGCTTGGGTTGCGTTTTGCATTGCACTTGTAGCTTGTTCTTGTCGTCGAACTTCCAAGTGAATTCCGGCCGTGGAGTTCCGTGAACGATCGTGTGATGAAATGCGATCAACGTATCGATCGCAATGGAGTCCTTCAGCGAATGATCCGCATTCGGGACGTAGCACAGTTGCTTTTCGCCAGGGAGTTCATCGAAATAAAACTGCGACGAGTCTGGAAGGAAGAATTGATCACCCGTAGCATTCACAATGCATTTAGGCATGGTGAAACGATTGCGATAAGCAAACGGATCCTCTAGTTGCATAAGTTCTGTATAGCGTTTGGTATCGCGGCGCTGCATAAGCCGATGGTTGACATAATCGCCGATAGAGGGCGCCCAAAACCCGTACGCACCATAGTGATGTCGCATCGATACGTCTACATTGAGAACATCGATTACCAATGGGGCAATCCCAATGACACGCTTGTCGACCGCCGCCGTCATCCAAGTAGTCCACCCGCGTTTTGAACCGCCAGCCACGACGAATTGGTTTACGGGCAATTTGCCTCCGGCGTCACTGCCGAGAAATGCCTCGACGGTATCCATCGCACGTACCACCGCTTTGGTCATAGGTCCTCGAGCCGGCCAGCGATCGTCCCCTGTTTTGATGTACTGGTCCCATGTGTAGCCGATCAAGTCATCTTCTTTTCGTGGCTTGCCATCACCGTGGAAAATCAAGGGTTGATTGGGTATTTGCTTCAGTTCTGCGACAACGCTTTTGGTGGCACCTGCAATTGCGGCTAACATCGGATCCAATCCCTTCGGCGCTTCGCCTCCATTTCCTCCTCCTGCGATGAACATCAAGGCTTTGTTCGAGGTCACGCCTGCGGGCTTAAAAATGCTAAGCCAGTGTTGCCAAAGTGGTCGATCTACTTCGTCAGGGCGGAGCCAAGTCTGGGATTTAAGATCGATAACGTAAAGCGTCCCAGCGGGTGTCGTCTGCGTGTTCACCAATTCCCATTTGTAACTCGCATCAGGTGCAGCAACATACCGATCGATTGCTGTCAGTTCGGCATTGATCACTACCGGCGTAACCGGATTAGGATCCAATTGCGCGCGATCTTTTAATGGGGACTCTTGTGCATTCGCTGAAAGTGAAAAACTCAGGCTACCTATCGCCAGAAACAAACAGCGATTCAAGTTACGCATGTGCAGGACTCCAGAGAGGGAGAGGGGGTTTGACGTTCGTTGCGCCTTTCAAGGTGCCCCATTAGTGTACTACGTCGCAATCGACGACTCAATGACATAATTCGTTAAGTGTAGCTCGGCACTCCGTGCCGAAAAAAACGGCACGGAGTGCCGTTCTACACAAGCCTATGCACCTTTGATTCAGTACGACGCTCAGCTGTCCTGAGGTGTTACTCTCGATTGAGATCGAAGTGCTTTTTCGGTCACGATTCGGTTCACCGCGTTGAGCATCGCGAGGATGGTTGATTCGACTGAATCCGTAGACGCACCCATGCCGCGGTATTGTTGCCCCTCGTGCTCAACCTCGACAGTGACTTCACCCAACGCGTCTCGACCAATGGTCGCACTTCGAACTCGGAAATCTTTGCACACGACTTTGATGCCTGTGATTTTCTCGACGGCCCAAAAAGCTGCATCGATCGGTCCATCCCCTTGTTCAACGCGTTCCGTAAACTGCTCTTCACCGTGTTGTAGGGTAAGTTCGACCGATGGGACTTTGCCCGTACCGCTAGAGACGGAGAACGAAGTTAGAGACCAAACGCGTTGCGAAGGGCCACTAATCTGCTGCTGAATCAACGCAACAATGTCGCCGTCGTAAATTTCTTTTTTCTTATCAGCCAGCGTTTTGAACTGTTCGAAAACAGTTTGCAACTGCTCTCCCGTTAGGTGGTATCCTAAATCTCGCGCTCGATCGGCCAATGCCGCGCGGCCACTGTGCTTTCCAAGCACGAGATCGGTCTTAGAGAATCCAACATCTTCTGGGCGCATGATTTCGTAGGTGCTTCGCTCTTTGAGCATGCCATCTTGATGAATGCCCGCCTCATGAGCAAATGCGTTGCGACCGACGATCGCTTTGTTGCGTTGAACGTCGAGACCTGTGATCTTGCAAAGCAATCGGCTGACTGGAACCAAACGTTCCGTAACGATTCGAGTCTTCGTATGGTACAGTTCATGTCTAGTTCGCATGGCCATTACGACCTCTTCCAGCGAACAGTTTCCTGCGCGTTCTCCGATACCGTTGATAGTGCATTCGATTTGGCCCGCACCGGCTTGAACGGCCGCCAAGGAGTTGGCGACGGCCATACCTAAATCATCGTGGCAATGGCAACTCAAAACAGCTTTGTCGATGTTTGGCACGCGGTGGATCAGCGATTCAATGCGTTGGAACATCTCGTTGGGCGTCGTGTACCCCACGGTATCGGGAATGTTGATGGTCGTTGCACCTGCGTTAATCGCCGCCTCAACGACCCGGCAAAGGAAATCGATTTCAGTCCTCGCAGCATCCTCGGCTGAGAATTCGACGTCATCGCAATAGGAAACGGCTCTTTCGACCCCGTTTACCGCCCGTGCAATGATCTCATCCTGAGTCATTCTCAATTTGAATTCTCGGTGAATGGCACTTGTGGCCAAAAAAACGTGAATCCTTGCTTGCTTGGCTTTTTGCAACGCTTCCCATGCACGATCGATGTCACCGTCGTTACACCGCGCCAATCCGCAAATGATCGGTCCTCGAATGGTGGTCGCTATCTCCCGCACCGCTTCAAAATCACCGGGAGACGCGATTGGAAATCCAGCTTCCATCACATCGACACCCAAATTCGCTAACGCCTGAGCTACCTCTAGTTTTTCAGACAAATTCATGCTTGCTCCCGGCGATTGCTCGCCATCGCGCAATGTTGTGTCGAAAATCGTGATGGACCGTTCGGCCTGCGATTGAGATGAAGTCGTCATGAATCAACTTTTGGCGTAGAGATTTGAAAAATCGTGCAACCGTCTCCCTCTAGACATCACATTGGAGTGGGAGGTTCACTAGGATGATGCCGCGAATTTAAGCAGTAGCCTCACAAGCGTGCGTCTCCAAGATGTCCAGCAAGGGAAGAATGAGCCGTCAAACAACTGCTTTATCATATTTATCATAGCTTAGCGACATTGAACCGATTGTCATCCAGGCTTTTCGCACTTCTTTCCAGCGAAATGGCGTTTGGCACAAACATTGCATTCTAAGTCAAACAACCAGTTTTTGCCTGTTTGTTGGGCAAAGACTCTGTTCTACCCAACGTCGACTGAGTGGCGGAGTGTCGAGGAAGCAATTCCGAGCCTCCACGCTCTCGATGTTTTGACTTAACGATTTGCAGCCATTTGGTTTTGCGTCGGTACGCCGATTGCAGAGGTACCCCATCGGCCTGTTCGTAGTGTCCGCCTCACTGCAACAGGCCGGGGTATTTCTCTTTGCCTAGCGTTAGTAAGCGTCGCGTTTTAAAACCACGAAAATGGTTTTAAACAGAATCTTAATATCCATCCAGATGGACCAATCTCGGATATACCGATGGTCAAGCGAAATGCGGGCTTCCATCTTTTCTACCGTATCGGTCTCGCCTCGGCTGCCCTCAACTTGTGCAAGTCCCGTTATCCCGGGCTTGACTTTGTGCCGCATCATGTAACCGCGAATTAGTTTCCGAAAGTGTTCGTTATGTGCATTCGCATGCGGACGCGGCCCCACCAATGACATCGACCCAAGTACGACATTGAAAAGCTGTGGAAGCTCGTCCATGGAAGTCTTGCGAAGGAATGCTCCAACCGGAGTGATTCGCGGATCGTTTTTGGTAGCTTGCTTTACTATCGGCCCGTTGTCGCAAGTGTACATCGATCGAAACTTCCAAACCAAGATTTCCTTCCCATCCAAACCATATCGTTTTTGACGAAAAAAAATGGGCCCGGCCGATGACACTCGCACCAACAAACTACAAATCAAAAGTACCGGCGAAATAAGAACAATGCCAACCAAACTGATCGACAAATCCAAAGCCCGTTTGAGCCAACCATCGACGCCGTACATGGGTGATTCAAAAACGCTTACGACCGGCAACCCACCAACGTGAGTCCAACGCGAGTGTAGCAACTCAAACACAAAAAAATCAGGAACGATATACGCTGATGCCGTTGTATTGGCTAGACGATCGAGAACGGACTGAATCCGTTTCTCGGCTCGCATTGGCAACGTAATTAAGACCGTATCGATTTCTCCCGTTCCGATCATCTCCAATAGCTTGTCGCAGTCACCAACGAAAGGCGGCATGTTTTCAGAAAGATCGGATCGTCGGCCTTGTCCACGATCATCGAAAAAGCCAACTATCTTAAGCCCACTGTCCGTCGATATTGTTGCGTTGCGGGCGATCTCTAGCCCTAACCTGTTAGAGCCGACAATTGCGGTCCTGCGCAGTCCGTATCCATGACGGCCGAGTGATTCAAGGATGCTTCTAACGCACATATGTGTGCATAAAACGAATAGCCCACCAATGAAATACCAGACGCACATTGATGACCTGGAAAAGGTATCCGATGTCCGGGTAAAAAGCCCAATTGCCATGAGGCAAAAATACGTAACCGTCCAAGCTGCAGTCGCCAATCCAACCTCATGGTCTGCCGAACGACCGCGTCCTGGTTTGTACATGCCAAACAATTCACCTATCAAAAACAACAACACGCAGGCCACCAAGCTGCATATGGTCGTCGACTGGTTCAATGGCTGTGCCGTTAGCCACTGCACTAGCGGCAATGTCAAACAGAGCACTATGGAATCAACAGCATGCAAGACTGTTGGCAAGACGGAGCGAGTCGATCGGATGTTCGTGTGGGACATGCTAAGCAACTTCGGCGTAAGGAACTTAAGAAATAACTGATTCAATCGCTTCAACCGTCACAACAATGGATGACTGCGAGAATCAACCAGGAACGGTAGGTCGCCGTTTGGGATTCCGCCAAGAAGAAAATCTAGAATTCGAGATCGGGCACTGAACGTTTCCCCCCATAATCCCTACTTTCCAGAAAGAGCGATTTCTTCATCGAAAACACAACTTATGCACCGCTCAAACCGATATCCTCAGAACGTATTTGCGTCGAGTTTGCGTCGGGATCGAGTCAAAGCATGCCAGAATCTCTCAGTATTATTTTCCCCGTACGGGATCGTCAAGCACAGGTCAAGCAGCGAGTGGAAGGGCTCCTCGAATTGCTCTGCGAATTGAGTCAGGACGTACAGTTGATCATCGTTGATGACAAATCAGACGATGCAACGCCAGAAGTTCTCGATGATTTGCGACGAAAGTATCCTCAAGTCAATGTTATTCGTAACACGAATTCGGTTGGACCTGCACAATCGGTTGAATCGGTTCTTTGCCTAGCCCGAGGCGATTTCATTTTTCTTCACCAGTCCTATGAACCAATCGACTTTGAGGAAATCTTGCAGTTGTGGCAGTTGAGAAAAGATGAACAACTAGTTATCGCACGTGCTGCAACCCGAGTACGCAGAATCGACCAACAACTACTTCAGCGGCTTCATGAGTGGGGTCGCAAACTGGAAGAACACTGGCCTACTCCCAGGACCGTAGTCAATGGCTTGCAAATGATGCGGAAGGATGCAGTCAAATCGCTCTCCAAGGTCAAAGATACTGCGGAAGACCTAGAAGTTACACACCAATCGCATCGACGAATCACCGCGCCCAAGTTCATCCAATCGACGCAAGCGTCGACAACGAAAGCCGAATCGCGATAGCACGACCCGCTAGATAGTGACGGAATTGAATCACTAGCTTGCAAGCAAGCAGAGGCACCGTCCGATCCTATAGGATGATGGGTCGCATCGGGATGCATAAGAGCGGGATGGCAAGTGAGGCTACGCCGATGATTTGACGTGGCAAGCCCAACGGGACGTCATCGTCTCGGCTAGGTGGGTGAGCGATTCCCATCATTGGTATTAGCAGCAGCATAACGATGTATTCTGGCTGGCCAAAGCGGATACTCGTATAGGTGACATAACCTATGCAAGACAAGTATGTGAGCCAACAAACCAACCGCGAACGGCGACCCATCAACCCGAAAATGACATGGCCGCCATCGAGCTGACTGATTGGAACCATGTTGAGCCCGGTTACTAAGAATCCAACCCAGGCGGCCATGAGCATTGGGTTCATGGCTTCGTTGCTTATGCTTTCTGCTCGAATCGTTTCGCGATTGCCGCCAGATTTATTACTGGTAGCCATTTGAACCGGAAAGAGCCGGGCTAAGGCTTGAATTGCGATCGGCTGACCAAAGTGCACTGGCTGCCCTCTGGTCTGAGGAGGTTGTCCATACATGAGCCCAATTGCGGCAATAGGGATCGCGAAAACCAATCCTGCCAATGGGCCTGCGAGCCCAATGTCGAAAATTTGACGTCGATCGGCCCTCATACCATCCATCAAAATTACAGCACCGCAGGTTCCTGTCGGACTGATCGGAAAGGGAATAAAAATCGGCAAACTGGATTGAATTCGATAAATGCGTGTCGCGAAGTAATGACCTAACTCGTGGGCTCCGAGAATAATCGTCAAAGAAACCGAAAAGAGCAGGCCTGGAATCCAGTTTGCCAAAACATGTCGCCTAACCTCAAATAACGAACCACTTTCATAAGCGTTTCCAAGTAAGCCCATCGGTGACCAAGCCGCTATGCCAGCCCAGGTCATTGAGATCAACGTTGCCAAAAGCAACAGTAGAGGGACCAACCATCGCGGCCTAGCCCTGCGACCATCGCCCGCACTTTCCATGTCCTCAGTTTCGAACTCATCGACTTCAAGCCCAACATCCATCAGAATGTCCTCGGTACCGTCCGCTTGCTTTGACTCTGAATGCATCGGTGAGGCTTTGTCCAAATTGGCTAATGAACTTTGAGACTGTTAAACTTTGAGACTGTTTTAATACGATAGCAAGCTGACAACTTGATGCGGTGCAAGCCGCGATCTGCCGTTTAATCCGACCAACTCGATACAGAACAAGCAGCCAACGATTTCGACTTGAATGTTGGACAATAATTTGCAACAGGCCTCAACCGTTCCACCTGTCGCTAACAAATCATCAACAACCAAAACGCGTTGACCGATCGTGACACCGTCTTTGTGCATTTCCAGGGTGTCACTGCCGTACTCAAGGTCGTAGCTAAAGGAATGCCTATCATGTGGCAATTTTCCAGGCTTGCGTACGGGAACAAACGCGGCACCAAGCTCGATCGCTAGCGGAGCTGCGAAAATGAACCCTCTGGCCTCTGCCGCGACCAGACTATCAATTTTCTGGCCCCGAAACGGGTCCGCCATACGAGCAATGGTCTCACGAAATGCAGTCGTATTCCCGAGAAGCGGAGTAATGTCGCGAAACAAGATGCCTGGCTTTGGGAAATCCGGAATAGCGCGGATGAATTGGGTCAAATCCATCGAAGGATTGCGTTGCATGTTTAGAAATGGCTCTCGGTATCGCGATGGCAAAGCGAAGCGCTTGCACATGGGCTCTTTGAATGTAGTTTGAATTGTAGCAGCAACTAGGCGGCACTTCTAGGAAGGGCTAAACGGTTCTCAAACTCCAACGCACCACTCCCGTTTGAAATCCCAATCAATTTTAGAACAGCATCGACCACAACCGGATACGCTAAACCATGCATGCAGTTATTGTGAACTAACGGGCATTTGGCTTTTCCACAAGGCTGGCAATCCATCGGCACTTGCAATATCGTCTCGGGCTGATTGTACGTTTGAGTGCCCTCGGGAGCTGTCGGCCCAAAGAGGCTTACGACCCGTTTGTCCAGCGCGATAGCCATGTGTCGCGGGCCACTATCCGTAGACACGACCACGTTTGCTTGCGATAACAGGGCTTTGCTAAGACCGATTGGGATATCTTCGATGTGTCCCATGCTCTTCACTAAACGATGCGAGGCTCCAAAGGCTATCGCATTCGCACGCTCTCGGTCCGATGGCCCACAGTGCACGATGATTTGAATTCCAAATTGATCGGCAAGCAATTTTGCCGCACGGCTTGCGTGCCCGACCGGCCACAGCCGTGAAGCCGCCGTGGCGGACGAAGTATTGAAAACAACTGTCGGACTTTCCGACGAGAATTGGAATCTGGAATATAGATCTTTTGCAAGCTTCTGATCCGAGTCCGATACGAACAACTGCATCCTGCGGTCGACTATCGAACAGCCCAAACGATTGGCAATTTGGAGATAATAGTCGATGGTTGGCTTTTTGCTATGATCGACCACGCCGTCCCACTGTGGAATTGGATCGGTCAGAAGCCAACTCCTACCATCCTTTGCGTACCCTACGCGCCGCTTAGCCCCAGACAAATAACCAATCAAGCCAGCTGACAATGAATTTGGCAACAACACGACCATGTTAAAGCCACGGCGCTTTAGCTTGGCGACCAATCCACGCCTCGAGACTATTTTCGAATCCGTTGACCTGGGCTTGTAGATTATCGATGAGTCAATCCAAGGCGTTCCTTCGAGAACCGCCACGGGCGCATAGCGTCCCACAACGCAGAGTTCATCGACGTTGGGTAGACCATCGCGAAGCGCCCGAATAGTCGGCGTGGCCATGCACGTGTCACCTACCCAAGTCGGCAGTAATATTGCTACTTTCATGATTTGGGCAATTCATAGAAGATTGGTAAGCGCCGAGTCAATAGAAAATACAACTTGCCGTTCTTTTTCATCCCAAAGATTGAGCGAGGGCCTGCGTGCTGCTAACATTTAGCGGCATATCAAGCGGCCGTCAGCCCGTTTTTCGCGAACATACAACTCTTTGCAATGCAGATCTCGAGACAAACAAAAATGAAATCCGTTTCCCGTCGAAACTTCGTGAAAGCCGTGGCCGCAACAGGAGCCTTAGCCGGCGTTTCTTCAACGCGTGTCTATTCTCAGTCGAACAGCGAGATTCGCCTCGGATTTATCGGTTGCGGGGGGCGAGCGGGTGAACATCTGCCTGTTTTCTCCAAACTTACCGGCACAAAAATCGTTGGCCTATGCGATCCGGATAGTAGCAAGGTAGCATCCTACAAGGAAAAGTTTGCGCCTGAAGCCAAAGGCTTTTCTGATCTTCGGGCACTTATCGATGACAAGCAAATCGATGCGGTAGTCATCGCCGCTTGCAATCATTGGCATTGCCTCGCAGCTATTTGGGCGATGCAAGCTGGCAAAGACGTCTATGTCGAAAAGCCGTTGTCCCACAGTCAATGGGAAGGCCAGCAAACCATCGCGGCCGCCCGCAAATACAATCGTATTTGCCAAGTTGGTACCCAACAGCGATCTGATCCGATGCAAGCTGAAATCAAAAAATTCCTACATGAGGAAAAAGTTCTTGGAAATATTCTTTCAGCCCGTGTCAATCGCTATGGAGTACGAGAGCCTATTGGGATTCGAACGACGCCACTGCAGATCGATTCGCATGTCGATTACAACTTGTGGCTCGGGCCTGCTCAAGAAAAACCGATCTTCCGCAATAGTCTTCATTACGATTGGCACTGGGACTGGAATACCGGCTCTGGCGAAATGGGGAATTGGGGCGTCCATGTTTTAGACGATCTCCGCAACAACGTATTCTTGGATAAAGTGTCGCTACCAAAACGAATATTCGGTGGCGGTGGCCGTGTTGCATGGAACGATGGTGGAGAAACCCCGAATGTCCATTTCGTCTATTTCGACACGGGCTCAATTCCAGTTGTTATTGGACTAACCAATCTACCTGCGTCGCCTGAAAGCAATAAATCTCCCAAGTGCCCAGGACCAGGAAGTGGGTACGTCGCCTATTGCGAAGGAGGGCGATTCGAAGGTCAACGCGGTCGTGGAGCTGCGTTCGATAAGGATGGAAAACAAATCAAGGAGTTTAAAGGTAACAGCGGGGGAACGCTCCATCAACAAAACTTCCTCGATGCCGTTCGCAAGCGAGACAGGACGATCCTCAACTCAGATGTTCAAGTCGGGCATGACACCACAGGCTGGTGCAATCTGGCTAATATCGCGTATCGAACTGGCAGTGCCTTTTCGATGGTCAATGCTCAACGTGTCGAAGTAAAAGAATGGACATCGCTCGTAGACGAGATGAAGCAATTGATGTCGTCTCATTCGTTGACCATGGAAAACGCTGGCCTCAAGTTAGGTCCGATGTTGACCATTGATCCCAAAACGGAGAAGTTTGTAGGAAGCGATTCGGAGCAAGCCAACAAATTCCTAAAACGAGAGTATCGTGCCCCGTTCATTGTGCCAGAGGTGGTGTAATCGTGGCGGATGCTGCCAGCATCCGAGCCGACGCGCTGCCAGCACCCAAGCCGACGCTAGCAGCGTCGGCCACGAACTCCTTAATCGGCTTGACTTGCTGCGGTGAGTGTATTCCGCAGAAGCATTGCGATAGTCAATGGTCCAATCCCCCCCGGCACCGGCGTGATCGCGCTGGCTATTTTGGCCACCGGTTCGAAATCGACGTCACCAACAATTCGATCACCCAACCGATTGATGCCAACATCGATCACCACTGCACCGGGACTAACCATGTCGGATGTAATAAACCTAGGCCTGCCTATGGCAACCACGAGGATCTCGGCTCGCCGTGTAATTTTGCCTAAGTCAGCGGATTGACTGTGGCAGCATGTCACCGTTGAATTGGCGTTGGTTGGCCCCATTGGTCCATTCTTCTGTAGAAACATCGATACTAGCGGTTTCCCAACAATGTCGCTTCTACCAACAACAACTACCTCTTTGCCTGCTGTTTCGATTTCGCAGCGCCCAAGCAATTGCATGACGCCATGAGGGGTGCAGGGCAAATAACGTGGACGTCCTTGCGAGATTAGACCAACGTTTTCAGGAGCGAAAGCGTCCACGTCCTTTGCAGGCGCGACTGCGTCGAGCACTTGTCGCTCATTGATTTGCATAGGTAACGGCAACTGAACCAATATCCCATGGATTTTGCCATCGCTATTTAGTTGAGCAAGAAGACCGAGGAGTTCGGTTGTCGTCGTGCTGCTCGGCATTCGAAAAAGGCGGCTTTGAATACCAGCTTTTTCACACGCAATTTCCTTGTTTCGAACATACACGTGACTTGCAGGATCGTCTCCGACCAGAATAGCCGCCAAACAAGGTTGAATGCCGCGTTGTTGAAACAAGGCCGACACTTCAATTGCTATTTCCTTGCGGATTTGGAACGCAATTGATTTGCCATCTAAAATACGAGCGGTCATTAGAATTGTTACTGTAAAGTGTTGTGAATAAAAACCGCAGCCGTCAGCCGCCAGCGTCCTGACTTTCGGGATATCGTCAAAATCCTCATTTGTTATATTGTTTCCCTAGGTGGTTCGTCGAGCCACCCGGTCCTATTCGCGACCAATCATGCTCATACGCTAGAAAACATTTTCCAAATGGCCGATAACGAAAATCCTGCCGAAGAAAAGCTTAGTCCTGTCGAAGGAATGAAAACAGCTAGCAACTATCTCCGCGGAACTATTGGAGCCGAACTCGCAGCTCCGACAACCCATTTCGGTAAAGAGGATATCCAATTATTGAAGTTCCACGGGACTTACCAGCAAGACGATCGGGAAGCCCGAGGCGCCGCAACCGAAAGCGGCAAGTCAGAAAAAGCCTACAGCTTTATGGTGCGAAGTCGAATTCCGGCTGGCATCATGACCAGCCCCCAACTGCTCGCGCATCTTGATTTGTGCGATGAGATCGGCAATACAACGCTCAAGGTAACAACGCGACAGGGCCTACAACTCCACGGCATTCTTAAATCCGATCTGCGACAATGCATTCGCCGTATCAACGATGTTCATCTAAGTACATTGTCTGCGTGTGGTGACGTGAATCGAAACGTAATGGCATGCCCGGCTCCGTACAAGGACAACATTCGTCCGGTGATCCAAAAGCTCGCCTATGATCTAGCAATGCACTTGGCTCCCAGCACAAAGGCCTACTACGAGTTGTGGCTAAAGGATCCTGACTCGGGCGAAGAAACGCTTGAGGGGGGTAGCGATGAAGTGTATGAACCGATCTATGGCAAAACCTACTTGCCACGCAAGTTTAAAACAGCCATCGCTTTGCCAGAGGACAACTGCACGGACGTATACACCAATTGCTTAGGCTATATCGCTGTCATCCGAGATGGCAAAGTTATTGGATACAATGTTGCGGTCGGAGGCGGCTTGGGTATCACTCCAAGTGCCAAGAAAACGTTTCCTCGCTTGGCAACGCGCATGGCATTCGCGACCACAGAACAAGCCATTGGCGTAGCTGAAGCGGTTGTCAAAGTCCAACGCGATTTCGGTTTCCGCGGCGACCGAAAACGAGCTCGTCTCAAGTACTTGATTCACGACGAAGGTATCGATTGGTTCCGAGGCAAGGTCGAAGAGTACTATGGTAGTCCATTGGACGATTGCACTCCCGATGAAGTTCGAGAACACAACGATCATATGGGGTGGGACGAGCAAGGGGACGGGAAGTGGTTTTACGGATTCAACGTCGAGAATGGCCGATTGTACGACAACGAGGACCGCGCATGGAAAGCGGCACTAAGAGACATTTGCCACGAGTTGAATCCCGAGATTCGACTCACTGCACACCAAAGTATTCTGTTCTGCGACATCGAGGAAAAGAACAAAAGCAAACTCGAGGCGCTCATTAAGAAGCGAGGATTGCCGCTTTCCGAAGAGATCTCCAATGTACGTCGTTGGTCCATCGCTTGCGTCGCTATGCCTACATGTGGATTGGCGATCACCGAAAGCGAACGCGCGCTCCCGGGCTTGATCGATGATCTGGAAAAAGTTCTCGCAGACTTGGGACTGGACAAGGAATTGTTTACACTCCGAATGACGGGCTGCCCGAACGGTTGCGCAAGGCCATACAATGCGGACATCGGATTAGTGGGCAAGGCAAAAGGGAAGTATACGATGTACGTAGGTGGCACGCGACTCGGCACGAGACTCGCCTTCATTTTCAAAGACCTTGTGCCGTTTGAGAATATCGTCTCAACACTAAAGCCTTTGTTCGTAGCGTTTAAGACAGATCGCGTCGCAAAGGAGACGTTCGGCGATTTTTGTACCCGAGTCGGAAACCAACAATTAATTAAATGGCACGACGAGTCCCAGCTACCAGCAACGTAGCATGGCCCCCCGGATGCCTTGCTTGGGGTCAGACTTGGCGGATGCCTTGCTTGGGGTCAGACTTGGGATTCGGGATTTAGCCCTTGTTTTGTTTCAATGGCCGCTTGCTGGCGAACCGCTGCGCTAGACTGTTCAATTCGCTTTGCACCTCGCCGTATTAAGTCTGAGGCGCTGTCGGGATGATTC